>JAJRZI010000059.1 GCA_024275295.1 Gammaproteobacteria bacterium | reverse complement strand
TTGTAGTGAGGGCGGCAACAGGTACGCGGTATCTCGATTGATGGGCTGGAATTTGCCTGACATGGTGATGTCGATCTCTTCTTGGTACGATGAGCCTATTCTATAGGGATACGTCGCTAAATCCGACAGACTCCTAGAAAATGATATTGTTAATAAGTATCCTTCCGCTTTGTAGATTGAATATGCATCAATGATTGTTGTAGACCGTACCCTCTCCATTGCACCCATGTTAGATTGGACCGATCGTTTTGATCGGTATTTTCTGCGACTGATCTCCAAACACGTGCTGCTATATACCGAAATGATTACCACAGGAGCGCTGCTGCATGGCGATCAGGACTATCTGCTGGCCTATGACCCTCTGGAGCATCCGGTGGCGGTACAGCTTGGGGGGAGTGATCCGGTTGCTCTGGCAAAGTGTGCAAAACTGTGTGAAGCGTATGGCTATGATGAGATAAATCTTAACCTGGGATGCCCTTCCGACAAGGTGCAGTCTGGCCGTTTTGGTGCTTGCCTGATGGTAGAGCCAGCATTGGTAAGTGACTGTATCAGGGCAATGGTTGAGGTGGTTGATATTCCGGTTACGCTTAAATCCCGTATCGGGATTGATGAGCATGATAGCTATGAGATTCTGAGTCAGCTGGTTGAGCAGGTATCAGCTGCCGGGTGTAAGACGTTTATTGTGCATGCTCGCAAGGCGTGGCTGAAAGGGTTGAGTCCGAAGGAGAACCGGGATATTCCACCACTGCAATATGACCGGGTGCATCGCCTGAAAAGAGATTTTCCCCAGTTGGAGATTGTCATCAATGGCGGTATAAAAACATTGGATCAGGCTGAAGAGCAGCTGCACCATCTGGATGGCGTCATGATTGGCCGGGAGGCCTATCATAATCCCTGGATTTTGGCTGAGGCAGACCGATGTTTCTACCAGGATGAACACGCGATACCCACGCGCCATCAACTGCTGGAACAGCTCATGCCGTTTGTGGAGCATGAGCTTGGGCAGGGTGTTAGACTGCATCAAATTACCCGCCATATCCTTGGACTGTTTCAGGGGCAGCCTGGTGCTCGTGCCTGGCGGCGATATCTGAGTGAAAATGCCCACCTGAAAGGGGCTGGGCCTGAGGTGATTCAGCAGGCGGCCAGACTTGTCCCCTGAAGTAGATTTAAGAGTAACCAATGAAATTAAAAACAGAACAGTTTGAACTGATGACCTGGCATGACAATACTCTGCATGGCATCTCATTTGTGGATGAGAATTTTGCCAATGATCTGGTGTTGGATATTGATTACATCGAGCAATGGCTCAATGAGAGTGGACACTATCGGTTTAAGGTGGCCCCTGCCAAGCTGGTGTTTCATGAAGTCAGTCAGCTAAAGATCAGTCTGGTCAATGATGGCCCGCAGACGATGTTTGCCTATCTTGCCACCATCAATGGCATTGGACGGGAGCAGGTTGGAGAACATCGCTACAAATGGGTGGTGGATCTTTTAGGCTGCAAAGAGAATGTCATCACCTTTGAGGCATCTGGCTTTACTCAGAATACCTACAGAGAGGCCATTATATCCACCTCGCAACATCTGACTGTTGATCAGCGCGGCTAAATCAGGATGCGTTGAATATGGAAAGTATTAGATAATACAGTCCATACTTTATTAAATGTTTAACTGGAGAACCTTCATGCCTCAATACCGTTCACGCACCACAACTCACGGACGCAATATGGCGGGCGCACGGGCGCTGTGGCGCGCCACAGGTATGCAGGATGGGGATTTTGAAAAACCCATTATTGCCGTGGTTAACTCCTTTACCCAGTTTGTGCCTGGGCACGTCCATCTCAAGGATATGGGGCAGATGGTGGCAAGGGAGATCGAGAAGGCCGGTGGCGTGGCCAAAGAGTTCAATACCATTGCCATTGATGATGGTATTGCCATGGGGCATGGTGGCATGCTCTATTCGTTGCCTTCACGGGACATCATTGCGGACTCTGTCGAATACATGGTCAACGCCCACTGTGCGGATGCCATGGTCTGCATATCAAACTGCGACAAGATCACCCCCGGTATGATGATGGCTGCCTTGCGGCTGAATATCCCTGCTGTGTTCGTATCCGGCGGCCCGATGGAGGCGGGTAAGGTCAAGCTGGGTGGCAAAGAGGTGCATCTGGATCTGGTAGATGCAATGGTTGCTGCTGCTGATCCGAATGAGAGTGATGCCGATGTGCAGTCCATTGAACGCTCTGCCTGTCCCACCTGTGGCTCTTGCTCTGGCATGTTTACCGCCAACTCCATGAACTGCCTGACCGAGGCTCTGGGCCTGAGCCTGCCCGGCAATGGTACCCTGGTAGCCACCCATGCTGATCGTCGGGAGCTATTCCTTGAGGGTGGGCGACTGGCTGTTGAACTGGCGCGCCGCTATTACGAACAGGGTGATGAATCGGCGCTGCCGCGCTCGATGGCGACCTTCGAGGCCTTTGAAAATGCCATGTGCCTGGATATTGCCATGGGCGGCTCTACCAACACCGTGCTGCACCTGCTGGCCTGTGCCCATGAGGCTGGGGTTGAATTCACGATGAATGATATTGATCGCCTGTCACGTAAGGTGCCCAACCTCTGCAAAGTGGCTCCTGCAACCCCGGATTACCATGTAGAGGATGTGCACCGTGCGGGTGGTATCACTGCTATCCTGGCCGAGTTGGATCGAGCTGGCCTGCTGCACCGTGATATACCGACGGTACACTCAAAAACGCTGGGTGCAGCCATTGATGAACTGGATGTCATGCAAGGTGGTGAGACCTCTGCCAAATTGTATTCAGCAGCGCCAGGTGGTATTCCAACTCAAACTGCCTTTAGTCAGGAGGCCCGCTGGTCTTCACTGGATACCGACCGGGTGGGTGGCTGTATCCGTGATCAGGCGCATGCCTATAGTCAGGATGGCGGGCTGGCTGTGCTGTTTGGTAATCTGGCAGGGCAGGGCTGTATTGTGAAGACAGCGGGGGTGGATGATTCAATCCTGACCTTCAGTGGCCCTGCCCGTATCTTTGAGAGTCAGGATGATGCCGTAGCCGGTATTCTGGATGATCAGATTAAAGAGGGTGATGTGGTTATCATTCGCTATGAAGGTCCCAAGGGTGGGCCAGGTATGCAGGAGATGCTCTACCCCACCAGCTATCTGAAATCCAAGGGGCTGGGCAAGGCCTGTGCATTGATTACAGATGGTCGTTTCTCGGGTGGCACCTCGGGTCTATCCATTGGCCACTGTTCACCGGAGGCCGCTGAAGGCGGCAATATTGGGCTGATTGAAGAGGGTGATCTGATTGAGATTGATATCCCCAACCGCAGTATTAATATTGCTATCAGTAATGAGGTATTGGCTGGTCGTCGCCAGGCAATGGATGCAAAGGGTGCGGCTGGTTGGAAGCCGGAAGGGCGCAATCGTGTTGTGAGTCAGGCACTGCAAGCCTATGCGGCACTGACGACCAGCGAAGCCCATGGTGCAGTGAGAGATTTGTCGCAATTAAAACGCGATTAGCTATTCCCCTAAACCCTGCAAGTGACTCTGCTTGCAGGGTTTAGCTGTTATCAAAGATAGTTTGAACCAAAGGGATGGTGAAGGAGAAAGTTGCGCCACCCTGTGCATTGTTTTCTGCCCAGATCCTTCCGTGATGACCTTCAATGATTTTTTTGCAGACGCTAAGCCCCAGACCGGTGCCTCCAGCGCCAGTCTTGGTTTTTGTTGACTGTACAAATGCATCAAATATGCTTTCAAGTTCATCTTCTGGCACACCGACACCTTGATCTGACATGCTTAAGGTAATAGCGGCTATAGCCTCTCCATCGCTATTGCTTAGCTCATCAGGGGTTAGAGATAGCGTAAGCTGTCGCTTGTCTGGTGTATAGCAGATGGCATTATCAAATATGCCGTTCACAACCTGCATGATCTGTATGGTGTCCAATTGGGCAATGTAGTGTGCCTCTTCTGTATGGGTTTTAACGGTGAGTGATTTATCGTGAAGTTGTGAGGCATGGTCTGCCTCCACTGCCTGTATGATCTCCAGTAGATCTGCCTCTTGCATGTCAAATTCTCTATCTCCTGAATCCAGTTCAGTAAGGTTCAGCAGGGTTGTGATCAACTCCATTAAGCGTTCGCCGCTGCTGGTGATGCGTGAGAAATATCGGGCAAGATTTTCTTTGGAGGTGTCGTTGATATCGGATGCCCCTAATTCTGCATAACTCAGAATAGCGTGCATGGGTGTGCGCATCTCATGTGACATATTGGAGAAAAATTCAGCCTTTGCAAGTGTTGCGATTTTTGCAGCATTTAGTGCTGCGACCAGCTCTACTTCTGTCTGTTTACGACTCTCAACCTCTGTTTCAAGGTTGTCTTTGGCCTGCCTCAGCCCCTCCATGGCTTGCTTTATTTTAATGGTATAGCGAAAGGTACGTTCAAGCTGTCGTGAATCAATCTCTGCTTTTACCAGGTAATCTGAGGCGCCCGCTTCAGTGGACTCTATATCGGTTTCATAATCTGCCTGCCCCGTCAGGATGATGGTGGGCGTCCGGTATTTTATCTCTTGTGCGTATTGCAACAGCTCTAAACCTGTATTCTCTCCGAGCCTGTAGTCTATTAAACAGATGTCATGCTGACTGGTTGCCAATGCCTCTTTGGCTTCCTCAAATGATGGAATCCAGTCGAGAGTGATCTCTTTATCAGGGATATTATTAATATGTCTTTTGGTAATCAAATAATCATCTTCATCATCTTCAATGAGTAGGATGCTAAGTTTATCTGGGTTATTCATCGTGGTTTATTATTGTTTATAAATTATGTGGTTATGATTGCATGACACCTTCAGTATGCGGGTTTCTGAAGAGATGTCCAACCATACTATAGTCATTTAAAACCTTAGCACAATACTACCAATTTTCCGGGTATAAAATAGGGCATCTGGGCATAAATGCATAATGAGCTGTCCAAAATTGGGTGCGAGCACTATGGGCTGCACATAAGCAAGGATTATAGGCATCCTGGACGAATATTCTCTTTTGTGAGCCTGTTTTTTCTGATGGTAAGCATGGCCTTTATGCCCATCGTTATTTATGACTTTGGTAGGAACAGCGGAAGCCACAGGAAAGGTCTTTAGCGTTGAATCATCCAACAAAGATACAATGGGTGTCATTATTGATGCTGAATATATCTTAATAGAGAAATAAGCCATGCGCATCCTGCTTGTCGAAGATGATCATTTAATCGGTAGTGCTATCCAGCAAGCCCTGCATGATGCAGCCTATGCTGTCGATTGGGTACAGGATGGTGCTACTGCTCTGTCTACCGCCAAAACTGAGGACTACATTCTCGTGCTGCTTGATCTTGGTCTGCCATGTAAAAATGGCCTTGAGGTATTGGGTGAGTTGCGGAACAGCAAAAATGCCGTGCCCGTCATTATTATAACCGCGCGGGACGCGGTGGAGGATCGAATCAATGGGCTGGACGAAGGCGCCGATGATTATTTAATCAAGCCTTTTTCCCTCAATGAGCTACAGGCGCGCATCCGTGCCGTTGTCCGCCGTAATCATGGGGTGGCTGGTTCCATATTGTCCAATGGCATTCTGAAGCTAAATCCTGCTACCCATGAAGTAACACGCGATAATCAGACGTACACTTTGACCGCAAGGGAATACGCTTTATTGCATGCATTGATGTTACATCCCGGCACAATTCATTCACGGGATCAATTGGAAGGGAGGATTTATGGCTGGAATGAGGAAGTGGCCAGTAATGCAATAGAATTCATCATTCATGGACTGCGAAAAAAAATCGGTAAAGATGCCATCAATAATGTCAGGGGGCTGGGATGGATGGTCAGCAAGTAGAACGCAGACACTCACTTCAGCAGGAACTCAATCGGTGGATTATGTGGACCGCCTTTGCGTTTGCGATGCTGGCATCTCTGATATCCGGCACTATTGCTTTTTATGAGGCGCGTGAGGAACAGGATAATATGCTGCGGCAAATTGCCAGACTGGTGCGTATAGATCAGCTGACAGATACGGGCATCCATCTGCAAGATGAGGACGATGAACCCATCATTATCCAGCGGCTGGACGGCAAGAATCCAGGGGCGCCTCCACTGATTCCTTATGATATAAATGATGGCCTGGAAACACGGGAGATTAACGGGGAGGAATGGCGTGTGCTTGCCTTGACACTACCATCTTCCACACAACGTTTTGCCATTGCCCAGCAAACAGAAGCACGTGATGAGCTTGCATGGGATAGCAGCTTCAGTGTATTTCTCCCCATTATGCTGCTGGTCGCGATCATGTTGCCGATCATTAATTACATCATACGCTCCCGTTTCAGATCCCTGAAGTCCCTCTCTGTCTATTTAGATCAACAAGATGGAACACGACTAAAAGCACTGTCGGAAACTGGCATATCAGAAGAAATAGCCCCCTTTATACTGTCTATTAACGGTTTGCTGGGAAGAATCCGGCAAGTCTTGCAAAAACAACAGCGTTTCATTGCCGATGCTGCCCATGAATTGCGCACCCCTGTGGCAGCACTCTCCCTGTTGGCCGAAAATCTTCGGCAGGCTACGTCCGAAGCGGATTTTCATGAACGCCAAGATTTCTTGCAGGAAGGCCTGGAACGCTTGCGCATTCTGGTCAGCCAACTACTTGATCTTGCCCGTCTGCAAAGTGAGCATATCAGTCCGGCAGAGAAAGTTTCATTCTTCCATATTGTGCAGGATGTTATCGCTGATCTTTACCCACTGGCAGAAGCCGGGCAAATTGATCTTGGTATGGCACGACAGGAAATGCTGACGGTGTTGGATCAGGGGAGGGAACTGAACCAACTGATCCGTAATGCCATTGACAATGCAATTCGTTATACACCTGCAGGTGGAAAGGTGGATGTCAGTATGTTTGCACAGGCAGGAAAAGCCGTATTCTGTGTTGAAGATACCGGTATCGGCATTCCTGAGGAAGAGCTGGAGCAGGTTATGGAACCCTTTTATCGCGCGCAAAGAATTACGCAACCTGGCAACGGGCTTGGATTGGCTATCAGCCTGGAAATTGCACACAGGCTCGGGGGAACCATCGAGTTATCAAATCGCCCAGAGGGTGGTCTGCAGTTCCTGTATAAGCAGCCCCTGATTCAGACTGGCAATGCACAACTTACACCTAACCCGGCGTAGTCGGAACCAAATAGTAGACTGCCTTTATAACCATTTAACAAGGAACCGCAATAGCGAGTTTTTTTGCATAGCCAGACGGACAGTTAGAACCACTCTACAGGCTATCCAACTGATTAATCCAGGTTTACGGTTTGGTAAGGTTCCGGACAGCTGTTCGCAAGGTAGACCAGAATAGAATGTCTTCAACGCCAATCATGGCGTATATATTCAACTACGAAGACAGGATAAACATCATGACGACTCTGATCTCCCTTGCCATAGCAGGCACGCCGTACTGACGGAAAAAAGGCAGCAGCTGGAAGTTCTGGGAAGACGAGGACAATCCTGAGTACCAGGATTCTGATTGATTCAGGCAAGGGATGCTGAATACCGTCACCTCTATAAATATAAACGAAGTGTCAATGTGACACCGCCAGCGCTGTTGCAAAAGCAGGTCATTGATCTGCCCCAAGGATACAGCATGGCATGAAATATCTCTCTGCTCGATCACGCCCCTGGCGCTTATCTATCGCCGCTGCAAGTACGCTTGCCGTGCTCAGCGGTTGCGCCACCTATCAGCCACGGCCGCTCGAGAACCTGTCACCTCTCGTTATGGAACTGGATAGCTTGCAGGTCGAGGCGGCAGCGCTGCAGGGTGCCGCTGGTGGTTATGACATCAACCTGACTGACGGACTTGACCTCACCGAGATCGGTATTCTCGCAGTCATCAACAATCCCGATCTCAAGGGACAACGTGCGCAATGGCAGGTCGCTGGTGCGCAGGCATTCGCGGCAGGTCTGCTACCGGATCCGCAGATCAGTGCCGGACTGGACAAACCCACGGGTAACACCACGGGTCTGGTCGGTGCCTGGTCCCTCGGGCTGGGTTATGCCCTTATTCCCCTGATCACCCGGCAGGCGCGTATCGATGCGACACGCAAGGGGCAGGACAAGGTGCGCCTCGATCTGCTATGGCAGGAGTGGCAGATCATTCAGCAGGCTCGCTCCATGGCGGTACGTCTACAGCTTGAGGCCGAGCGCCTGACGCTGTTGAAAAACATGCGCAGCCTCTATCTGGAACGATACCGGCGGTCTGCGCAGGCACTGCGGGAAGGTGATATCACACTCAATGTCAACGGCACCGACCTGACCGCACTGGTCGATACGCTCAGCCAGATCACTCAGCTCAAACAGATGCACAATCAAACACGCCATAACTTCAATTTGTTGTTAGGCCTCGACCCGCAAGCATCCGTTACGCTGACGCCACTGCCACAGGCGGACTCTCTGTCCAGGGAGTCCGCTAATGCCCGTCTTGCCCGACTTGCTGAGTTGCGCCCGGATCTGCTGGCGCTGAAAGTCGGTTACGAGAGTCAGGAGGCACATGTCAGAGCAGCGGTTCTTGCGCAGTTCCCATCATTGGGGATCGGCATCAATCGTGCGCGTGATACCGGTAATGCATATACAACCGGCCTGAGTATTAGCCTCACCCTGCCGTTGTTCAGCGGCAACCGCGGCAATATCGCCATCGAACGTGCCACTCGTGAACGACTGCAGGAGGAGTACCGGGCACGGCTGGCGCAGGCTCAGGTTGACGTTGACCGGCTACTGGCCCTGCAGACGATTCTGCGTGAACAACAGGAGAACCTGCAGACCTACCTGCCGCATCTCAAAATGCTGGTTGACCGCGCCCGCCGCGCTTATAGCCGCAGCGACATCGGGGCACTGACCTTCCTGAACATGGAATCCACCTGGGTTAACAAGCGGCTGGAGCAGATCAGCCTGATGCAGGCTGCTTGGGAAAACCGCATTGCGCTGGAAGCCTTGCTGGCCTTGCCCGGCTACCCCAATGAACCGCTGCCGATAACACCCGCAAACCCGGAAACCACACCATGATGACAGACTCCATGAGGCGCATCGCCACTTTTTGTCTTACCCTTGCCCTCGGTGTTGCCGGTGTGCAGTCAGCGCATGCGGACGAACCCAGTGTGCGGGTCAAGACAGCCGTAGTTGCGTTGAAGGAGGTGACAGAAACGCTAGCGGCGTTTGGTGTGCTGGATCCCGATCCCGACCAGGTGCTGAGTCTGTCACTGCCCCACGCCGGGCTGATTAACCGTATCTGGGTACGTCTTGGCCAGCGTGTCAAAAGCGGAGACCGGCTGCTCGAAGTGATCACTGCGCCGGATGCGCGCATGCAGTACCTGCAGGCGCAAAGTGCCGTTGACTATGCACGGCGGGAACTGGAGCGACAAAAGCGCCTGCTGGGTGAACAACTCTCGACCAAGGCCCAGGTCGATGCCGCAAAAAAGAACCTTCAGGATGCAATGGTGACACTGAAGGCCTTGCAACAGCGTGGACAGGGGGTTGAAAAAGAGACCCTGCGTGCGCCCATGGACGGCATCATCACCCGACTTGATCTCTCCCAGGGGCAACGTGTGCAGGCGGATACCACGGCCATGCTGATCGCCGCTGAACAACGGCTGATCGCACGTCTCGGTGTTGAGCCGGAAGACCTGGCAAAGGTGCAGGCCGGCACACCTGTAAGCATAACCTCTGTGTTTGTCCCCAGTGTCACCATCACCACCAAGATCCGGGAAGTGCACGCCATGATCAACCCGGCCACCCACCTGGTGGAAGTGCTGGCGCCGATCCCTGAAGCGCAGATTGACCACCTGGTTCTGGGCAGCCGGATTCTCAGCCGGATTCAGCTGGCATCCCGCCGCGCATTGGTTGTGCCGCGCAGTGCGGTGCTGTGGGGTAGTGGCCAAGCGTATGTTTATATCATCGATGCAGGCAAGGCCCGGCGCGTGCCGGTCAAGCCCGGTGTGGATGACGGTGACCTGATCGAGGTCAGCGGCGCCCTGAAGGCCGGTGATGCCGTGGTGGTGTCCGGCAACTATGAATTGAGCGACGGCATGGCTATCAGGGAGACGCCCTGATGGATGTCGCCCACTGGGCGGCGGCGCACCGCCGCTCGATTCTGTTCCTGGTGGCTATCCTGGCGCTGGCCGGTATTGCGGCCGGTTTCAAACTGCCCGTCGCCCTGTTCCCACACGTGGATTTCCCGCGTGTGGTGGTCTCGCTGGAGGCCGGTGACCGCCCTGCCGACCAGATGGTCATTGCCGTCACCCGTAAGGTGGAACAGGCGGTTCGTTCGATACCGGGCGTGGCCAGCCTGCGATCCACCACCAGCCGCGGCAGTGCTGAACTGTCGATCAATTTCGGTTGGGGCGACGACATGATCGCCGCCATGCTGCAGGTGGAATCTGCCATCAACCAGGTGTTGCCGGAGCTGCCACCCGGCACTCGTTTCAGCGTACGGCGTATGGACCCGACCGTATTCCCGGTAGCCGCTTACAGTCTGACCTCGGACAGTCAATCGCTGGTGGCACTGCGTGATCTGGCGCAGTACCAGCTGGTGCCGCTGCTGTCGTCCATTCATGGTGTGGCCAAGGTGGTGGTTTTGGGTGGAAAGCAGGCCGAGTACCGGGTCGAGATCGATCCCGAAAAGCTGGCTGCTTACGGGCTGACCTTCAGTGACGTGGCGGCTGCGGTATCCGCCAGCAACGTGCTGCAGGCGGTGGGACGCCTGGAAGATCACTACAAGCTCTATCTGCTGCTCTCTGATACCCGGATTCGTTCCTTGAAAACCATTGAGGAGACGGTTCTGCGTAGCGGTTCTGATGGCCTGGTGCGGCTCGATGACATCGCCCGTGTCTACCCCACCACGGCGCCGCAGTGGCTGCGGGTTACTGCCGATGGCCACGATGCGGTGCTGGTGCAGGTCTACCAGCAGCCCGGTGGTAATACGGTACAGATCGTGGATGGCGTCAAACAGCGTCTCGACAGCTACCATGACAAGCTGCCCAAAGGCGTCAGCATTGCCAACTGGTACGATCAGGGCCAGCTGATTACCGAGTCTGCCAAGAGTGTCCGTGATGCGATCGCCATTGGCGTGGGGCTGGCGGCCCTTGTGCTGCTGGTGTTCCTGCGCAGTGTGAAAATCACCCTGGTGGCGATCCTGATTGTGCCTGCTGTGCTGGCAAGCACCATTCTGCTGCTCAATGTCCTGCAGATGAGCTTCAACATCATGACACTGGGTGGCATGGCGGCCGCCGTGGGGCTGATTGTTGACGACGCTATCGTGATGATTGAGCACATCATCCGACGCCTGCGCCAGCGCAGCCGGAATGTTGCCTTGACCATTCGCGAGGCTGCTATTGAGTTCACACCGCCGCTGGTCGGGTCATCGGCGGCGACCATCGTGATCTTTGCACCACTGGCATTTCTGAGCGGTGTTACAGGTGCCTTCTTCAAGGCGTTGTCGCTGACCATGGCCAGCAGCCTGTTTATCTCATTTCTGCTGGCCTGGCTGGCGGTGCCGCTGCTGGCTGAACACCTGCTGGATAAAAAGGATGCCGAAAAGGAAGATGTTGGTGCTCTGTTCCAGCGCCTGTTACAGAGCTATCAGTGGCTGATGCAGCGGCTGATGAAAGCGCCCTGGCTGGTCATGCTCGGTATCGTGCCGCTGCTGGTTGTCGGCACCATCGCCTACAAGCAAGTCGGTTCCGGTTTCATGCCGCAGATGGATGAGGGCGGTTTCATTCTGGATTACCGCTCTCCGGCAGGGTCATCACTCACGGAAACCGACCGACTGTTGCGACAGGTGGAAGAGATTCTCCGTGCTGACCCGGCCGTGGAAACCTACTCCCGCCGTACCGGTGCCCAGCTCGGCGGGAGCCTTACCGAAGCCAATGAGGGAGACTTCTTTGTGCGCCTAAAACCCTTGCCCAGGCCGCCTATCGACCAGATTATGGACAGCCTGCGTGGACAGATCGAGAATAGGGTGCCGGGTTTGGAAGTGGAAATGGCCTTGCTGATGGAAGACCTGATCGGCGACCTGACGGCCGTCCCGCAACCGATTGAGATCAAGCTCTATGGCGACAGGCTCGATGAACTGATGTCGGTGGCGCCCAAGGTCGCTGACGCCATTGGCAAAATCCAGGGGGTCGTCGATGTCAAGGATGGTATTGTACTGGCGGGCGATGCGATCAACATTATCGTCGACCGCGACAAGGCCGCCCTGGAAGGCATTGATCCGGATCAGGTAACCCAACAGCTCGATGCCTGGTTCACCGGGCTGGTGACGACCCAGGTGCAAAAAGAGATCAAGCTGATCAGCGTGCGTGTCTGGGTGCCGCCCTTGGCACGCAACCGAACCGGAGCCATTGATAAAATCTGGCTGCGCGCCCCGGATGGGCACCGCTTACCGCTCAAGCGCATCGCCCAGGTGTCAGTGGAAACAGGGCAGGCGCAGATTGCGCGCGACAACCTGAAACGCATGGTCGCAGTTACCGTCCGTATCAGCGGGCGTGATCTGGGTTCGACCATTCGCGATGTGAAAAGCACCCTGGCACAACCCGGACTGTTACCGGCCGACATGTACTACGAACTCGGTGGCCTGTACAAGAAGCAGCAGATCGCGTTTCGCGGGCTGATCACGGTGTTTGTGGCGGCGCTGGCGCTGGTGTTTCTGTTATTGCTGTTTCTTTATGAAGAGTTTGCCGCTGCCATTGCCATTATGGTATCGCCGTTGCTGGCCATGGCTGCGGTGTTTACCGGACTATGGCTGACCGGCATCGAGCTGAACATCACCGCCATGATGGGGATGACCATGATCGTGGGTATTGTCACCGAGGTGTCGATTTTCTATTTCTCCGAATACCACGAACTGCTGCGCGCTGATGCAGATAAAATGGCTGCACTGATTCTGGCCGGGCGCAACCGCCTCCGGCCCATCACCATGACCACGTTGGCGGCTATCCTTGCATTGCTGCCGCTGGCGCTGGCACTCGGTCAGGGTTCAGCCATGCAGCAGCCGCTGGCAATCGCCATCATCTCGGGTTTGCTGGTGCAGATTCCGCTGGTGGTGATTGTTATGCCGCTGCTGTACAAATCGCTTGCGCGCATCAAGGATTAAACTGCAGCACAACACGCAGTCCTGGCTGGTTGTCCTCCAGTTTCAGTTCTGCCTTGTGCAGATCGGCTACCGCTTTCACCAGACTCAGGCCCAGGCCATTGCCCGCGGTACTGCGATCCGGTTCCAGTCTGACGAAGCGCTCGAACACTTTATCGCGCTGGTCGGCGGCAATGCCCGGGCCGTTGTCGCTGACAACCAGCGACAGACGACTGGCCAGCATGGCGGCCTGCAGCCTGATGGTGTTGCCGTCGGGTGTGTACTTGAGGGCATTGTCGAGCAAATTGCTGATAGCCTGGGCCAGCAGGTGCCGGTTCCCCGTAACCTTCAGATTGGGGGCGATCTGTAACTCGAACCGCTTGTGCTGGACTTCAGCTTCGTCGAGATAGAGTCCGCCCAGCTCTTCCAACAAGGCCGACAGATCGACCACTTTCCATTCGCCACGGAAGCTGCCTGCCTCCGCCTGAGCGATCTCCAGTAGTGCGCTGAAGGTTTGCATCAACTCATTGGCATCCTCCAGGGTCTCTTCCAGGACTGATCGGTACTCTTTCGAGTCGCGCTTTTCCATCAGTGTGACTTCGATGCGGTTACGCACTCTGGCCAGTGGCCGACGCAAGTCGTGGGCGACGTTGTCGGTAACCTGTCGCATGCCGGTGATCAGCTTTTCGATGCGTGCCAGCATGGTATTGAGATGGCCGGCGAGTTCATCGAACTCATCGTCCTGTCCGCTCAGCGAAACACGCCTTGACAACTCACCTTCGGTCACTTGTTGCGCGGTGGCATTGATGGCATCGATGCGCCGCAATAGCGTACGACCTAACAACCAGCCCATGGTCAGAGCCAAGCCGACGGAAATGACCAGAATGATAGCCATGATACTGAGAATAAACTCCTGCAAGTCCTCAGCCTGACGCACGTTTTGCGCGACCAGCAGACGACTGCCATCATCCAGCTTTGTGGCCACCATGGGCCAGAAGCCATCCTTGTCCGGCAACTGTTCGGAGATCAGTTCATCCTCGATCCAGACATTGCGAACATGATTATCCGCCACAAAACCGGGCGGCCAGCCAATCAGGTTGCCGGCCTGATGCCGCCCGTCGGGAGATTGCAGTAGATAGTAGCGGCGGTTGTTGCTATGGGCCGCCTGTTGTTCGGCACTAATGACGGCAATCAGACGATCCTGCCCGGATTGGCGTTCAATTTGAACGAGACGCGCCAGCTCCTGCTCCAGCCCCGCCGCTATCTGGGCATCCACATAATGGCTGGTCGCCCAGTAGAGCACACCAAGCCCCAGCGTGATCAGCAGGGCATAGAACAGGGCGTAACGTAGCGCCAGCCGGATCGCGGTGGTATGTAACAGTCTACGGAGATTCATCAAGCCGGTAGCCCACGCTGCGAATGGTGTGCAGTAACGGGCGGTCGAAACCCTTGTCGATTTTTGCGCGCAGGCGGCTGACCTGGGTATCGATCACGCTGGTCTTTGGGTCGAATTGAAAATCCCAGACCTGTGCCAACAGCATGGTTCGCGTGACAATCTGGCCTGCATGGCGCATAAAAAACTCCAGCAGTCGCAGTTCCCTGGGTTGCAGACGTATTACACAGCCGGCACGCGTTACCTTGTGTTTCAGCAGATCCAGCTCCAGGTCAGCAACGCTGAGGCGCGTCAGGCTGTCATTGTCACCACCACGCCGCACCAGGGTATCGAGCCTGGCCAGCAACTCGACAAAGGCGTAAGGTTTGACCAGGTAATCATCCCCCCCAGCGCGCAAACCCTCGACCCTGTCATCCACTTCACCCAGTGCGCTCAATACCAGCACCGGCGTCTTGTCATTGTCCGCACGCAACATGCGGATAATGGAAAGCCCATCGCGCTTGGGTAACATACGATCTACTACCAGAATATCGTACTCTCCGGTTAATGCCAGGTGCAGACCATCCTCACCATCGGCAGCATGATCAACGACGTGACCACTTTCAGTGAGCCCTTTTACCAGGTAGTTTGCGGCATTGCGGTCGTCTTCAATCAACAGAATACGCATAAATCAATAGTAACTCACATCGACTATTGATTGTTCTTACGAATTTGTAAGGTAGTAACCGAAATATCATAAGCCAGGCGTTTGCACTCGATGCTCGGTTATAAAACACCGATCAGAGTGATATAGGTTCAATGGGATTGGGGAGGATCGCCCTCGAACAGCCACGCGCCTAGTGTGGTGTAACGTATAAAGGGCACATATCAGCGTGGCGGGAAGCTGTTAGCTGCAAGGCGCGTCTCGCAGAGAATGGCATGCCCTTTTCAAGAGACGCAACACCGCAGATGACGGCTTCCCGCCACGCCCGCAGGGAGGCCCACAAATGCCCCAATCCTGCGTTGCAGCCCTTGTTAAGGGAGGGGCCATTAACTGCGGACTGCGCCTTGTCTTGGATCATTTGTGGGCCTCTGATGTGTGCCCTTTATACGTTACACCACACTAGCTTGGGGTGTTTTCTGCTTTCTCAGGGATGACGTGCTTCTTCCCGGTCCTGTTTGACGCCTGTCAGGTACGCTGACGCCATCCCCGATAAATCACCAATCCACCGAGAAGCAGCGGCAGACCAATGGCTACCGGCAGGATGCGGCTCGATTCAACCACCGGCTTTTGCGTCACGTGGAACTGGATGGTCGGGCTGGTAAATACGGTCTTATCATTGCGAGCCGTGGCGCTGATCACGACGCGGTAATCACCGTTCTGAATCAGCCTGATCGGCCACTTGGTATCTATCGAGGCGCCGGGCGCCAGAGTCGTGCCGGTCACGGCCTTGTGCGCGCTCCAGTCCTCCAGATCCATGGGCTGCTCGTGTCCTGGCGTAACCTGCACCAGGCTGATCCAGGCCACCAGGCCTTCGATGGGCTTGTTGCCGGTATTGTGGATTACACTGTGAAAGTGCATCCAGTTGCCCATGGTCGGGGTGGCGGGGTTGGTCTTGTCCGGGCTTAAATCGAGGCTCAGGGTTGCAGATTGCGCTACCCCCGCCCCCAGCAGAAATACAGTGCCGCCCATAGCTCATCATTTGTAAGTACTGTTGGTCAGTGGAGCCAGTCTCCTGACGACTTGATCTTTGGTGGTGGCAAACACCAGTAGCCGTTTTTTATTTTGTCCGTGTCACCAGAAAAACCCCTGCAAGGATGAACAAAATGCCGACCGTCTTCGGTATGGATACAGTTTCATGCAGACGGGGCCAAAGGACTGCGCCGAGATAAACCAGTACGTAACTTAGGCTCAACAAGGGGTAGGCCAGACTCAGTTCATATCTCGACAGTGCCGCCATCCAGAAGAGCATGGAGATTGCGTAAAAAACAAGACCTGCCAGTACCCAGACGGCTGCAGACAACAGGTCTGCGCTTACCACAGGGATGTTTTCCAGAATGTATGCTATACCAGTGTGATCCAGTTCCAGCATGCCGGCTTTCATGAGCAGTTGGGCGCCAGCAGAAAGAACAATGCTGCATCCGATGAACAGACTTAATGGCCAGTTCTTTGTGCTGATGTTCATGCTTGCGACAACAGGACAATGCCGATGATGATCACCATGACACCGATCCAGCGTGCCGTGCTAATCGTCTCGTGGAAGTAGTAGCGTGAAGCGAGCAGCACCAGCACAAAACCCAGACTGAGAAAGGGGAAGGCCTTGCTCACCTCCATCCGGGACAGTACCAGCAGCCAGAATAACGTGCCTACCACCAGACTGATTACCGCCCACCATGTCTCTTTTTGGGTCGTGAGACGGCGCAGGAAGTTGGCTTCGGACTGCTGTCTGCCAGCATTGACTGCTGCGAGTTTTTGCAGAATCTGGCTGAAACTGATGAATAACAACGCCAAAAAAATAAATAGATAATCCATATCAGAAAGCCGCTACAGAATTTGATGCCTGGCTTCAGGTGCAAACCATAACGTAAACTGGCCCCAGACCTGTTTTTGAGCCGTTGGTGGCAGCAACGCCGTCAATTCTCCATCGCATTTGCGTTTACACACCATCAGGATAGGCCACCTGGAGGCATTTTCTTCCAGCAAGGATTGGAAGCGTTCCTTATCGAGGTAGCGATGTCTGGCATCGGGATAACCAAGACCATAACCGACCTCTCCCTTGCTGATCAAATAGATATCGTCGCGTTTCAGATACCATGCGGTGGCACGCACCAGAGAGGCTTCCGAGATAATGATTGCATTGTCATTGACTCGATCCCGGTACTGCATCAACAGCTGCCCCGGAGCCTTGTGTCTCATCGTCTCATTCGGGATCACAAATTGGATGACCAGTAAAAGTGGCGCAATCAATGCAATACTTGCCGCCAGTTTAATCTCATGACGTGTGGCAAAAAAGGCAGTCAGTCCAGCTGAGGTTCCCAGTAATAACGATAATGCAAGTAGGGCAGCTTTGGCGTGTTCAGTCTCGTCATAGGCGCGAAATCCAATATCCATGGTCTGGCTAATCAGTATCGCCCCTAACAGACAGAGAAAGATCAGGGTATTAAACAATATGCCGATATTGAACAGTTTGTAATGTCTGCTATTGAGATACCCCGTCAGTCCAGCAGCTGCCAGTACTGCAAAAGGCGGGAAACAGGGCAGGATGTAAGTGGCCAGTTTACCGCTGGAGGTGGAGAAGAAAAGAAATGGCAGTAATAGCCAGAGCCATAGAAGTCGTAATGCGCTCCGCTTTTTCAACCCATCCCTATCAATCCTCCGAAGCCCAGAAATCGCAGCCGGCACCAGGCTCAACCATGGGAATGCCAGTGCCGGCAGGTACATCAGAAAATAGTAAAAGGGGGCCTTGTGTTGTGCATTATCCGCCGTAAACCGTTTGATATGTTCTATCCAGAAAAAGTATCTCCAGAAGTCGCCCTCACGCAGATGAATCAAGACTGCCCAGGGGAGTGAGATCAGGATAGCCGCGAGGATAATCCACCCGCCTTTTTTTATGAGTATACGCCACTCTCCTTGCCATATTATCCAGGGAACCAGAACCAGGACAGGTATCGCAAAGGCGAGAAAACCTTTGGTCAGAAAGGCAAGGCCAAAAGCGATTCCCGACAACACCCATAATTTCCTGCCCCCCGGTTTTTTTTGTGGTGCACTGGCGGCCAGATAAAAAGTGAATATACCTGATGTCAGGAATAGTGTGACGAAGTTGTCGAGCACACTGAGCGTACCCACCACATAGACCTCAAGACTGGTCATATGAATCAAAGCGGCTAGCCGGGCGATACGTTGATTTGCCCAAACCTGTAAAGCAAACAGGTAGACAATCAGCGTTGTTGTACCAGCGGCGAGAGCGCTGGGAAAACGTACAGCGAATTCGTTCTCACCAAACAGGGCGATCGATATGGCATTGAGCCAGTAGCCAAGGGGCGGTTTCTCAAAATACCGCAGACCATTCAGATGCGGAGTGACCCAGTCTCCGGTCGCCAGCATCTCACGAGCTATCTCGGCATAACGGGGCTCATCCGGGATCAGAAGGGGTCGATACCCCAAAGGCAGGATGTAGAGCAGAAAATAAATAAGAAGCACCCCTCCCGACATGAGGACGGTCGGATCTTTATACCAGCATACTGAGATAGGGTTGGAGATATTGATGCCGTGTGTATCGGAAAGTTCTTTCATCGATAAAGCCTTTAAATCTGCCTGCAAACATGCCCTTCACGGCCGGGAACAGGGCCGGAGTCGAATGCGCCAACGGGTATCTGATCCAGAGGCGGCAACAGCTGCCCTAACGGCACGAAACAGACTCCTTTTTCATCAGCCATATTTAAAAATTGAGTGAATAAAGAGCCGCGGGCGATACCCTCGACTTCAGCATGAATGGTCAACACGTTCAGGCCTTCGGATTTGAGCAGTGACAGCAGTTTTTCGTTATAGTTGGCATCGGTTATGCCATCGCGACCGATAATTTCGTCATAGGTTGGCAGTGTGACCGGAATCTGCGGTGTATATTCCACGCCATCAATCACGGGTTTGAAGAT
This sequence comes from Gammaproteobacteria bacterium, assembly GCA_024275295.1. Classification (GTDB taxonomy): domain Bacteria; phylum Pseudomonadota; class Gammaproteobacteria; order Chromatiales; family Chromatiaceae; genus WFXD01. Next base: position 5,563 of record JAJRZI010000059.1, on the reverse strand, counting down.
TGTCTTACCGCGACAGTCGCTGTTGTATTGAAAGCCGAAGGTACGTTTTTCCAATAATATGGCAGTATTGCATTTCCAGCCCGCTACGGCAGAGCAGGCTACACGCCGCTTTAGTATCCCCTGGATAGCATCCATGCCCTGCTGGATTTCACGGTATATTTCAGCCGGCGTCATACGCTCCGCCCGCGCCTGCCAGCGGTAATGATCCCAGGCGTGTAGTCCCACCTCATGTCCGGCAAATTCGGTGTTGCGGATGATACCAGCCAAGCCCTTTCCGATTAGTGGCCCCGGCCATAGCGTTCCCCGCAGCAGGATATCCCAGCCGTACAGGCTGGCCGCATTGGAGCGCAGCATCTTGACAAGAAAGCTGGGCTTGAGTAGCCGCCACAGGTGACGCCCCATATTGTCGGGACCCCCTGAGAAAAAGAAGGTTGCCTGAATGTTCCATTCAGCAAAGATCTCCAACAATCGGGGTACGCCGTCGCGCGTGCCTCGCCAGGTATCGACATCGATTCGTAAACCGACGGTATAATATTCCTCTGAAGCCACGGCGCGCTGTTAACCGTTCGCTACCATGCCGGTGCTATCGGCAATGCCGGCAGCATTGCCGGTGAGGTTGTGTGAGGCCACATAATCACGCAGGAAAAAGTCAAGCGTGGTGGCGATTGAGTCCGCTATCGGTACTGTGGGCTCCCAGCCCAGCAGTCGTCTGGCGTTTTCGATACTGGGCCGGCGGTACTGAACATCCTGGTAACCCTCCCCGTAATACTGTCGGCTCTCCGTGACATGCATACCGGCAAACAGTGGGAACAACTGGCGTAGCGGGTGAGCTTCGAATTGTTCAAGCAAGGCTTCGGCCAGTTGGCGGATGCTGGCCTCATTGTCGGGATTGCCGATATTGATGATCTGCCCATCACAGACGCCACCCTTGTTCTCGATAATCCGGAACAGGCATTCCATGCCATCGGTGACATCGGTAAAGCAACGCTTTTGCTCGCCGCCGTCGATCAACTGGATCGGTGTGCCCTCAACCAGGTTGAGAATCAATTGCGTGATTGCGCGTGAGGAGCCAATACGTGCTGATTCCAGGGTATCCAGACGCGGCCCGAGCCAGTTAAACGGGCGGAACAGCGTAAACCTGAATCCTTTGGATTGGCCATAGGCCCAAATAACCCGGTCGAGCAGTTGTTTGCTGCACGAGTAGATCCAGCGCTGTTTGTTGATCGGCCCGAGTATCAAGCGTGACTTGTCTTCGTCGAACATCGGTTCGTCACACATGCCATAGACCTCGGAGGTCGAGGGAAAGATGATGCGCTTGTCATACTTCACGCAGTAGCGGACGATGCGCAGGTTTTCCTCGAAGTCCAGCTCGAAGACCTTGAGCGGGTTGCGGGTGTATTCGATTGGTGTGGCAATGGCCACCAGCGGCAGAATGACATCACATTTCTTGACGTGGTATTCGATCCATTCCCGGTGGATGGCGATATCGCCCTCATGGAAATAGAAACCGGGTGTATCACGAAACCGCTCGATGGCATTGTCATTGAGATCCATGCCGTGCACTTCATAGCTGCCATCCTCGAGCAGCCGCTCGGTCAGGGCGTTGCCGATAAAGCCATTAACGCCAAGAATCAGTACGCGGGTTTTCCGTCGGGTAAGCGGGCGGTGGGTCACCGCCGATCCCAGCCGTACGCCCGGCATGATATTCAGATCTGCAGCAAGCTGTGAGCCTTCGGTATTGCCGCCGCTCTCAATTTGAGCGATACCTACCTCCAGCCCCCCTTCACCGCAGGCGATAATCAGTGGATCAATGGATAACACTGTGCCGGCTGGTTGTCTGTTTGTCGGCGTGTCTACCGGATTCGCAGTCCAGATAAACAGCTTTTTCTGACCACGAAAGGTAAATGCGCCGGGATAAGGCCGGGTGACCGCGCGCACAAGATTGTGGATTTCGCGGTTGGATTTATTCCAGTCAATTGCACCATCTTCGGGCCTGCGGCGGCCAAAGTAAGTTGCTTCAGCGTGATTTTGTGGTGTCCTGTGCGCGTTACCTGCTTTAAGCTGGGGCAGACATTCATCCAGCATCTCACCGGCGGCTTTCACCATCTTTTTATTTAACGTAGATGCGGTATCGTCGTTATCTATTGATACACGTTGCTGACAAACAATATCACCCGCATCCGGCTTTGCAGTCATGTAGTGCAGGGTGACGCCTGTCTCCTGCTCGCCATTGACCAGAACCCAGTTAATGGGCGCGCGCCCCCTGTATCGGGGTAACAGGGAACCGTGCAGATTCAGGCAACCCATGCGAGGGATATCGAGGATCGACTGTTCAATGAGGTCGCGATAATAGAAGGAAAACAGAAAATCGGGATGCAGGGAGCGGATCTTGTCCACCCACTTGGGATGGTTGATGTCGTTTGGCGTATAGACCGGAATCCCCAGCTGCAGGGCCAGATCTGCAACAGAATGGAACCAGACCGATTCCCCGGGATCGTCGGTGTAGGTAAATACTGCCTGAATTTCAAAGCCGCAACGAAGCAGGGCCTGAATTCCGGCACATCCCATGTTGTGGTAAGCAACGACGACTGCTTTCATGTTTGCCCCCTGATTCATTCGTTGATAACCGTTTTGAGAACAGTGTTGTCTGCCGATGAGCTGGATTCCAATTCCTGGCCCACTCGTTTTTTAATAAAGTAGCGGGGACGGGCGCGAACATCGCTGTAGATGCGGCCGATATATTCACCCATCAATCCCATGGCCAGCAGCTGCACGCCGACGAAGATGAATAACACGGCAAAAATGGTGAAAACTCCTTCGGCGGCCCAGGCCGCGCCAAACAACAGACGCGATGCCAGGAGTAGAAAGCTGAATGCAAATCCGGCCAGGGAGATGACGCCGCCCAGAATACTGAGCAGACGCAGTGGGAAGGTGGTCATGCTGGTGAGCAGATCGAACTGCAGATTGATCAGCTTCCAGAGATTGTATTTGGATTCATCCTTGGCCCTTCCAGCATGGGTAACCTCAACTTCATCGGTCTTGTCAGCGAAGGAGTTGGCCAGTACCGGGATAAAGGTGCTGCGCTCATGGCATTGCAGCATCGCATCCACGATTGGGCGGCGATAGGCGCGTAACATACAACCGTAGTCATGCATCATCACGCCGGTAGCTTGCTGCACGGCCTTGTTGATCAGGCGGGAGGAGAGCCGGCGGAACAATGAATCCTGGCGGTTTTTACGTATACTGCCCACCACGTCACAACCCGCCTCGATCGGCGCCAGCAACTTGGGAATCTCCTCCGGTGGGTTTTGCAGATCGGCATCCAGCGTCACCACGACCTCACCACGCGACTCAGCCAATCCCGCCATTACGGCGGCATGTTGGCCGTAGTTTCGGTTAAGCAGGATACCGATCACCTGGCCTCGATTTTCCTCCGCGGCCTGGGTGATCATCGTCACTGAATCGTCATGGCTGCCATCATCCACGAGGATGATCTCAAAGGGTTTTTCCAGCGTGGTGAAGACGGCCAGGCAACGCTGGATCAACTCGTGCAGGTTTTCCTGTTCGTTGAAAACCGGGATGACCAGTGAAAGCCAGGGATTATTCATCTCTTGTTCTCCTTCAATATGGATTTGATCGCAGTCACCACTCGATGGGCGTCCGCATCATCCATATCGGGAAACAGGGGCAGGGAACAGATACGCTCCGAGTTCCATTCGGTATTCGGCAGGCTTCCAGCCAATGCGGGCATCTGCTCACGATAGTATTTTTGTGTATGTACCGCACGGAAATGGAGTCCGGTACCGATGCCTCGTTGTTTGAGTGCCGTCATGAAGTCGTCACGACTCATGCATGCTTTTTCAATATCCAGGCGGATTATGAAAAGATGCCAGGCGTGTTTGAATGGATAATCGGGGAACCCCAGTGGCGTCACTTCATCCACTTCCGCGAGCAATTGACGATAGGTCACCGCCAGATCCGTACGGCGCTGATTCATAGCCTTGAGCCTTGACAACTGACCGATGCCAAGTGCTGCGTTCATGTCGGGCAGGTTATACTTGAAGCCCGGCTCCAGCACCTCCGCCTGGGGTGCTCGCCCGTGGGTCTTGCGGTCGAAGGCATCTACGCCGAGACCGTGAAACTTGAGCCGCCGTATGCGTTCGGCAAGATGTTCATCATCTGTGCAGAACATGCCCCCTTCGCCGGTTGTGATATTCTTGATTGGATGCATTGAGAAAATCGCAGTTCCACGCCGCCCGATAGGATCACCACGATAGCTTGTACCTATGGCATGTGCAGCATCCTCCACCAGCGGCAGGCTGTACTGTTCGGCCAAGGCACGCAAAGGGTTGAGATCCAGCGCCGCCCCGGCAAAATGCACCGGCACGATCAAACGTGTCCGGGCGTTGATCAGAGGTTCTATCAACCGCGCGGAGGTCATGAGTGTGTTCCGCTCAACGTCCACAAAAATCGGCTTGGCGCCAGTCATCACAATAAGGTTGACTGTAGAAACCCAGGTCATGGAGGGCGTTATCACCTCATCGCCGGGGCCGATGTCCAGCGTATGCAGCAATAGGTGCATTCCGGCTGTTGCGGATGATAGTGCGACCGCGTATTGACTGCCTACGGTTTCACAAAAATGCTGTTCAAGTTCAGCATTTACGGGGCCGGTTGTAATCCAGCCGGAACGCAATACCGTGGCGACTGCGTTGATGTCCTCTTCACTGATACTGGGGCGGGAAACAGGTAAAAACTGCTCAGATGATTCCATTTTTTCGCTCACTATACATACTTGCTCACTATGCGAAGTCCTGTTCTCTAATAGCCTCTGTCTTTAAGCTGGCATCATTCTTTTATTACGGCCAGATGGCTGGCGCCCTATATTTCTATGGCTGAAATAGCAATAAGCCAGAATGAAAGAATCTCTTCTGACACCCTGTGAAGTGCTATTTCATATTGTGGTTCCTTGTTACACCACTATAAAGGCAGTACAAGGTCGCTGTGAGAAGATATGGTATACATACAGACTTAGGTAAAACTTAGCCCCGAGTAGACAGGGCTATTGCAACATTGATTTGGATCACTATTTCTCAAGGGTTGGTATCTTACGCCTGAAATCTTGTACGCTTTTTTTGTTCAGGACTTCCATTTGTATAAGCCGGTGTTTCCAGTCGTACAGCGCCTTGATTTTGATGCCTTGCTGATTGGCATAATGCTGTGGGGTTGAATCTGATTGCAACGCAGCCATAACATGCTTTTTCCAGTACTGCTAAGTTTTGGTTAATTGCACAGCGCTCATTCAATGGCTTTTCACCCTCTGGGTGATTGAGCTTTGGAGGAAGCATCATGTTTTTATCCGTGTTAAAGCGATTCCACTTTGTAGAAGTAGATTCCTATTCCTGGGTTAAAGTTTTCACCCTATGAGTCTGTCGGGTTTAACTGTCTGACGCAGAAATACTCTGTGTCGGTTCGATACCCGCCTCCAAAATTTTGGTTCGGGAAATTACATTTTCTGCTGAGATGCAGGCCTTTTCTCCAGGTATATTGCTCCTTGTTCATCCTG
>JAJRZI010000058.1 GCA_024275295.1 Gammaproteobacteria bacterium | reverse complement strand
GAACAAGGAGCAATATACCTGGAGAAAAGGCCTGCATCTCAGCAGAAAATGTAATTTCCCGAACCAAAATTTTGGAGGCGGGTATCGAACCGACACAGAGTATTTCTGCGTCAGACAGTTAAACCCGACAGACTCCTAGAGCCGGGCACAGGGGTTTAATTATGCATGGGTAGATATTGCAACCATGTGCGGTGCGTGGAACGCACCCTACCTGGCTTTATTGGCTCTTGGTTTAGTTGGTATAGACTCATTTGGTTGAAAGAAAACGGCATAAGAACGCTTTTATTCAGGTATTAACCCGCCCACTGCGGCGGGTTTTTTTGTCCATGGATTTTGAATGATGAGGCTTGAATGTTACCAAGTTAGGGCCAGTGTTATGCCTCAAAGGCCTTGCTGTCTTCCATGAAGGACTTCATTCCTTCATCAGTAAGCGGGTGATCGGCCACGCCCATCAGGAGAGAGGCAGGGATGGTCAGAATATCTGCTCCGCAGAGCAGGCACTCGGGGATCTGTACCCCGTTGCGGAATGATGCAGCGAGCACCTCCGTCGTGATGTCGTAGTTTGCAAAGATGACTGCAATCTCGTGGATCAGCCGGATACCGGCATCCATACGCGCCCCTGATGTGGCAACGTAGGCGGTGTTATCTGTTCTGCTGTTCTCTTTTGTTCCTTTGTGATCTTCCAGATAGTAGAGTGCGTTGCCGACAGGCATCTCGACTTCATCGTGTTTGTACATGTAGTCAGCCAGTCGGCCAAGAAAGGGGGAGACATAAGAGGCGCCAGCCTGTGCGGCAAACAGTGCCTGGGTGCTGTTGAAAATCAGTGTGGCGTTGGTTTGGATGTTACGTTTCCAGAGTTCATGCAATACCTTTAGACCTGTATGCCTGTCTAGTGTTGGATCGATGGCCTCGTAGCCCCCGACAGGCACCTTGATGACGACATTGCCGCCATAGGAGGCCAGCTCCTCGGCCTGGGTTATCATCTTGTCGGCTTGTAGCTCTGTAAGCTCCAGAGAGACAGGGTGGGGTGCCATGAGTGTGACAATCTCCTGCATCATCTCTTTGGCCATCTGCCAGGAGGTTGCGCCAGCCCGCTTCATCAGGGTCGGATTGGTGGTGACGCCATTGATGATGCCGGCCTCCCAGAGTGGACGAATCTCATCAATGGTTCCGGTATCGGCAAAAATCTTGGGGGCTTTGGCGGCAGGATGTTTCAGGGATTTGCCCTTGTCAGTCAAGTTGTTGATCGGCATGGATTGTCTGCGAATCCCAATGTGAGAAGGTATCTGATCTGGCTTTAGCATATTTTTGCCTCTTTTGTTTGCTGTGTTATAACGCCCGATGGCCAAGTGGGGCATTATGTTAGAAGCAGGCCGAATAATCTATTTGGCGTTTGCTCTCCTTGGTGGTCACTGTTCCACAGTGCTATGCTGATTCAGTACCTTACTTTTTGTTCATGTTACACAGCGTTGGAATAGCCGCATTATGAATAATTCACATCAGTACACGCTCAAACTCCGGCGTGTCGCTATCGACACCTATAAAGAGAATGTGGCCTATCTGCACAGGAACTGCGCCATTTATCGTACGGAGGGATTTCAGGCGCTCTCAAAGGTTGAGATTACAACGGTAAATGGTGACTCAGTGCATCAGCATCGGGTGCTGGCCGTACTGAATGTGGTAGATGATGAAAGCATTACCCATTGTGATGAGTTGGGTTTGAGTGAGCAGGCTTTTTCCCAACTCAATGTTCAGGAGGGGCACAGCATACTTATTGCTCATGCTGAACCTCCTCCCTCTCTCAGTGCTGTACATCGCAAAATTGCGGGTGAGCGTCTTGATTTGGAAGACTTCCGTGGTATTGCTCGTGATATTGCTGAGCACCGCTACTCTAAAACTGAGATGGCAGCCTTTCTGGTGGCCTCCAGCCAGTCGGGGCTTGAAAGGGAGGAGGTGCTCTATATGACCCGGGCGATGGTGGAGTGTGGTGATCGTCTGGATTGGGGAGAGCCGCTGGTTGCCGATAAACATTGTATTGGTGGCATACCTGGCAACCGTACAAGCATGCTGGTCGTCCCTATTATTGCTGCCCATGGCATGTTGATACCTAAGACTTCAAGCAGGGCGATTACCTCTCCAGCAGGGACTGCAGATACCATGGCGCTGCTGGCCAAGGTTCAACTTCCACCAAAGCAGCTGCGGGAAATTATCCGCTGTCAGCGTGGATGTTTGGCATGGGGTGGTGCTGCACGGCTGGCGCCGGTGGATGACATACTTATCTCTGTTGAACGGCCACTCTCTCTTGATTCTCAAGGGCAGATGGTGGCCTCCATCCTGTCAAAAAAACTAGCTGCAGGCTCCACTCATCTGTTGATTGATATCCCCATGGGGCCGACGGCCAAGGTTCGGCGCATGGGTGAAGCCCTACAGCTGAGAAAACTGTTTGAATTTGTTGGTGATCGGTTGGGACTGCATCTTGAGGTGGTTATCAGTAATGGCCGCCAACCTGTTGGACGGGGCATTGGGCCAGTCCTGGAGCTTCGGGATGTCATGCAGGTACTGAATAATGACCCTAAAGCCCCTGCCGACCTTCGGCAAAAAGCGCTATGGCTTGCTGGGCGTGTGCTGGAATTTGATCCGGATGTTCGTGGTGGCCAAGGTTATGCCATAGCACGGGATATCCTTGATTCCGGGCGGGCCTTAAATAAAATGCATGACATTATCGAAGCGCAGGGTCGTAATCCTGAAATCATTGAAGTGGGTAAACTTAAACATAAAATAGTGGCACCCGCCAGTGGCTTTATTGCCGCCATCGACAATCTGCAAATAGCCCGAATTGCACGTTTGGCAGGTGCGCCAATGGATAAGGGGGCAGGTGTTGATCTCATGAAAAAGTTAGGTGATAAGGTGAAAAAGGGGGAGGTGCTCTATTTTATACATGCTGACTTCCCTTCAGACTTCCGCTTTGCCCAAGAGGCTGCAGCAAAGGATATTGGCTTTCAGATCAGTAAAAAATCACCCGATGGCTCAATTGGGCCTGAGTTTTAATCATGTCTGGTTCAAATAAAAATCAATTAATCCTTGGCTTTCCTGAATACCGTGAACCGGCACAGCAGCTGGCAAGCCATGTAGGGATACCGTACAGAGATATTGAACTTCACCGCTTTCCGGATGGTGAGAGTAAAATCCGCCTTCCTGACAGTCTTCCCAAAAAAGTCATCATCTGTCGCAGCCTGGACAACCCCAATCGCAAGCTGGTGGAGTTGGCGCTGGCAGCCGCTACGGCGCGGGAGCTTGGTGCATCAGAACTGATATTGGTTGCACCCTATCTCTGCTATATGCGACAGGATAAGGCGTTTCATGCTGGAGAGGCCATCAGTCAACGGATTATCGGCAGGCAGTTGGCCCAGTGGTTCGATGTGGTAGTGACCGTTGACCCACATCTGCATCGTGTTCACAAGCTCAGTGAAGTCATCCCCAACAGATCTACCGTAACACTTACCGCAGCCAGACCTATTGCAGACTTTCTGAGCAAAACCTATGACCATCCTTTGTTGATTGGGCCAGATGAGGAGTCAGAACAGTGGGTTGCAGCCGTCGCCCAGATGCAGGGGTTGGAGTATGTGATTGGACGTAAGCAACGCATGGATGACTATAGCGTCAAGATAACCCTTCCCGGATCACGGTGTACCGCACGTGACCTTATATTGCTGGATGATATTGCCAGCACTGGCCGTACGCTGGAATCGACAGCAGTTGCACTGCAGGCATATAAACCTGCATCCATCTCTGCTGTTGTTACTCATGCCCTGTTTGTGAATGATGCCCTTGAGCGACTTAAAAATGCGGGTATAACGCAGATCTGGAGCACCAACAGTATCCCGCACTCCACCAATGTTATCCCTTTGACTGAGCTGCTTGGTGCTGCGCTGAAGTACAGATAAGCGTAGACTTAGATTCCTGCAATCAAGCTGCCAGTATCCTTTTTGTGTGTCCGTTCATTTGCCCATGAGCGTTTGATTGAGACTGCAATCCTGTTTTCAATAGCCCTCATTGCCACATAAGCCTCTTCAAACCGGCCTTGATTGATCTGTGCTTCAATTAGCTCTCTGTCGCTGAGGCTGCGATGCAAAATGGCTATGGCCTCATAGTTTTCACTGGCCTCAACTCTTTTGATATGTGCATCACTCAGCAGGCTGGTGTCGATATAACTCATAATCTGCACGATCCTGTCGACTGAGTCGGCGAGTGGTTGTGATGTCGGACTCTTTGTCTTTACAGGCAGCGACTCAGCATATAGCCCATTGCTTCCCAACACCAAAAAGCAACCAAAAGTAGCTACAAGCACCCATTTCATTTGATGTGTCATTGTATTGGCCCTCATTCTTCCAACTTATCAGTCCGCTATTATTACTAAGCGTTCTTTCCGCAGAAAAATTAAGGGAAATGCAGGAACTCAGGAAGCCCGTTTCTATCTACGCTTGATAGGGCTTTAATCGATAGGCCTATTTTCTGGAGTGCAGAGAGACAGCGCTTTTGAGGTATCTATTTTGGCTGTTGTGCAGGTTGCAGCAATGGTTGCATAGCTTTGCTATGCAACCATTGCCTTTGTACGCCAACTATCCCTTATGTTCGGCTCTTAGCTTTGCTGCTTCTTCCCTGATCTCAACCAGGTCTCTTTTCATTTCAGCCCAGCCATACCAATGCAGGTAGTCTGGGTTGGCATGAAAACCACCCTGGAAGGCCCGCATCCGATGCTCTAGAAACATGACATACAACGTTTGCTCAATCCCACTCTGGACTTCGTAGAATCTGAGCAGATCGACACTGGCCGGGTAGTCTGTTGGGCGTGGAAGAATGCCGTCGTTATACAGCGCCTGGACGATAGTCACTGCCTCAGCCATGAGTTTGTCGGCCTCCTTGATCAGTCCGTCAATCTTATCCAGCTCATCTTTGGCCCAGGTACCACCGTGGCATTGCGCACAGGTATCGAGCATCTTCTTCCGCTGGGCATCCCACTCCTCTTTGCTGAGTCTGGCCATATCCGCCGCTTTTACTGCATCGAGTCGTCCTGTGGGTTTGCCCTCTGCATCCAGTACACCAAGTCCCTGGAGTATTGTGACCCGGTAACCCATCCACTCTGCATCTTCCTCTGGCAGCCTCAAGGCCAGAAAGCCCCAGGCGGATGAGACATCATGCCCACCATCCTGCATGTGGCAGGTTACACAGACAGGTGCCCGTGGGGTTTTTGTAGAGGCCTCATAGGGTTCGCTGTACCAATCTTTGATCTTCTTGCTGAAGTCATAGTTATGCTTCTCGCTCTGGTAGATCATTCCGTGTTTACTGGTGGTATACATCTCCCACTGGGGGTGATCAAAACCCATATGGCAGGTGCCGCAGGCTTCTGGTTTTCTGGCCTCTTCTGCTGAGAAGAGATGACGGGTATGGCATGCATCACATTGACCTTCGTCACGCCCAATCTTGTGGCAGGCTCCGCACCCTTTTTCACCAGCAATGATGGCATCAGGCTGATCCTTGGTGGTTGGCATTGCTTCCATGGCCAACCAGGCCTTTGAGTGTTTGCCCTTGGCAAATTCAGCTACTTTTTCCTCGTGGCACTGCCTGCAGTTACTGGAGGAGACCTCACGTCGAACCTTTGGATCCTCACAGACTGTCGTCATGGATTGAATGCGCTCAGGAGCATTCTTGGTTGGAATATGACACTCATTACAGCCAATACCCTTGGCGGCATGTTGAGACATCTTCCAGTCACGGATGGCACCCGCTGAAATCCCTTTTTTAGCATGGCAGTCAATACACTGCTTGCCGGGTTTTGTGATGACCGGCTTAAACTCCATTTTGCTCTCTTTCACGCTGACATACCCAACCATTGTTAGCGCAAAAAAGAGGATGATGCTCAAGATGCCGATGAAGTATTTCATCAGGTTATAGTCACCCTCTTCTTCATCTGCAAAGAGTGTGCGAAAAGCCGTGCCGATGCTGGCTTTCCAGGAGAGCAATTTCTCTGTTATTGGATCACTAACTTGATCGGCTGGTTTGGTCTTTTCAGACTCAGTCTGTTCTTCCTGCATTGTTTCTACCTCAAAAATAAATTTGTTTCCGAATAGCTAATGTTGATTTTATGTGGCGGTCATACCAATGCTTCCCAGATAGTCATCACAGAGAAGAAAATGGCTACGATTACGCCAATGGCAAGATTTATCCGCAACATGTTGGCGCCACGATCAGAGAAGCCACGATCAATATAGGGGTAAATGGTAAATATGGTGAAAAAGGCAAATACGCTGAATAGCCCGGCCTCTCTTGGCGCAATGATGATCCACCGATAGATTGCCGAGAAATACCAGGGTGGTGAGACATCGGATGCCACCTCAAGCGGATTGGCCGGATTCCCCACAACAGGCGGGAAGATGGCTGCCATATTGACAATAACGATAAGCAACATGATGGTTATTGCCAGCATCTTTAACCCATGCTCCGGAAAGAACGGATGTGTTTTCTGATGCTTGGTGATCCTGGCAAAACCGAGGGTGCGGATCGCAATAACATGTGCGCCAATAAGCAGCACAATCAACAGAGGGAGCAGTTTGGTATGCAGGTCATATAACCTGAGCAGTGTTAGCTCAGTGACCTCTTCACCGCCCCGCAGGAGCAAAATATGGGGTTGCCAACCACGGGGATCTGGCGAACCATATCAGTTACAACAGTCATGCCCCAATAGGAGACATTGTTATAGACCAATGAATAGCCCGTAAAACCAAAGGCCAACACGGTAAAAAAGAGCCCCGCACCCAGAAACCATTTTAGTCCACCACCATCACGATAGGCTCGGGTAATAAAGACCCTTACTATATGTAACAACAGGGTTGCTACCATAAGATTGACAGAAACCTGATGGACACCACGAATAAACCATCCGAGGTAGGTCTCTTCAGTGATTGTTTTTACGCTGTCGTAGGCCTGGCCTGGGAAAGGTATGTAATAAAAGGTCAACAGGATTCCTGTTACCGCCAGAATAACAAACAGGATCAGCGGCGTGGCGCCCAGGCAATATGAAAAGCGATTGAGATGATCAGGAACCTCTTCCTGAACCATATCGTAGGCTTTTTGCCAAAAGGATCTTTCCTCGGCTTTTGTCTCAATGGTTTCCATTTGGGTTACGCCACATCAAGTTTGATATAGACACTCTTACCGCGTTTGACCACTTCATACTGATCGAGCGGCCGTGGTGGTGGGCCTGATATATTCTTGCCATTACGGTCAAATATACCTTTGTGGCAGGGGCAGATGAACTGGTCTTTGGAGGTGTCCCAGGAGATCAGGCAGCCAAGATCAGTGCAGACACGGGAGTAGGCATTAAATCCATCTTCGCTCTGCAACAGTGCAACCTTTTTGCCTGCAACATCAAAGAATGTTGCACCCTCACCGGTCAGATCATCTGCTTTTCCCAACAGGATCTCACTGCTCTTCTTTGCAGACACATTCGGCATGAGAAACTGAACAAAACGTGCGCCCATGGTGCCAAGCCCCAAGGTCAAACCAAGGGTCATAAAGGCGCCACTTAAAAAGCGCCTCCGTTCAGGATTGTTGTTTACGACTGACATAATCTATCTTTACCTCAATGGATGTAGCGTTACCTGAATCCTGCAAGCAGGACCATTTGCAGGATTCAGGTGTTAAGCGTCTTAAGGGATGTCTCTTAGCTTGTGTAACCTGTTTCACCATGTTCAGAGAGATCGATGCCTATCTGCTCCTCTTCCTCAGTTACTCTGAGGCCGATAATGGGATCAAGTACAATCAATAAGACGTAAGTGACACCAAAGGCATAGATACCTGTTCCAAGAATTGAAGCTATCTGTTTAAACAGTAGTGTCATATCACCAAAGAAGAGGCCGTCAGCACCTCCGGCATTAATGGCTGTTGATGCAAACAGGCCAGTTGCCAATGCACCCCAGGCACCACCGATGCCGTGAATACCAAAGGCATCCAGTGAATCGTCATAACCCAACATGGGTTTGATCAGACTGACAGCCATGTAGCAGATGATGCCTGCACCCAAACCAATCACAATGGCGCTCATTGGCCCTACAAAACCAGCAGCCGGGGTAATGGCAACCAACCCGGCAACAGCACCAGATGCTGCACCCAGGGCGGTGGGTTTGCCATGTTGTTTCCATTCGATCCAGAGCCAGCCAATGATGGCGGCGGCAGTTGCAAGCTGTGTGGCTACAAAGGCGCTACTGGCTAAAGACCCAGCAGTCAGGGCGCTACCGGCATTAAATCCAAACCAGCCAAACCAGAGCAGGCCAGCACCGAGCAATGTCATGGGTAGATTATGCGGAGGCATGTGATCACGCCCGTATCCTCTACGCTTACCCAGTACCAGGGCTGCGGCAAGGGCAGAGACGCCAGAGCTGATATGAACCACAGTGCCACCGGCAAAATCCAATGCACCCAGCTCACCGATCCAACCGCCACCCCAGACCCAGTGACAGATGGGGTCATAAACAATAGTTGACCAGATAATGATAAAAATGAGGTAGGAGGAGAATTTCATACGCTCTGCAACTGCGCCACTGATGAGTGCAGGCGTAATGATGGCGAACATCATCTGAAAAACCATAAAGGTGCTATGCGGGATGGTATCGGCATAATCGCTGGGTTCGGCGCCCACACCACTAAGGCCAAGCCACTTGAGGCTGCCAATAATACCGCCAACATCCGGGGCAAATGAGAATGAATAGCCCATGATGGCCCACTGTATTGATATGACCGCCAGGGCTGAGAAGCTGTACATAATGGTATTAAGTACATTCTTCTGCCGAACCATGCCGCCATAAAATAGTGCAAGCCCTGGCACCATAAGCATGACAAGGGCGGAGCATACCAGTATCCACGCGGTATCTGCTCCATCGACTACGGGTGCTGTATCAGTCGCATATACGGTTGCAGAGCAAACGCACAAAAAGAAAATGGTTGCTAATAATTTCTGCACAACTTTGGTCATTTATAGTTCCCCGTCCAATAACTGTCTGCATACTGTTTATTGATACAGTAGCACAGCAATTGGATGATCTGTATTTAGGTAGGAACGCTTTTGCATAAATTATGCCAAAGCGTATGCTGTTGTTATTGTTGGAAAATAATTTTGAGGTCGCATAAATTTTGAAAATTACGCATAAGTGTGGGGCATTTCTTGATGCGCTTGGCACTATCATTGTGCGAAGAAGTTGGGAATATGCTCCCAAGGTTACCTGGATATTTAGACAGTATTTGTAATCAGGTGTGAATGACACATAAAAAAACGGGTGCCAAAGGCACCCGTTTTTTTCAGACTTATGTTGCGGTATCAGATGATATAGCCTCTTTCGTCGTGGGAAGCCAGATCCAGTCCCATCTCCTCTTCTTCTTCGGTCACGCGCAGACCGCCTGTGATTGAGCTTACTACCTTGAGGATAACAAAGGTGACGCCACCGGAGTAGATAACGGTGGCAAGCACACCGACAGCCTGGGCAACAAGTTGTGCAAAAACAGTCTCGTTTCCATCTCCAAGACCGGCGCCACCAAAGGCTGCTGCTGAAAAGATGCCCGTCAACATTGCGCCGATGATGCCGCCTACTGCATGTACGCCAAACACATCCAAAGAGTCGTCATAACCAAATTTGCGTTTGAGTCTGGTTGCTGCATAGAAGCAGCCAACTCCGGCTGTGATACCGATCAACAGTGCGCCCACGGGGCCTACTGAGCCAGATGCCGGAGTGATAGCTACCAATCCTGCCACTGCACCTGAAGCAATACCCAATACGCTGGGTTTGCCATGAATTTTCCACTCAGTGAACATCCAACCCAGGGCTGCTGCTGCGGTAGCAATCTGAGTGACTGCCATGGCCATACCGGCTGTCCAGTCTGCCGCCAGCTCGCTGCCTGCATTAAAACCAAACCAGCCTACCCACAGCATGGATGTGCCGATGAGAGTCAAAGGTAGATTGTGAGGAGGCATGGCTGTATTCGGATAACCTTTGCGCTTACCGAGCACAATGGCTGTTACCAGACCGGCAATACCTGCATTGATATGCACTACGGTGCCACCAGCAAAATCCAGAACGCCCCAGCTGCCAAGCCAGCCGCCGCCCCAAACCCAATGGCAGACGGGGGCATAGACCACAAACAGCCAGATCGATATGAAAATCAGCATGCTGGAGAACTTCATGCGCTCTGCAAAGGCACCCACCATTAAGGCAGGAGTGATGATTGCAAAGGTCATCTGAAAGGTCATGAAAACGGTTTCGGGTATGGTTCCGCTTAAAGAGTCCACAGCAACACCTGCCAAAAAGGCCTTGCTAAGACCTCCGACAAAAGCATTCAGCGCACCGCCATCTTCAAAGGCCATGCTGTATCCAAATGCCATCCAGAGAATCGTCATCAGTGCTGTAATGGCAAAGCATTGCATGAGTACTGACAGCACATTCTTGCTGCGCACCATGCCCGCATAGAAAAGTGCAAGGCCGGGGACAGTCATAAAAAGAACCAGGGCTGTAGCCGTTAGCATCCAGGCAGTATCACCTGAACTTAGAACATCTTCAGCCATGGCCAGTGATGGAGCACCAATCATGCATAGCGCCATAAACAACGGGCGCACAGCACCCACACTTGGGAATTTCATGTTAATCGCCTCTCTTATAGTTATATATTTACAGTGCTTCTGATCCGGTCTCGCCTGTACGGATACGCACAACCTGGCAGAGATCATAGACAAAGATTTTGCCATCACCGATCTTGCCGGTTTTGGCTGCACTGGTGATTGCCTCAATCACTTGGTCTACCTTGTCATCATCAACAGCAGCCTCAAGCTTGATCTTGGGCAGAAAATCCACCACATATTCAGCACCACGATAGAGTTCGGTATGCCCCTTTTGACGTCCAAACCCTTTTACCTCAATCACGGTGATGCCCGTAACGCCAATCTCAGAGAGTGCTTCGCGTACGTCATCCAATTTGAACGGTTTGATAATTGATGAAACTAATTTCATTACTACTTTCTCCTTAACTTTAAATTAGGGAATGGTGTATTAATTGAATGTATTAGAGCTTCTTGTAAAACGGTAAAGAGACCGTGCAAAATACAGAGAGCACCCTGGTTATGCTCATTGCTCAGATTTATAATGTGATAATTGCAAATTGCATACCAACTTGGTATTTTCTATTTAAAACATATGGATATGATGAAATTGTAAATATGAGCGCAGGATGAGCGCACCAAAATGAATGCTCGTGATGATGCTTTATTCGGGTAAAGCACTGGTTTGGTGCGAGAAAGGTGCTTGAGAGGCGCAGGCTTGGCGACTGCACCTTGCTTCAGATAAATGTATAGTGATCTTGTGCAGGAGTTTGAGTAAAATGGCGCCATAAAATGATAGTGACTCATTGACTCCCTAATTTTTGTAGATACACCATCTACCAATAAACCAGGTACTTCATGGCCATACTTTACTTGTATTCTGTTATTTTAATTATGCTGTTTTCGTCCGTTGCCTGGATTTTTGCTAGAAAGTATGACACCTGGTTTGACTGGGATTGGTTATTATGCATGCTGCCCACCAGTATCTGGTTTGTTCTGATTATAAGGGGGATAGGTCCGTACAATGAGAACCAGATTTTTGAGATAGCTGCTATTACGGTGTTTGTGCCATTTTTGCTCACCCTTCGGGTTTTTCTGCTTGATCGGCTGTTTAATGCTAAAAACAACTCGCTTGCTATATTTGCTATATGCATGCTGTCACCGGTTGTTGCCCGGTTTTTATTGCCTCAGTTTCTGGTTTTTTCAAGTTGAAAGAGCGCTATTTTGTTTTATCTGCATAAAGTGTTTTATCCATTTCTTCCCATTGCTGTTGTCAGGCATGAATCTTTCGTTGGTTATCTTCCATTTGCCTTGCTGTTTAGTAAATTGCACGCCAATCAACAGGTCTCTGTTGGCAGATGAGGCCGACAAGTAAAGTTTGGCGTCTGCTCCTGAGCTGATGGTGTCACGAAGGCGGAGTGTATCTAAATCCGGATTTTGTCGAGAGAAGAGGGACTCGATCTGTTGGGCTTGAAGCAGTTGATTTTTATTGCCCAGAAAACTGGTGGCGTCATCTTCCGCCATATTCAGTGCCTGAATATACCCTTTGTAGGTGGCAAACAGGAACCGACTCAGTTCCCTTTTTGAGTGTAACCGGTAGTGCTCCAGATCCAGTGCGCTAAGCTTGCGTATATCCTCTATCTTGGTTGCTGTTTTATCATGTTCAAACTGCTCATATTGTGGCTGTGTCCATATGATCAGCTCGCCATCGGCAAGCTCTTTGTACATAAAATCAGAGTGTTTTAGATCAATAAAATATTTTTGCTTGCCCACCAGAAAGGTTTCGTATGAATTAATTCTGTAGTTGGTTTTTTGCCATACTATCTGTTGGGGTTTTATGTTGTTAACGATTTCGAATGAATAGCTAACCTCTGTCTCTGGCAGGCTTGCTTCCAAGGGTGTTTTTGCAATGAAACGCAGGGAAAAATCGGGATAATCTATGGATATATGCTTAATATAGTTTGCCGTTTTACCGTATGTTCCGTCCACACTTTTGAGTCCGGAATCAGCGCCAGGCACCAAAATCAGTAACATGCAGCCAATGGGGATGCTAAAGGAGTATAGTGAGTGTTTTGTATGGAACTTCATGGCCGCTACACTCCTTTGGCTCTAGAGAGAGTCCCCCCTCAGGTGGATGCTGCTCATGGCGCTGGGGTGGCCTCTACGGTTAATCTTCCGGCATAGTAGATGGTCTCTTCGCCGCTGGGCCAGACTGCGGAGACATTGTAATAGTAGGTTGTGCCATTGATCAGGCTGGTGTGGATAAAACCGCTCGTCTTGTTTATCAGTTTGTTGGCAGAGAGTCGCGTGGCGTTCGGATCGGTGCTCCAGTAGATGTTGTATGAGCTGGCGCCTGTCACGGCGTCCCAGGTAATGGTTGCCTGACCACTCCCCGCTGTGGCGATGATGTTGGCAGGTGATGGATTCGCCGTGGCGCAGACCTCGCTGGAAGCGACTGGAGATTCACCATGGCGATTTTCGGCCGTGATGACATAGCAGTCCTGCTGTCCATTGGTGCGCCAGATGTGGGTGTAGGGCGAGTAGACCTTGATGAGTTTTTTGTTGTATGAGCTGGTGGATGCCCCTGATCCAATCTTCCAGTAGATGTTGTAGGTGGTCGCATTGGGCACATCATCCCAGTAGATAACCACCTTTTTGCCTTTTGTGCCTGCGCCCCCTTCGGCAACTGGATTGGTGGGCGCCGCTGTTGGGGCGCTGGCAACCGGCATGGCGGAGGCCTGGCTGGATGGGGCAGACTCTGTGCCACCCACTTCTGCGGTTACCACATAGTAGTAGGTTGTGCCATTCGTGCGCCCGGTGTGGGTGTAGGTCAGTACGTTACCGGCGGCGATCTTGGTGCCGTTGGCCGGGGTGACCCCGGGATATACACCCCATTCATAGGGTTGCGTGCCCCAATAGATATTGTAGGCGGTGGCTCCCGCAACCGGACTCCAGCTCAGCGTTGTCTGGCCATTGCTTCCCTCTGCGCTAAGCAGGCCCGGCACATCAAGCCCGGTGTAATCGGCGACGGGCTTGTAGCTGAACCAGTCCATCAGGCTGTCGGCATTGGTACCGGGTTCTGGCAAGGCATCACGCGCCAGTGCCAGTTTCTCGTTCTGATTGGCGCCGATGATGATATCGTGGGGCTTCGGTGACCAGGGATCCTGTTTGTTGATGATCCCCTCGCTGTGCTGCCACTCCTCGTTCTGCAGGCGTGCTTGGGTGCAGCTGATGAAACCACTCCAGTTTGCATTGGTGCCGGCGCCGTCTGTACCCTGGTCTTCCGCGAAGATATCGACCGGGATGCCGCCTTTGCGATCGGCATTGTAGACCAGTCGCACCCGGTACCAGTGATCCTGAACAATGGGGCAGGTGGCGACATCGCCATAGGCCTCTTTGCTGTACTGACCGTGGCCCAGTCCGCTTAGATCCAGCGGTGTGACATTGTTTGGTGGTGTGGTGAAATTGGCCCACAGATAGGCCTGGCCATCCGGTGGGGCGATCTGGGTCAGGAAATCGGCCCTTCTGAGAGCGAATTGGTTGAAGGATCTTCTTTGTACCAGTGTCTGAATGGTTCGATCCAGCGTATTGCCTGGGTTCAGCGACTCACTGTCCAGATCGATTACTGCGGGTTTGAATCGCAGTTCATAGGTATAGGTGCGCTCGTTATCCAGGCAGCTATCAGGATTAGTGACTCTGACAAAGGTGTCATTGGGGTTTGTGGTGTTGTATACGCCGTCGCTGGTGAAGTGGAAGTAGCCGTCGCCGACGAAGGCCTCTGTGCCATTTTGCACGGCACCGGTAAAGATCCCGGTATCATCCGCTGCGGTAGCGCTGCCATTGGCATCATTGAAGTCGAAGCGGGTGCCGGAGAGCGGGCAGGTCTCCGCAGCAATTACCACGGCATCGGCGGCAAAGGCTGCTGTAGCGCCATTGGCATCATAGATGGAATTTGCGGCCTGGGCGATGGTGTCCACTCCGGTGTCATCGGTTGCATCAAGGGCGGAACTCAGGGTTAGCGTGGCGCTGTCTGCTCCTGCAGTATGTGCTACGGAGAGAATGGTTCGGCCATTGTCCAGATCGGTCAAGACGAAATCAGAGGGCTGAAGATTACCGGTGCCATTGGTGTTGGCATAGGCGCCTTCGGCGAAGGTGAGATAGACCTTGTCTTGCCCAATATAGCCCCAGGCCCGGGTAATCACCGGTGGAACCTTCTGGTCGAAGTAGGCTGCATCCTTGGTGACATTCCAGATCTTGACGTTGTCGATCAGTCCTTCAAAGTGTTGCAGTGAGTTGGCATAGGGCAAGGAGCCGATAACAAATCGCCATTGGCAGCTCTTGTCTGTGGTGCCGGTGTTCAGGTGGCTGATGCAGGTGCTGAGTCCATCTCCCACATCTGGATTGGCCCCTTCACCTTCACCATCCAATGGCTGGGTCTGTTCATAGAATCCCGGAGAGGGAATGCTGTTGGTGGTGACATCCCTGCCGTTCACATAGATTCTGATGCGCCCCTTGGCCAGGTCGTAGGGGTCGTGATCCGCACCGTATTGTGAGGCGTCATAGGTGACTGCCACATGGCTCCACTGTTTCTCGGGGATGGCTACCGAACTGAAGGCGCCACGCCAGCCGCAATCATCTGTGGCACAGTCGGCACTGGTCTCAGCACTGCCTCCGCCGTTGACATTGACCTGAAAGTAGAGCCGGTAGTCATTGTCGATATATTTCAACATCATGCTGTAATCGGCCCAGTTGCCCCAGGTTGCCTTGGAGAGCAGGTAGTGATTGGGGGTGGCTGATTGCCAGGTGTCACCATTGTCCAGTGCCGGGTAGCTGCTGGGGTTGATCCACATCTCGAAGGCCAGGCCGTATTTGAATGAGAAGAAACGGTCAGCACGGTGTGTGCCGTCGATTGACCAGTCGCCATTGGTGGAACCGGGTTCGACAAAGGCGCCCCGGCCCGAGGTGGGGTTGCCGGTATCCGTGTTGGTCAGCGGTTGATTCTGAATCCAGAGTGCCTGGCCGCCGTCGATACCGGTTCCAAAGGTTCCGGCCAGCTGGCCGCAGCTCCATACGCCCCAGGGGCAGTCGCTGGTGGCGGCCCACTGGCAGCTCATATTCCAGGTGCCGGAGTCGTTTAGATTGCCTTCAAAGCGCATGTCGAGCACTTCATCAAAGTCATAACGGCGTGGGGTATTACCTCCACTGCCCGCCTTATCCATATTGTGGATGGAGTCATTGGTTCCAGGGGCGCCATGGCAGCTTCCACTACCGCAGCCACCACCGTTAACATGCGGTGTGTATTGATTATCAGCACCGCTGTTTTCACGGAAGTGGCAGTTGGTCGAACAGTTGGAGCCCATGACATTCAGGCTACCGCCGCCGCCATTGATCTTTGGTCGTCCCATCCGTCTGCTGGCACCTGATCCGTGTGGTTCATGGCAATCAGTGCAGCTCAGCACATAATTGATGCCGAAAAATCGGTCTGCGGATTCATAGGCGCCTATGCTCCACATGCTTCTGCCGCGTCCTGCCTGATGTTTTGGCCAGGCATAGTTGCTCTCTGCCCCATAGCCATTGAAATCGGTGCGTGGCCAATTATTGGTCTTTGTGGCTTTGTAATAGGCATCGGGACTGGTTGAACTTGCAGAGGCCCCGGCAGTTCCAAGGCCGTGCATATCACCCCCCCAATTAATGGGGGAGCGGCCTGCGGGTGCGACCTGGCTATGACAATCAAGACAGAAGGCGGCATAGGCGGGCAGTTGGGTTTCATCAAAGTTGTCCCCTAGTGGGGTCTGATAGAAACCACTGCCTGCATAGTCCTGCATCTTTTCACCGGCTTCATCGCCATAGACGGTAAGATTACCCTGAGGGTTGGTGGGGGTGGATATGCGGGTGATCGGGGTTTTTCCCTGATCGGCCTCCCAGTACTGGCCGGTAACCAGATGCACATTGTGGCAGGAGACACAGTTCAGAGTATAGGTTGCCCCATCTACCGTGTAGCTGGTGCCCAGAGGGGGTTTACTTGTCAGTGCGAAGGCCTGCTCAATGTCATCTACCGGCCCCTCTCCCGACTGGAAGACGATATGGTACTGGTCACCGGTGTCCCAATCATTGTCTGTCCCGCCGGTCAGTGTTGCTGTGATCTGTGTCGGTGTATGTGCGGTAATCGTGCCTGAGCTGCCGTCGGTCAGATTGAATACCGTCCAACCTACGATGGAGCTGATCTTGCGAAAGGTGGCATCGGCATCATTCAATACCGCTTGGTTATTCGCACCATCATGGGTGCCTTGATGGCCAGTTACCGCAAAGTTCTGCACATTCATCAGCACATCTGAGGTGCTGTCATCAGTGTGGCAGCGATAGCAGAGCGCCTGCTTGTAGCCTTTGGTCATGGCTGGATTAGGTTCGCCGTTGGTGGCGACATCCTGGTAGGCTGCACCATGGGGGTCATGGCAGTCGGTACATTTCAGATTCTGCTTGGAATCCGCCCCATGGGCTGAATTCTCAAATGCCGTATGGGTGGTGTAGTACTTGGGATCGGCAGTGGCAATATCGGTTGGATCTTCTATTCCATCACCGTGGCATCTGTCACATACGGTGCTGGCCGCATCGTTTTCATAACCAGGCTTCAGGCGCTTGTTGGTTGGATCCGGGTTGTTGAAATGGGTGCTTGTGTATTCATGACAATCACTGCACAGTCTATTGGCTGCCGGGTTGCCTGTCTCGGTGCTGTTCTGCCAGGAGAGGCGATTGTAGTTGCCGGTGGCCTTGCCGTGGCCGTTGACAAAGAAGCCATAGGTATTGGCGCCGGTGTCCAGATTCAGGTCGCCCACGATATTGGGTGGTTGGTTGGGCGGCTGAGGGCCAGTAACAAAGGTGCTGGCGGTATCGTTGTGGCAGCTGCCGCAGTACTTCTTCTCGCCAATAGAGCCGAGCCAGGTATCTGCCCAGGTATAGGTGCCACTTTGCGGTGTAATCCAGAGTCAGGCGTCACCTTCAGAAGAGCCGGGGCGGAAGAAGTAGTACTTGGCTAGTACCGACCCTTCACCGTGGCAGTTGGCACAGACTTGAGTCTCTGTGTCAGCTCCGGTATTGGGACAGGCTGTGCCTGGGCGTCCGGTGCAGAGTGGCTTGCCATCGGCAAAGATGACCTCATTGGGATAATTGGAGCCCGGCACATAGGTACCATGACAGCCCCAGTTACCATCTGAGCAGCTGATCTTTGGGCCAAATCCCTTGGTCAGATGAACCTCATGTGCGCCTGCTCCCATAGGTAGAAAGCCATTTTCATGCTTATGACAGAAGGTGCATTTGATGCCCACATTGTGGGTGTGATCAGCATCGGCAGGAAAGTTGTCGTTATTCCGGTGGTGCCGGGTTCTGGTGTGGCAAACCTCACAGGGGCCTTGGTATAGCCCATCGCCATCCACATCCCCGGCAAATGAGTGTTCATTTGAGCCGCCTGATCCGGCTCTAAAATCACGTAAAAACTTAACTGTTGTATTGATGCGGTTGGTGCAACTGAAAACATTGTTTGTGACGCTGCAGGTATCTGATCCTGGCAGGGTGTCAGGGCTACCACGATCAGGCCTTTTGAGCCTGTTTTTGCCATAGAATAATTTTCCATAGATGATGGCAAAGGTGTTCCCTGGAGCCACTTTGCTCATGTCCATGCCATTGCCGGTCAAACCAGCGCTTATGGTTAAAGTGTCTGCTGTATTGGAAAGAATGCGGTAATTATTGAAGTTTTGACTGGTATTGGGGATGACAATCATTTCTGCAAACTCATCAACTGTCCAGTTTGCGCCTGCACTGTATAAAGATGTAGTACTAACTGTAGTGACGGTGCCGGTGGCCAGATAGGCTTCAGAACCAAAGTACTTGACCTGTTCCTGCTGATGCGGGTTGTGACAGGTTACGCATTCTATTGCCCACTGGCCATAATCTTCATCGATCATGTTGCTGGAGTGAGGGTTTTTAAATGGTGCGACTACATTATTGTGGCAACTCCAGCAGAGATTATTGGCGGGTGTGTCATCAATGTCCTGTGGTGGGTGAGGATTGTCTATACGCAGTAATTTGGAAAAACCACCGTGCAGATCGTGACAGGTGATGCATGAAAATCCATTAACGTCAGAATGTGGGTAATCCATTGAGGCTTGGGCAAACATAGGAGCCAAAGCCAATAGCAGCCCCATAATAATAATCCGTATCGATACCAGCATATTTTCTGCCTGTTATTGATCTTTGGTTATAAAATTTACCTATTACTATGCAATAGCGTCCAATTTAAAGGGATATTTAGCTTTTCAGGCAATAAGCAATAAAACTTACGTTTTATCTCTGCTTTACACTCATCTCCGTTTTGTTGTCTGAATATCATGGCCTCCAAACGGTGCCCCATGAATTTATAGTGGAGGTTGTCGGCCTTATTTATTATGGCAAGTGGTACAGAGTCCGCTGGAGACCATTGATTTTCGTAGGAATGGAATATTGGTTGGGTCGTGCGGATTATGACAGCTGGGACACTCTACTCGCCCCATAAACAGTTTCACATCGCTCCATCCTTTTTGTAAATCAGGTGGGATAAAGAAATCGGGGTCGTCTGAAGCTGTTGGGTAAGTCATGGAAATCGGATGTTCATTCGATAGGTCAGGCCCGATCTGCCACCACTTAGGTGGCTCATCCCCTCCGCCTGGATGGCATCGTGTACCACAATTTGGGTTGGTGGCCCCTCGGTTTGGTTCATTAACCAAATTATGCGTATCAGTTGTATTAACGGCACCAACAATACCACTAAAAGAGGTAGCCGCATCATGGCAGCTTAGGCAGACGAGAGAGAGTGGGCTTGGTGTATTGTCACAGACCATATTCAATGTGGCGCTGGTATACATTTGATAGTTGGCCATGGTTGTTATGCGCCTGTTCCAAAGAGGGGCAGGTGGACGGGTTGCATGATTCGAATCAACGTTACCATCATTATCGAGGTCAGCATTTGCATTGTGGGGGGTATGGCAGTAAACGCAGATTTCATCAGAACCGCCACCGAAAGGTGAGCTTAAATCATGTTTTGAACCAACGATAGTGCCAGGAACCGCCCAGGTTTGAGCGGTCAATGCAGAAAATAACAATCCAGCCAAATATAACTTTGCCCGTTTATGCACCATGCCAGCCAACGACCCCTAAGAATAATGCTTGCTGTTTTTAAATTAGTATTTAACTTTTCCTAAAAAACCAATCTAAAATTACAAAATAAAGCACTTTTTTGCAGGACTCTTGTGAGTCATGCTGCTGTATGTTGCTATTATACGAAGTGCTATTTAGTATTTGTCAGACCCAATTTTAGGTTATTTTTTGATATTTATTCGACTAAGCTGCCGGTAGTGTGATCTGCGTCACAAAATTGTTGTTATGTGATTCACGGTAAAATAGTGGTTGGCACTGTACCTCAGACTCTCTTAAGTGTATAGCCGCTGAAAATGAGAAGCACAGCAGCTGGAGAAGATAGCTAAGGGTTGGGTGTTACCTTCGCAGTCAGATACCACTTTACCTTTCCGGCATAATAAAAGGTCTCTTCGCCACCGGGCCAGACCGCAGAGACATTATAATAATATTCAGTACTGTTGGTTAGTCCAGTATGGATGAATCCACTGGTTTTGTTATCCAGCTTGTTGGCGGTGGCTCGTGTGGCATCCGGGTCGGTACTCCAGTAAATATTGTAGGAGCTGGCTCCAACCACGTCGTCCCAGGTGATGGTTATCTGCTGATCTCCGGCGGTGGCCTCAATGTTGCCTGGGGATGGATTTGCCATTGTGCAGGCTTCATTGGAGGCAATCGGGTATTCACCATATCGGTTGACTGCAGTGACAACGTAGCAGTCCTGTTGCCCATTAGTGCGCCAGATGTGGGTGAAGGGTGAATATACCTTGGTCAGTTTTTTGTTGTATGTGCTGGTGCTGGCGCCCGGATCGATCTTCCAGTAGAGGTTGTAGGAGGTAGCATTGGGCACGTCGTCCCAATAGAGTACGACCTTTTTACCTTTAGTCCCGGCGCCACCCTCGGCGATCAGGTTGGCAGGCGCCGATGTTGGCATGCCACCTACAGGTTTTGCCCAGGCCTGGCTGGAGGGCGCGGATTCACTGCCGTCAACCACTGCGGTTACCACGTAATAATAGGTTGTGCCATTGGTGCGGCCGGTGTGGGTGTAATTGAGCGCATTGCCTGCTGTGATCTTGGTGCCATTGGCTGGTGTAACGCCGGGGTGCTTGCCTCGCTCATAAGGCTCCGTGCCCCAATAGATGTTGTACGCCGTGGCGCCTGCAACCGGGCTCCAGCTCAGCTTGATCTGGCCATCTCCTGATTCCACGTTAAGCAGGCCGGGCAGATCAAGCCCCGTGTAATCGGCAATTGGCCTGTAGCTGAACCAGTCCATCAGGGTATCTGCATCTGTATCGGGCTCTGGTGTGGCGTCATGCCCCAGGCTCTGTTTCTCATTGCCGGTGGTGCCGATCATCACGTCATGAGCTGTTGGGTCAGTTGATGCGCCCCAGGGATCCTGCTTATTGATGATGCCTTCGCTAAGCCGCCACTCCTCCATCTGCAGGCGTGCCTGGGTGCAGTTGATGTAACCGCTCCAGCCTGCGTTGGCGCCAGCCCCGTCGGTGCCCTGATCTTCGGCGAAGATGTCCACGGGTATGCTTCCCTTGCGGTCGGCATTGTAGACCAGCCGCACCCGATACCAGTGATCCTGGACGATAGGGCAGGTGGCCACATCACCATAGGCCTCCTTGTTGTATTGCCCGTGCCCCAGCCCGCTCTCATCCAGTGGATTGACATTATTTGGCGGTGTAGTGAAGTTGGCCCACAGGTAGGTCTGGCCAGCGGGTGGTGCCATATCCCCCATGAAATCAGCCCTTCTCAGCCGCAGGGAGTTGAAGCCTTTGCGCTGAAAGAGTGTCTGAATGGTTCGATCCAGGGTGTTGCCGGGGTTCAGCGCCTCACTGTCCAGATCCACTGCTGCAGGCTTGAAGCGCAGTTCATAGGTGTAGGTGCGCTCGTCACCCAGACAGAAATCGGGGTTTGAGACCCGGATAAAGGTATCGCTGGGATCGGTGGTGTTGTGTATGCCATCGCTATTGAAGTGAAAGTAGCCATCGCCGATAAAGGCGGCCCCACCATTCTGCACGCTGCCGGTAAAGAGACTGGAGGTATCTGCTGCGGTGGTGCTGCCTGGCGCAT
The DNA here is from genome assembly GCA_024275295.1 of Gammaproteobacteria bacterium. Taxonomy (GTDB): domain Bacteria; phylum Pseudomonadota; class Gammaproteobacteria; order Chromatiales; family Chromatiaceae; genus WFXD01. Next base: position 10,839 of record JAJRZI010000058.1, on the reverse strand, counting down.
CATTGAACTCGAAGCGGGTGCCGGATGGCGGGCAGCCGTCACCACTTGCTGTGATGGTGACGCTATCTGTAGGTGCTGTGTTGTTATAGCCATCTAAAATGGCGCCGGTAGCGGCGCTTAGCATGTCGCTGTTGAGGTCGGCGTCGGTGAGTGCGTTGCTCAGGGTGATAATGGCGCTGGATGCCCCCGCAGTGTGAGTCACGGCAACAATGGTTTTTGGATTGTTGCCACCTGTATCAGTCACGTTGAAATCACTGATTTCCAATGCGCCGGTTTGCCCTGCAGCGGCGTATGCTGCCGCATCAAATGTCACCAGCAGGTCATTAAAGCCTACGGCACCTTTCACTGAGGTGATTGCCAGTGGCGCTGTCCCAATAGCCACCGGCCAGGGGCCGGCTGAGACCAGCTGGGCAGGCAGTTCATTGGGTGTATATGACCAGTTCTGATAACCCCCCTCATACCAGCCCCAGATAGATAGTGGCCGGGCAGTGAGTGTATCAACGCCTTGGTCGGCTATGCCCTGTGGCTGACTCATGCTCAGGATTGCGGTCGTTGCCCCTGGTGTGTGACTGACGGCTGTAATGGTGCGGGGGTTGTCGTTATTTTTATCGATTAGCCAGAAGTCTGAGGGTTGCAATGACCCGGAGAGGGAGTCGACTGAAAGGTCAGCCGGGTCTACTGAACCATAGACGCCATAGGTACCTGTTCCCTGCTGACTGGGACGGAACTGCACCACCAGCTGGTTGCTGCCCACCTGGGCCTCTACGCTGGTGATCTCTGGCGTAAAGGTGGGAGGGGTAAAATCATCCCGATAGGGAATGCCATCATTGGGATCGGTCTTCATGGAGGTGATCTCCAGGCGCGTGCCACTGCCACTGTCTGCTCCGCTGTGGATGATGCGGTGGATGGAGTTCACCTCATGACAGGAGGCATTGCCACAGCTCATGCCGGTATGGTGGCCCCCGTAGAAGTAGTGGCAGGCGTTGCAGAACTGGTTCCACAGACCGCCATCATTGCAGTTCTCACCATAGGTCGCTGGGCTTGCATCACCGCCGCTGCCACAATCACCGTTGGCGGTCACCTGGAAGCGCTCGCGGATCATGGATGAGCGGTTTGATCGATGCGCCTCGTGGCAATCGGTGCAGGAGAGCACATAGTTGGCGCCTGAATTACGGTTGGCTGAATCATAGGGCCAGCGCATAAAGTGTCCGCCACCACGGCCGCGGGTGACGAAGTTCATTTTGAAGATGGCATCCGGGTTGCCATTGTTGCCCCAGAAACCTGAGCTTGCCGGGCTATCTTCACTCTTGTTGAAGGGTGTCCCGGCGATACCAAAGCCGTGGCGGGCACCACACTCAACCCGCTGGTTGGGCGGATCGACGGTATTGTCTGTGCAGCCGATCCCCTGACCCCAGTTGACGGGCGGGTTGGCGGCGCTGACGCGCTCGGTATGGCAGGTGAGGCAGAATTTTGGATAGGCAGGCAGCTTGTCGCCGGCAAATTCAAAACTCATGCCGCCACCGCTCTTGGGTGGTTGATACATGCCCCCGGCATTCCAGAGCATGCTGGTATCCCCCAGCTGCTTGCCGTTGGCGATCTGCCAGTAGAAGCCGCCGGTGCCTGCACCGCCTGTTCTGGCGTAATAATCCATCTTCTCTGCGGGATCGTCGCCCCAGACATCAAAGCCACCCAAGGGCAGGGCAATGGGGCTGAGATTCTGTTCCGCATCCCAGTACTTGCCGGTGACTACATGCACGTTATGACAGGAGATACACTCCAGTGTGTAGTTCTTGCCGCTATTGGTGAAGGGGGTGCCCAGGTCGTGTCCATCGGCCAGGGTAAAGGCCTCTTCGATATCATCCGCTGATACATGACCGCCCGGTCGGTTATTGGCGATCTGATCATTTTTGACCTGCATAAGATCGCCATTGTCGCTATGGCAACGGTAGCATAGCTGCTGCTGATAGCCTTTAGTCATGGCAGGATTAAGTGCCCCATTGCCGGCCAGATCCTGATTGGCTGCGCCATGCGTGTCATGGCACATGGTGCACTTAAGGTTTCCTTTATCCCCTGGGATGCCCGGCCCATGTGCTGAATTCTTGTAGTTGGTGTAGTCGTCAGAGCGATACCACTCAGGGGATTTGTTGGCGTATACCGGGCCACCTTCATTGTTGTGACACTTTCGGCAGACGGTGTTATTGCTGTCATTCTCATAGCCATCCTTGAGCCGCTTGGTGCCGCCGGTATTCCAATGGCCCTTGCTGTAATCATGGCAATCACTGCAGACCCGCCCTGCGCCAGGGTTGCCTGTGGCGGCGCTGTCCTGCCAGGAGAGGCGGTCGTAATTTTTTGCACTGCTCTTGCCATGACCATTGATAAAGAAGCCATAGGTGTTGGTACCTGTCTCCAGATCCAGATCGCCAACAATATTGGGTGCTTCGCCAACGCTCCCAGGGCCAGTTACCGGAGTGGGATTGGCAGTATCGTTATGGCAACTGCCACAGAATTTCTCTTCACCCAGCTCACCCAGCCAGGTATCGGCCCAGGTATATTCACCGCTGTCCTTGGTGATCCAGATACCCTTGTCGCCTTGGGATGAACCGGGACGGAAGAAGTAGTACTTGGCCAGTATAGCCCCTTCGCCGTGGCAGTTGGCGCAGACCTGGGTGCCGCTGTCCGGGCCGCTGTTCGGGCATGCGGTGTCGGGGCGTCCGTTGCAGAGGGTTTTGCCATCTGCAAAATAGACTTCATTGGGGTAGTTGGAGCCAGGTACAAAGGCGCCATGACAACCAAATTGTCCATCGCGGCAAGTGATCTTGGGGCCAAACTCCTTGGTGACATGGACTTCATGCGCCCCGGCGCCCAGAGGCATAAAACCGTTTACATGCTTATGGCAGAAGGTGCACTTCATGCCAACATTGTGCGTATGATCAGCTTGATCCGGATTGTCGTTGTTGTTCCGGTGATGGTGGGTTTTGGTGTGGCAGACCTCACAGGGGCCGTCGTAGACATCATCCCCGTCGGCAAAGGTGTTTGGCCCAACGGGGCGGAAGAATTTGACCGGTTTGCGACCGCTGTTCGGGGTGTTGATTCTATGCCGGACGAGCTTGCCGTAGATAATGGTGAAGGTATCACCTGGCAAGACTTTGTCGAGTTCGATTGGGCCTTTTACGGTGAGGGTGTCGCTGGTGTTGCTTACAATCCGGTAGCCGCCAACGGTGCGGATGAGCAATACCAGCTTTGCAAATTCGTTATCTTCCCAGTTGGCACCCGCGCTACGCAGGGTAGTTTCTGTCACTTCTGTGATGCTGCCGGTGGCAAGACGTGCCTCATCACCATAAGCTGCCAGCTGATAGTGGTAGTGTGGCTCGTGGCAGGTGCGGCATTCGATATGCCAGTCACCATAGTCGTTATCGATGGAGAGGCTGGAGTGGGTTTTCATGAAAGGTGCCACAACATCGTTGTGGCAGCTCCAGCAGAGGTTGTTGGCGGGTGTGTCATCAATATTCTGTGGCGGGTCAGGCATGACGATATTGAAAAATTTCTCCATCTCGCCTAATACATTGTGGCAGTTGAAACAGTCGATGTTGTTGACTGTGGTGTGAGGGAAATCCAGCAGGTAGCCCGCCTGAACCTGGGTTGTCACCAATGATATAAACATGAAGGTCATTAAACGCATTGCTGCTGCCCACCTGTTCCTTAATCTGTTCATCTGGGTAGTTACCTATCGGGGTATAGAGAAGGGGTCAGCCGGGTCACTACCTGCGTTATGCTCTGCGCCATCCGGATAGCTGTCATTGTCTGCATCCCTATCCAGGAGATTGATGAACCCATCTCCATCGTTGTCAAGGCTCCATGCTGCGCCCCAGAGGCGTTGCTCTTTACCATCAGTCAGTCCATCATCATCGCTGTCGGGGGCTAGCGCAGAGGAGCCATAGGTGTTGACCTCCTCTGCATCCGTCAGGCCATCGCCATCATAATCGGAACCGCTCTCCACGAGAGATGCGGCAAAGGCCAGGTATCCGATCTCCTCCACGACGTGATTGGTTTCCGTATCCCTGGACTGCTCTTCATCTACCTGTAACTCTATGCTTAGTGGCTCGGCATGGCGTGTGCGTAGATTGGCTATGTCGTCGCCTCGGGTTGTTTGCATATCTGCAATGAATGCGGGGGTATGTGCAAAACTGCTGCTGAAGGCCAACTGCTGAAAACGGTGGTCGACTAATGTGCTGGCCCTGGCTACTTCAAAGGATAGGTTACCCACGATGCCCGCTGAAGGGGGCCAGGCAATGTAGGCGATCTGCTCGGAGGCGTGGCGTTGGCGATTGCTTTCCTGCTCTTGCAGGCGGTAATCAAAACCTGCTAGTCCCACCTTTTGTACTCGGCCAGTCACGGCATCTGCCTCGTTGGTGCTTGTGATGGACGTAACAATCACCGGCTTCGTGTTGAATGCCTGCTTGAATGCTATACGCCTGTGGGTCTGTACAGTTGCATGGTTGAAGTATCCTGCCTCAATCTGCACATCATCTGATAATTTATGTGCGCCCTGTTCCACCACGAGGTAACTCAGCTTTTCCCTGCCATGGGTTCCATCGAGGTAGTCCCACTCCTGGAGACGAATCTCAAAGCCGCTCTGATCCAGATTGCGCATGCGTACAACAGCGGGGTTGGGGTCGTTATGGGTTGCCGGTTTGGCGATCACCACAGGGTCAAGGAAGGGGGTTCTGAATGTTACTCGCTTCCAGTTGTGGTCGAGTTGTAGCTCACCAACCTCCAGAATAGCAGCAAAATCCACCTCCAAAGAGTGGTCAGCATGAATATCGGTAAAGATCTGTTCTGGCGATATATTTATCGGCTTGCCGTCTAACTTCATATTGACAATGCGGTAGCCGGGGTTTGGGGTGATCAGGAAGCGCAGATCGCTGCCTGCGGCAACCTGTTGACTACCTGCGGGTTCGATTCTGCCGTGTGCCCCGGCAGTTGCTCGCAGGGTATGTTTCGATGCTGGATCGATACTCTTGTCGGTTGGATTGCAGTTGCTGCTGTTCGGGCAGGCTGGGCTATTCCCTGTGGAGGTGGAGTCCGATTGGGATGATGCGCTGGTATCCGCAGAGGGTTGTCGTTTGCCTCTGGGGGGGTTGCCCAAGCCCCTTCTTCTGCGCTGCTGATCAAACAGATCAAAGGCTACGATGCGTGAATTGTTGAGCGAGGCGATATACAGCCGGCCGAGATTGCTGTCATAAGCCATGCCCAAAGGGTTGTGTACGGCTGCCCCTGCTGCGGCGAGTCCGCCAAGATAGGTGCCCTCGTTATCGTAGACAGCGATTTGGCTGCTGAAAACATCCGATATATAGAGGCGCTGGCGGCTGTCTGCTACCATCCCTATGGGTTTGACCAGGGGAAGTTTCTGTGCTCCGATGGTGTTGAAACTGCGCTTGAAGTTCCCTTTTAAATCGAATATCTGCACGCGGCCTGCTAATCCATTACCAAAATCCAGAACCAGAATCTCTTCCGTATACTCTTTGATCAAAATGGACACGGGGTGCCGAAATTGCCCCGAACCTGTGCCATCACTGCCAAAGGCAAAATTCAGGGTGCCTTTTGGGGAAAAGACCTTTATCTCGCCTCTCTTGGCATCAGCCACATAAATGCGGCCTCTTTTATCAATGGCAATTGCGGTCGGTTTTTCAAACTCCCCATCACCTATTCCCAGCTTACCCAGTGGATTCAATGTACGTTTATCGTAGATTGTTACACTGCCATCACCCTTGCTTCCCACATAAATGAGTCCGCGTCTGCTAATGGCAACAGCGAGTGGGTTGTTCAGCCCTTCAATGCGGCCTGCCTGTACGCCATTCGCATCATAGATATCCAGCCGGTTAGCACCTGTCTCCACAACATAGAAGCGTCCCCAACGATCATGGGCAATAGTGGTAGGGGCTTTGGGGCCGACACTCACTCCAGCAGCGGCTTCGTAGGTAGGCATGACAGCGGCAAGCGCAAGGGAGGGCATACTGAAGATGCCGCCACAGATGGCAATGGCAGAAAGAATGAACAGCCTGAGGTATTGTGCGTTATTGCGGCCTAACATCTAAATCACCTTTAACAAACCGTTCCTACTTGATAACAGACTGATGCGCATTTAGCTCCTTTGTGACTTGATTTTTAATGTGGAGATGCTCACTAAAGCTCAGAAAAGCCATCCTAGAGCAGCAGCTATTCTAAAGCCATAAACCTTGGTTATTTCACGATTCTTATTCTTATAATTGAAAGCGCACTTATAGCTGCATTGAAATTTATTGCTTGATTAAGTGCTTGAAAAATCCCCAAGAGAGTTCTGGCAAGGTTAACAATCGATAATTGTCTTACCAAAAGTAAACTGAAATAGTTTCACAAGACCGTATGGCAACAGGCAATAAACCAAGAAAAAATAAGCATTTAAGCTGCTTTTTATGCTGCCAGAGGTTGCCTCATGGGTTTTTCATGCGCCGTTAAGCTATTAGAATCGTATACTCAATTAGACCCGATGCCCTCTCTGAAGTCCAGTTCACTATATTGAGATAAAACCCTGCTAAGCCATCATTGCAGGATTGCAACGGATTACTTGTAGCTATAACCTAGAGGCAATATGAGAAATAGAAGAACAACACGAATCAGCTGTTTACCTATATATATTGCTTTTTTCAGCCTCCTTGCATGTACAGAAGCGCCTCCCGATAAACCCGGTGTTACAGCTTATGGAAAACCTGTTAATTATCTGCAACAGAAGGAGATCACATTTCCTGATTTTAGCCTGCATTATCTTGGGGATGAAAAAGCAGATAATGCCAGCCAGATTGCCTATGATGCTGACCGCAGCTATCAATTTAAAATAACCCATGGGGCAGAAAAAATAAGAGTTATATGGAATGATGTTAATAATTCCAAGCGCTATGAACGTTTCGATATAGGGAATGATTTTTATTTTCTACAGATTAAATCATCATACTTCCAGAATAGAGGGCTGAATCCTGGGGAGCTGGTGATTTGGGATTTTGTGCAATTTCAGAAAAATACTCCCCCCACACTCAGGGCTGGAACACCACAAGAAGCATCCAAACTGATGCGCCAATACCAAACTTATCTAAAGGCGCTACAGGGTGGTAAATGGAACCTGATCCAAACATTCTTATCCTCAAACCGAAAGGCAATTCTAGAGCGTTCTAAAACTCATGCGCGTATAAGTGGACGGGAAATTATTAGCCACCTTGCCCCATCAGCGCAGAGGGCCAAAGCGCTCAATATGCAAAGGGCGACCCTTTCACCCATGGAAGCAAGATTGCACTTTATAGCTCAGTCAACGGAAGGCACTCAGATTATAGGTGTCATGTTTGTAAAGGAAGCTGGAAACTGGAAGATAGAGAGCGAAATAGCAATGCCTGACAATGAAACAGGAAAACAGTGGGTAAAGCTTTTTCTGGAGCAATAGTATATTGTGATTACAGGGAATATATGGACAACAAAAAGCACCGACAATACCGCCTGCACTGCTTGCTGAAATCTCGTCGCTACCCCGTAACCATTGCAGAACTCTGCAAAATACTAGAGGCTTCCGACAAAACCATCTACCGGGATATTCAAGAGTTTCGGGATCTCTACCGCGCCCCCATCTGTTCTAATGAACAGGGCTACTACTACGACCCGGCCAGTGCAGGCAGCTTCGAACTCCCCGGCACCTGGTTCTCCGATGCCGAACTACAGGCACTGCTGGCAGCACAGCAACTGCTCAGCCAAATCCAGCCAGGGCTGCTGGATGAACAGATCACCCCACTAAAACAGTTCATCATCAACATGCTAAGCCAGCACGGACACCCCCCCGATGATGCCCTGCAACGCATCCGCATACTGGGTATCGGCCAGCGCGTCAGCAACCCGCAGAACTTCATCAAAATTGCCGGAGCAGTGCTGGATCAAAAACAGCTCAAAATTGAATACACAAGCCGCAGCAACCAAAAAACCAGCCAGCGCACCCTCTCACCACAACGCCTCACCCACTACCGGGACAACTGGTATCTCGATGCCTGGTGTCATAATAGAAATGCACTACGCACCTTCTCACTCGACAACATACATAAAACAACTGTACTGCCCAAAGAGGCAGAAAAGGCAGACCCACAACTACTGGAAGAGCATCTTGAAAGCGCCTTTGGCATCTTCTCCGGCAAAGCAGACAAAACAGCCCAACTGAAATTCAACCAACACCGCGCCCGTTACATAGAAAAAGAGCAATGGCACCCCAAACAACAGGGTGAATGGCAGGGTGATAAATACCTGCTAACCATCCCCTACCACAACCCCACAGAACTGATAATGGACATCCTGAAATATGGCGCAGATGTAGAAGTGATAGCCCCGCCCAGCCTGAAACAAACCATAAAAGAGGAAATAGCCAGAATGGCTGAAAAATATGAAAAATAAAAAAGTGATTCTCATGTTTTGAGAGAGGAGGGTGGTATAAAGCAGTTTAAAAATAAGCAAATGCCAGCAGAATTACTTGCTGGCATAAAAAACACACAGATAAAACTTTGGCAAATGAAATAAAAGCATTCAGGAAGGAGCAAGTATATGAGCAAAACTTATTATGCTCATTCAGGAAATAAGCTGGATAAATCTGATTGGCAATTACTATCAGATCATCTGCACCGTGTTGCTGATTTAGCAGCCAGTAATGCCGAGCACTTCAAGGCTTCCCAGTTAGCAAAAACAGCTGGCTTGCTACATGATGCAGGTAAATACTCGGCAGCTTTTGCACAGCGTCTTGAAGGTAGGAAGCGGGTAGACCATGCGACAGCAGGCGCACAAATAGCGATTCAACAATGGGAGCATTTAGGCAAAATTATTGCTTACGTCGTTGCAGGCCATCATGCTGGTTTAGCCAATGGGGTTGATCCCGGTAGTAATCGTGCAACATTAGAAGAGCGCCTAAACAAAGATATCCCACTGTTGGATAAGGTATGGAAGCAGGCACTGATGCTTCCTGAGCAAATTCCATTCCCATCTCACGTACCGGCAGAACCGCCTTTTCACGGTTTCCAACTCGCTTTCCTGATAAGAATGCTCTACTCCTGTCTGGTTGATGCAGACTTTATTGATACAGAATGTTTCTATCGAGAACTCGAAGGGAAAACTCAAAATCGTGGTAACTATCCATCGCTTCAAAAGTTGCAGACTGTTTTAGGTAAGCATCTAACAGCACTACAGGAGAGAGCCGCTGCCCACTCACCCAGTGAGGTCAATGATCTCAGGAAAAAGGTACTGGAGTACGCTAAAAAACAGGCTCAATTAAAACCAGGGCTTTTTTCACTAACCGTCCCAACAGGCGGTGGCAAGACATTAACCTCAATGGCCTTTCCACTGGATCATGCCCTTGTTGATCATCCAGGCAGAGCAGCTAAAAAACTGCGCCGTGTGATCTATGTCATCCCCTTCACCAGCATCATTGAGCAAAATGCAAAAGTCTTTCGTGATCTGTTTAGTGAGCTTGGTGAAGATGTGGTGCTTGAGCATCACAGTGCGTTTGATGATGCCGGTTTTGATTGGCGTGAAGAGACCAAGGATAAGCTACGGCTGGCAATGGAGAACTGGGATGCGCCAGTTGTCGTCACTACCGCTGTGCAGTTCTTCGAATCACTGTTTGCAGACAGGTCATCCAAATGCCGCAAACTGCACAACATCAGCGGCAGTGTCATCATTCTGGATGAAGCACAGATGATGCCTCAGAAACTGTTGCGCCCGACAATGGCCGCGATTGATGAGCTGGCCAGAAACTACAACTGTTCGGTTGTGTTATGCACTGCAACGCAACCCGCACTCTTGAGTTCTGATGAGTTTCACAATGGTTTTGAAAATGTGCGTGAAATTGCACCCGATCCAGAGCAACTCTACAAAGAGCTTGACCGTGTAACCGTTCGGCATATCGGCATCCAAACCGATGAAGCGCTTGCAGAGCGAATTGCCAGCAATGCTCAGATACTCATTATTGTTAACAACCGCAGGCATGCCAGAGCGCTGTTTGAGCTAACTGATGGTGGAGAAGGCTACTATCACTTGACTACTTTGATGTGTGCAAAACACAGAAAAAAGATACTGGAAGAGATTCGCATCAAATTAAAGAGCGGTGAAGCCTGCAAAGTGATCTCCACCTCATTGATCGAAGCGGGGGTCGATGTTGATTTTCCGATAGTGATGCGAGCAGAGAGTGGCCTGGATTCTGTAGCCCAAGCGGCAGGGCGTTGCAATCGAGAGGGAGCAAGAACCAAAGCAGAGAGTGAACTGCTGATCTTTACCTCACCTGATTGGAAAGTACCACCAGAGCTGGAACAGGCCGCTGCCTCTATGCGCCAAGTGGTGCGCAAGCATAGTGATGGCCTACTGGCACCTGAAGCTATAAAAGCCTATTTTCGTGATCTTTTTTGGCACAATGAAGAGCAACTTGATAGTAAAAAAATATTAAAGGCACACAGGGATCATTGCCAAAATCTCAGCTTTCCATTTCAGAATATTGCCCATGATTACCGTATCATTGAGAGTCACCTGCACCCAATCATTATTCCCTATGATGCTGAGGCTGAGAAGTGGATAGAGAGGCTGCACCATGCTGAGTTTGTGGGTTGCATTGCAGCTAAATTGCAGCAATACCTTGTGCAGGTGCCGGAGCAAGCCCCCTCTGTCAGGATAGATGTCGCCCCACTTGACCATTGTAATCGAAGTTGAGGTGGGCGACAGAGAGTGAGAAATGAACCGTTATTCAGCAGAACGAAAAGAGTCGGTTATCCAGAAGATGATGCCGCCGCATAATAT
>JAJRZI010000057.1 GCA_024275295.1 Gammaproteobacteria bacterium | reverse complement strand
TCTTGTAGTGAGGGCGGCAACAGGTACGCGGTATCTCGATTGATGGGCTGGAATTTGCCTGACATGGTGATGTCGATCTCTTCTTGGTACGATGAGCCTATTCTATAGGGATACGTCGCTAAATCCGACAGACTCCTAGGGCATCAAACATCATCAACTTCTCTGTTCGTCATGCAGGCAAAGGTTGGCTGGGCACCCTTTCCAAACTATCTCTCTTCATCATCAATTACATTGAAGCCTCGTCGCCATGCGCTTACTCCACCAGACAATCGCCAACATCAACGGTACCTCGATCAATGGGCCGATGGCAGTGGAAATACCCACCAGTGGTTGAGAGGCAAAGGCGGTAATCCCGATGGCAATGGCCAGCTCAAAGTTGCGTCCCGTTGCGTTGTAGGCAATGGCGGTGCTGTTCTCGTAGTTTTGCCCGACAGCGCGGGAGATAAAAAAGACAGTGGCGTAGAGACAGATGAAAAAGAGCGTCAGCGGGGTTGCCATTAACCAGATGAACCCAGGATGCGCCAAGACCACCTTGCCCTGCAGGGCGTAGATGATCAGCAGTGTGAACAGCAAGGCCGCCAGTTGCAGCCTGTCCAGATGTGGTTGTACGCGGCCATCAAACCATGTGGCGCCTCTCTTTTTGACTGCGATTTGCCGGGTCAGAAAGCCAAAAAACAGTGGCAACCCCAGATAGAGAAAGACACTTTGGGCGATCATCAATATATCAATATCCACCTGCTGGCCGATGATCAGCCAGATGAAGAAGGGGGTGGTGATAATCTGGATCAGGCTGTTCCAGGCCATCAGCGTCACCGATAGCGCATTATTGCCCCGTGACAGGTCAGTCCACACCAATACCATGGCGATGCAGGGGGCCACGCCCAACAGAATCAGACCGATCCACAGCTCCGGGTGGTCACGCAGAAAAAGCCAGCCAAAAAACCATAACAGGGCGGGATTGAGCAGGTAGTTGAAACCGAGGATCAGCGCTGTGGCGGTGCGATTACGGGTGGCGCTTTTGATATCTTCCAGATGCAGCTTGGTCATGGCTGGATAGATCATCAGAAATAGCCCGACGGGGATGCCCCAGTCCAGTGCCTTGCCTATCTCTGGTGCAATGTAACCGATCCACAGACCAAGGCCCATGGCAAGAATGACCCACAGTGGCAGGCCGCGTGTAAGTGGATCAAGATGATGCTTATGTTTATCTGTGGACATTGATGACTCTCTAGATAGGTTTCTTTAACCGCAACGACAGCAGAGCCGCCATCAGCGCAAAGGTGGCTGACCACCACAAGCACCCCGTCAGCCCCTGGGTCTGATAGAGCCAACCAGAGAGTACGGTGCCGGTCAGTCGTCCACCCGCATTGGCCATGTAGTAAAAGCCCACATTCATGGCGACCTTCTCATGGTCGGAATAGGCCAGAATCAGGTAGGAGTGAACGGCGGAGTTGATGGCGAAGACGCCACCGAACAGGATAAGCCCCACCACCAGCACCCGGTCAACAGGCCAGCCCTGTTGCATACCCAGGGCGATGCCGGCAGGAAACAGGGCGAGGATAAAGGCCCACAGGCAGGCTGTGCCGCCACTTGGCCCCTGGCCATGATGGCTCTTGCGCAGCAGTCTTGGGGCTCCGGCCTGAACCAGGCCATAACCGATCACCCACAGGGCAAGAAAACCACCCACCTGCATGAACGACCATCCTAGTACCTCATAGAGAAAGACCGGCAGCCCCACCACAAACCAGATATCCCGCGAGCCGAACAGGAAGAAGCGTGCTGCCGAGAGCCAGTTGATGGCCGGAATCTGCGAAAAGGCCTGGGTGAATTTCGGCTTGGACTTCATCTTGCCTACACCTGCGGGCAGCAGGGTGGCAGTTATTATCAGTACCAGCAGCAACAGTCCGGCAAGGATTGCCACGGCACTACGAAAACCAACCCACTCCAGCAAGAGAGCGCCCACAAAAAAGCCGCCGCCCTTCAAGGCATTCTTGGAGCCGGTGAGTACGGCCACCCACTTGAAGAGCCGTGATTCACTATCGTCTGTCACCATAGCCTTGACCGAGGCCTTGGCCGACATCTTGTTCAGATCCTTGGCGATGCCAGAGAGCGCCTGCGCGGCCATCACATAGGGCACTGACAACCAGCCATCGGGTGCGGTGAGCATCGCCAGCGCCGCCACCTGCATCCCCATGCCGATCTGCATGGTCAGGTTGAGGCCGATGCGCGCCCCCAGCCATCCGCCCACCAGATTGGTGACGATGCCGAAGAACTCATAGAAGAGAAACAGCATCGCCACCTCGAAGGGGGAGTAGCCCAGCAGGTGAAAATAGAGCACCACTAGCATGCGGATGGCTCCGTCGGTGACGGTGAAGGCCCAGTAGCCGCCGGTGACGATCAGGTAGTTGCGCAGCCCCTGGTTCATCGTCAGAGGCTCCGTGCCACCATCGTGGCAATATCCATCATGCGGTTGGCATAGCCCCACTCGTTGTCGTACCAGGCGTAGATTTTGACCTGAGTACCGTTGATCACCAGGGTTGAGGGGGCATCCACGATGGCGGAGCGGGCATCGCCCCGGTAGTCCACTGAGACCAGCGGACGCTCCTCATAGCCCAGGATGCCTTTCAGCTCACCCTCGGCTGCCTGCCTGAAGTGGCGGTTGACCTCCTCTGCCGTCACAGGCCGGGCGGCCTCGAAGACAAAATCGGTCAGTGAGGCGTTGAGCAGCGGCACCCGCACCGCCAGGCCGTTCAGCTTGCCCTCCAGCTCCGGGAAGATCTTGGTAATCGCCCTGGCGGAGCCGGTGGAGGTGGGAATCAGTGACTGACCACAGGCACGCGCCCGGCGCAGATCCTTGTGGCCCTTGTCGATAATGGTCTGGGTGTTGGTGATATCGTGGATGGTGGTCATGCTGCCGTGCCGGATGCCGATCTTTTCGTGCATCACCTTTACCACCGGCGCAAGGCAGTTGGTGGTGCAGGAAGCAGCGGTCAGCAGATGGGTGGCGGCTGGATCGTAGAGGTGATCATTGATTCCGTAGACGATATTCAGTGCCCCCTCCACCGGGGCGGCCACCAGCACCTTTTTCACTCCCTGATCGAAATAGGCCTGCAACTGGCCTGGCTGGCGGAACCGGCCACTGGCCTCGATTACCAGATCACAGCCGGACCAGTCGGTGTCACTGATGCCGGGGTTAGATGAGTGGGTGATGCGGTGATCGTCTACAAGCAGGGCATCCCCTTCAGCACTGCACTCCGGGCCAAAGATGCCATGCACCGAGTCGAACTTGAGCAGATGGGCGGAGCAGGTGGCATCCCCCGCAATCTCATTGATCTGTACAAACTCAAGCTCTTCACAGCCCCAGGCCGCTCGCAGCCCCAACCTGCCCATACGGCCAAAACCGTTGATGCCTACCCGAATTGCCATAAATTACTAACCCCGTATAAACGTATAAACAGATATATAAACCGTTAAAAAAAGCCCCTTCATGGGGTGACAGCATCAACAGCAGGGCTGTTTTACCGCAGCCAGCCGCGCCAGATCCGCCTGCATCTCTTCATTATCTTCACCGCATTGGCGGATATGCTCGAACAGTGCGCCGCAGCAATTATCCATCACCCGGTAGTGAATCCAGACCCCTTCGCGGCGGGTCGCCACCAGCCCGTTGTTACGCAGATAGGCCAGATGGCGGGAGACTACGCTCTGCGACAGTGCCAGCGTATCGACCAGATCACAGACGCAAAGCTCGCCCTGCTCCAGCAGCAGGTAAACAATCCGTAGCCGCACAGGTTCTGACAGGGTTTTGAATAAAGCGGCAAGTGACTCTGTATTCATGGGTGGATATTATATGCGTCTAGCCAAATATAGCAACCCGGTCTGCGGGCGAAAACAGGATCAGCGGCTCTTGAAGAGGGCATCGACAATCGGGCATTTGGATGCGGCACCGCCTTCACACTCAGCGGCAATCGCTGTCAGGCTCTCTTCAAGCCGCTTCAGGTCAGTGATCTTTTTGTGGATCTCCTGCAGGTGTTCAAGTGTCAGTGCTTTGACCTCGCCACAGGTGTAGCTGCCACCATCTACCAGCCCCAGCAGCGTGCGTATCTCATCCAGAGTGAAACCAAGCTCACGCCCACGCCGGATAAAGGTGAGCCGCTTCAGATGTTCCAGGCTGTAGATGCGATGACCGCCTTCGGAGCGCGGGGGATCGGGCAGCAGCCCAATCTGCTCGTAATAGCGGATGGTCCCCACCTTGCAGCCGGTGCGTTCCGACAGTACACCGATACCCATACTATTTTCTTGATTCATAAAAAACACCTTGAACCTGTAGTGACTACAGGTTGTAGCATAGATTATGAGAGCTGCAAAGATGAGGTAAATGATGTCTGACTGCTGTACAAAAAAAGACCATTCGCAATCCCGGCAAGGGGAGGGTGTCTGTCCGGCAGATGGGCATCACTGTAAGCCGGTGGGTATGCAGACGATATTGCACCATTTGAGCCAGCCCTGGGTGCTGGCACTGTCGGATCAGCCCTACTATTTCTGCGATAGCCCGGCCTGTGATGTTGTTTACTTTGGCCGGGATGGCACTGTGCTGAATCGGTCGGTGATTCGCACTGTGGTGGGGATCAAAGAGGCATCGGAGAGCGCACCACTCTGCTACTGCTTCGGTGTTTCGAAATCAGATGCGCAGACTAACCCGGGTGTTCGTGCATTTGTTGTGGAGCAGACAAAAAAGGGGCACTGCACCTGTACCACCAGCCATCCGTCCGGCCGCTGTTGCCTGAAGGATTTTCCCAGAGAGGATAGATCCAAATGAATGAAATAACTGAATATACAAATGAGCAACTCACCACCAATAGAGAGGGCCTCTATGCCGCCGGTGGCCTGATCGGCGCGTTGCTGGCGTCATCCTGTTGCATCCTGCCCTTCCTCTTATTGACGCTGGGGGTGGGTGGGGCCTGGATCGGTAGTCTGACGGTGCTTGCTCCCTATCAGCCGATCTTTATGATGGTTGCCATCGGTCTGCTGGCTGCGGGATTCTGGCAGATCTATCGAAAGCCGAAAAATGCCTGCGCCTCGGGCACCTTCTGTACAACGCCAGCCTCCGGCCGGGTGATCAGGATTGCACTCTAGACGGCAACCCTGCTGATCGCTGCTGCTGTTGCGGTCAATCTTATCGCCCCCCTGTTGATATGAGGTAACTCAATATGAAACGAATAACCCTGTTTCTTATCCTACTATTGCCTGTCATTTCCCCGGCTGCTGAGCAGACCCTCATCCTTCAGGTGGAGAATATGAACTGCGCGCTCTGCCCCCTGATGGTGAAGAAGGCCATGGGTGGGGTGGAGGGCGTCATCTCCGTGGATGTGGATTATGCCAGGCATCAAGCGGTTGTGATCTTTGATGATGCTGTTGCCGATCCAAAACAGATCGCTCTGGCCTCGACCAATGCCGGTTATCCGGCTCATCCTTCAGGGAAGAGAGACCATGAATAATCGGGCACTGCTTCGAACCGGCATTATTGGCACTGTTGTCGCGGCGCTCTGCTGTTTTACCCCGCTATTGGTTGTTCTGCTGGGTGCGGTAGGTCTCTCCGCCTGGCTTGGCTGGTTGGATTATGTGCTGTTGCCCGCGTTGGCGCTATTCATCGGAATCACCCTCTATGCGCTTTTTCGCACTCACTACGAAAAAATGGCTTGACCATATTGGGGGTTATTCAGAGTATCCAGAGGTACTTGCAAGATTCCTGATGTGGTGGTGTTAAAAATAGGCTCAAATCTTCATTAAGAAAGCCTTTTGGGATAGCTTTGAAGCGTGGGCATCTTGCTTGCATTGCGAGCGAGACGCCTGCGCTTCAGGTCAATCAATCATGATCCCTTCAAGGCGGACACGATAAGCATCCCCTCTTTTTGCCACTGCACTCACCACCCCGGAATGACGGGATTGCATCATGCAGGTGCGTGGCAGGAAGTGATAACGCCGGCCGATCTCCAGTTTTTGCCGGGTATGTCGCACCAGGCCTTCATAAGCGATCGGGTTGTAGTTGCCGATCTCAATGCCCCGCTCCCGGGCAGCCAGGGGGCCAATGACACACCATGAGAAGGTGCCGCTGAGATAATCCGGCTCATCCATCACCAGTCCTACATGGGTCACGGGGCAGCCAACCCAGGCAGGCCGCCCGAACAGGACATCACCTTTTTTGATCTCCAGTCGTTGCAGATTGCCGGGGTTGAAGGGGAGGATAATCTCGCGGGGGCCGGGATCTTCGGGAAACTGCTCAAGCACAAGGTCATATTCCCGATCCAGGATATCCTTCCAGCTGATCTCCTCCATCCGCAGGTCTGTGGCCAGGGGCACTATGACCCCTTGCGGCTGGAGATAGAGACAACGCCGGATCAGCTCTGGTTTATCTATAACCTGCTCCGCCAGACTTCGGCAGTTTTTAAAACCGCACTGCCCGCAGTCTTTGCCGGGCAGGCGAGCCAGGATCTCTTGCAAGCGCTCTCTCATCACTGTCCCCGATAGAAGAGGTCGGAGTCCAGGGTGCGCAGGATGCCGAAGTGTTTCTCCCAGCCGATCTCCCGCTTTCCGGCACAGATGGTGCAGGTCGCCACTGGGGGGCTGCCACGCAACATCAGCGGTTCTACAATTTCATCCATTTTCTCGATTCGGGCCACAAGACGGTCGATGCCGATACCCCGCAGTGCATCGGCCTCCAGTACATCCACCTCCGCCGCCTCGGAAATATTGGCGCGGAACACCTCCTTCTCTGCCTGGGAGACCAGATCAATCTTGGTCACGATCGCCACATCTGCCAGGGACAACATTGCCCCAATTTTACGTGGCAGGTTCATGCCGCTGGTGGCCTCTACCACCACAAGGCCCAGGGAACCCTCCATATAGGGTGCACAGCGAAGGCAGAGTCCTGCAGTCTCCACAATGAAGATATCAGCTTTGTGCTCCTGCGCCCACTTCACCGCATCGCCCAGTACCAGCACACTACAGTGATCCGGACAGAGATCACCGGAAAAGATGCTCCTCGCCGGGATGCCGAACTCCGTCCTGAACAGCTCATCCTCATCCGCAAACTGGACGTCGATCTTGAGGTAGGCCAGGTTATAGCCATGGGCCACCAACCGCTTGGTAGCCTGCCTGAGCACTGTGGTTTTGCCGCTGGTGGGCGGGCCGGCGCATACAATTACCTTCATCTGGTTTTCTCCCCGGATATCATCTCTCTCAGATGGGCTTCGAACAGATCTTCCCGTAGCTGTTCACCTGCCCTGATCTTTTCCCGCAGCTCAAGCAGTAGCCCATCCATGGCTTTAATCCGTGCCGCCAGGCGCCGTTCCTCTGCTCCTGTCACGATGGCTGCCTCCATGGCGCCGCCCTTCATTACCACTCGGTAGTCGGAAAAGAGTGTAATGGTGGGATCATGGGTCACGAAGATGAATATCTTCTGGTAGCGGCGCAGCAACTCCAGGGCCTTGGTACGGTCGATGCCGGCATTCTCTATCTCATCCAGCAGGATGATGGGGGAGTTTCCTATTACCACGGCATCGGCAATCAGCAGAGCCCGGGTCTGCCCCCCTGAAAGCTCCGTCATTGAACTCTCAAGGATGATGTCCTCTCCAGTCAGCTGGTTTGCGAACTCAAGGGTCTCTTCCACCACCGGCGTACGCCCGGCTGCCTTCCTGACCCGGGCATGGATCTCCAGAAATTTGTTGACGGGGAGATCAGAGAGGAAACTGGTGTGCTGGGTGATCAATGCAATGGGGTTCTTTGCCGGATCATCCGTCAGCTGCTCCGGGGGTGGCGCATCATTCACCAGAATGCGCCGCCGGGAGGGAGTATTATCGTTGGCGAACAGCCCAATATCATTGATCAGCGCCGTCTTGCCTGATCCCGTTGGGCCAACGATGCTCAGCACATCACCCATCTTAAGATCAAGCCGCCCCAGGGGTTCCCGCTGTCCCTCTCGTCCGTAGCCACCCAGAATTGTGATTTTCCTTATTTCCATCCCTTATCCCCCTTCTCCTTGCCTGTTGCATCCGAGGGCATGGCTGCGAGTTTTGCGTAATGCTGGTAGCGGCTCTCCACGTCCACTTGGGCCTGGTGCAGCAGCTGCTCGCAGGCCTCTGGATGGGTGCGCTGCAGGGTGCTGAAGCGTGCCTCCGTCAGGGCATAGTCGCGGTAGGGAATGGAGGGGGCGGTGCAGTCCAGATGCAGAGGGTTTTTGCCTGCTGCGGCCTGGCGCGGATCGTAGCGCAGCAGGGGCCAGTGGCCGCTGTGCATGGCCAGATCCTGCTGCTGCAGGTTGTTGGAGAGATCGACACCGTGGGCGATGCAGGGGGAGTAGGCGATGATGATGGAGGGGCCGCGGTAGGATTCTGCCTCCAGGAAGGCACGCAGGGTCTGGGTGTCCTTGGCCCCAAAGGCAACCTGGGCGACGTAGACGTTTTCGTAAGTCATTGCCAGCCGGGCCAGATCCTTCTTGCGACCGGGTTTGCCGCTGGCGGAGAATTTGGCTACCGCCCCGCGCGGGGTGGCCTTGGATGTCTGGCCGCCGGTATTGGAGTAGACCTCGGTATCCAGCACCAGGATGTTGACATCCTGACCTGAGGCCAGCACATGATCCAGCCCACCGTAGCCGATGTCGTAGGCCCAGCCGTCGCCGCCGATGATCCAGACGCTGCGTCGGATCAGGGTATCGGCCAGTTCATTGAGCGCATGCGCCTCGGCGGTGTCCAACTGAGCCAGACGGGAACGCAGCTCCGCAATGCGTTGCCGTTGTTCGTGGATGCCGGGTTCGTCGTCCTGCTCGGCGCTCAGAATGGCCTCGGTGAGTTCCTCGCCCACGGCGGATGCCAGCGCCGCCAGCCGCTCCCGCGCACATTGTGTCAATGCATCGCTGGCGACACGCATGCCGAGACCAAATTCGGCGTTGTCCTCGAACAGGGAGTTGGACCAGGCCGGGCCGCGCCCCTCCCGGTTCTTGGCCCAGGGGGTGGTGGGCAGATTGCCGCCGTAGATGGAGGAGCAGCCGGTGGCGTTGGCCACCAGCATGCGATCCCCGAAGAGCTGGGTGGCGAGCCGGATGTAGGGTGTTTCGCCGCAGCCTTTGCAGGCGCCGGAGAATTCGAACAGGGGCGGCAACAGCATGGCACCGGGGATGGCCTGGGTGCGCAGCTTGCGCCGGTCATAGTCAGGGATATCCGAGAAGAAGGCCCAGTTGCCGCGTTCGCGTTCGCGTACGGGGGGCTGGGGAGTCATGTTCAGGGCCTTGCGTTTGGGGTTCTGCTGGTCCCGGATCGGGCAGACCTCCACGCATAGCCCGCAGCCGGTGCAGTCCTCGGGGGCGGCCTGATAGCTGATCTGCAGGCCCGGCTCGAAGGCCTTGCTCTTGACCGGCGCGTGGCGGAATGCTGCCGGGGCATTGGCTGCGAGTTGCTCTGGAAAGAGCTTGGCCCGGATCACGCTGTGGGGGCAGACGAAGACACACTTGCCGCACTGGGTGCAGAGATCCGGTTCCCAGATCGGCATTTCAAGCGCCAGATTGCGTTTCTCCCAGGCGGCTGTCCCGAGTGGGAAGGTGCCGTCGGCGGGCATCTGGCTGACGGGCAGGTTGTCGCCCCGTCCGGCGATGAGTTCAGCGGTCACCTGGTGGACGAACCCCGGTGCTTCGGGGGCGACCGTTGGCGGCTTCTCGAAGTGGCTGGTGGGGGCCGTCGGCACCGCTACCCGGTAGAGGTTTTTGAGGGTGTTGTCGATGGCCTGCAGATTGGCATCCGCCGTTTGGGAACCCGCGCGGGCGTAGCTCTCTTGCGCCGCCGTTTTGATCGCCTCGATGGCCTCATTGTGTGGCAGTATCTCTGAGAGGGCGAAAAAGGCGGTCTGCATGATGGTGTTGATGCGCCGTCCCAGCCCCAGCTTTCCGGCGATGGCGTAGGCGTCGATGGCATGGAAATGCAGCTGCTTGTCGATGATCTGCTGCTGCATGCGGCGGGGCAGGGTCTCCCAGACCTTCTCTGTGGGGGCAGGGGAGTTGAGCAGGAAGACCCCGCCCGGCGCGGCCTTGTCCAGCATATCGTAGCGTTCCAGGAATACCGATTGGTGGCAGGCGACGAATTGCGCGTCCCCGTCGCCCAGCAGGTAGCTGGAGTGGATCGGCTGCGGCCCGAAGCGCAGGTGGGAGATGGTCACCGCCCCCGATTTGTGGGAGTCGTAGACGAAATAGCCCTGGGCGTAGAGTCCGGTTCCGGCACCAATGATCTTGATGCTGTTCTTGTTGGCGCTGACCGTGCCGTCGCTGCCCAGGCCGTAGAAGATTGCTCCAGTGGTATCCCGGGCGGCATCGGTGCGGAAGCCGCTGTCCCACGCCAGGCTGAGGTGGGTCACATCATCGTGGATGCCGATGGTGAAGGGGTGGTGCGGTTGCGACTTTTTCAGCTCATCCAGCACCGCCTTGACCATGCCAGGGGTGAACTCCTTGGAGGAGAGGCCGAAACGGCCGCCGGTGATCTGGGGCAGCTCGCCAAAACGGCGGCTGCCTCTCAGGTAGTCCTGGCTCAGAGCGGTCAGCAGATCCTTGTAGAGCGGCTCGCCATCGGCACCCGGCTCCTTGGTGCGATCCAGCACTGCGATGGTGCGCACCGTGGGGGGCAGGGCGGCCACCAGCGCCTCCGGTGCGAAGGGGCGGAACAGGCGCACCTTTAATACGCCTACTTTTTCTCCGCATCGGATCAAGTGCTGTACCGTCTCTTCGGCCGTCTCCGCGCCGGAACCCATCAGCACCAGCACCCGCTCCGCATCCTCTGCTCCCACGTAGTCGAACAGATGGTAGTGCCGTCCGGTGAGGTTGGCGAAGCGATCCATCACCCCCTGCACGATCCCCGGCATGGCCTGGTAGTAGGGGTTTACCCGCTCCCGGCCCTGGAAGTAGACATCCGGGTTCTGGGAGCTGCCGCGCAGCACCGGCCGCTCCGGTGACAGGGCGCGGTTGCGGTGGGCGTTGACCCACTCTTCGCGGATGAGCTTGCGCACTGTCTCCTGCTCGATGGTCTCGGTCTTGGCCACCTCGTGGGAGGTGCGGAAGCCGTCGAAGAAGTGAACCATGGGTATCCGTCCTTCGAGGGTGGCGGCCTGGGCGATGAGGGCAAAGTCCATTGCCTCCTGCACCGAGTTGGCGGCGAGAAAGGCGAAGCCTGTGCTGCGGGCCGCCGTCACGTCGCTGTGGTCGCCAAAGATGGAGAGTGCCTGCGCCGCCAGCGAGCGGGAGGCGACGTGGAACACCGCCGGGGTGAGCTCCGCCGCGATCTTGTACATGTTGGGGATCATCAGCAGCAGCCCCTGGGAGGCAGTAAAGGTGGTGGTTAGCGCCCCGGCCTGCAGCGCACCGTGGATGGCGCCGGCGGCCCCGCCCTCACTCTGCATCTCCACCACCCGAGGGACGCTTCCCCACAGGTTCTTGCGCCCCTCCGAGGCCCACTGGTCGGCCCATTCGCCCATGGGGGAGGCGGGGGTGATGGGGTAGATGGCGATCACCTCGTTGGTCAGATAGGCGATGCGGGCGGCGGCCTCATTGCCGTCAAGGGTATGCATGCGGCGTTGTGTCATGGCGAACTCCTTATCCTCCCGGCCCGGGATGCCGGTGTGGCTGCTTTGTTGTTAAGGCTAACGATTAAATACTAATACAACGACCCAGAATATCAATTGAATCACACGGTTTGCGGGGTATACTTAATCCCAAGATCCGCGATTGATTGCGGCGCATAGCACAAGCTCTTGATTCCACAGTGCTTACAAAAAATGCCCGCTTAACCTATGGGTGAAGCTAGGATTTTTTGCAAGCACTGTGAAACCAATATCTTGCACTGTGCATCCACAATCAATCGCGGATCTTGGGTTAATCTCTACTTTTTCCACCGCTGACAGCGGCATTGCAGGAGAGCCAAGAATGGAAAGTTACCGCAATATTCTATGTGCAACCGATTTTTCCCCATGCAGCGAGGCTGCGCTCAAGCGTGCGTCAAATCTGGCCAGGAGCTATAACGCCCGGCTTACCCTGCTGCATGTGGTGGAACATTTTCCTGAGGATCGATCGAATGAGGAGATCGCCCCTGAATACACCGATCCGGCCCATTACCGCGTGAGCCGTGCGCGGGAACAGTTGGCCGCTCAGGCCGCGCGTTTGGGCGATGTGGATATTGCTCAGGAGGTGCTTGTCAGTGAACATGCCGCCAAGTATGAGATTGCCCGCTTCGCTGGGGAGCAACAGGTAGATCTGATCGTGGTGGCCAGTCATGGCCGACATGGTGTAGGAACCCTGCTGGGTTCCACTGCGAATGGTGTATTGCATAAAGCGCCTTGTGATGTACTGGCGGTACGCGCCACCGAATGAGCCGCATCAAGAGGCTGCACATTGCCGTGGAGCGCGCGGGTGTTCCGCCCGCGATCCAAGGTTGGTAGAGTGCGGTTCCCGCACAAATAGCCTGAGTTCAACGCTATGGAAACCACATGGATACCTCCACTGGTCGGCATTGCAGGGTTGGTGGCCGCCTGGCTGCTCTACCTGTCGATCTGCCGGCGACAGGTAGAGCATGGCAAAGCGAGTGAGATAGCCGAGGCCATCCACTCCGGGGCCATGGTCTTCATGCGCCAGGAATATTCCTATTTGGCGCTGTTTGTGGCGACAGTGTTCGCCGCGCTTATCTTCTCACTCGGCTGGCAGACGGCTATGGCGTTTCTGTTCGGCGCTCTTTGCTCTGCCACAGCCGGTTTTACTGGCATCTATACGGCGACAAGGGCCAACGTGCGCACTGCCCTCGCGGCACATGACCATGGCGCACCGGCGGCTCTGGCAGTGGCATTCGCCAGCGGATCGGTAATGGGTATCGCCGTCGCCTCTCTGGGGCTGCTGGGGCTTGGCCTGCTCTACCTCATGCTGGGTGTTGACCCGGACTCTTTGCGGGTGCTCAACGGTTTCGGCATGGGGGCCTCCTCGGTGGCACTGTTTGCGCGTGTCGGCGGTGGCATCTACACCAAGACTGCTGATGTCGGCGCCGATCTGGTGGGGAAGATCGAAGAGGGCATCCCCGAGGATGATCCGCGCAATCCAGGGGTCATCGCCGATAATGTGGGTGACAATGTGGGTGATGTGGCGGGCATGGGGGCCGATATCTTCGAGTCCTATTGTGGCGCCATCATTGCCGCTATCGCTATCGCCTCCACCATGAGCGTGCTTGCCGCCGATGCGTTGGGTGGTCGGTCGGCACTGCTGTTTCTGCCGTTGGCAGTCTCGACCGGCGGGCTGTTGGCCTCCGCCCTGGGCATCATCGTGGTGAGCCTACTCAGCCGCAGTTCCCCTGAAGTAGCATTGCGGTTAGGGCTTATCAGCGCCAGTGCGCTCTCTATCGCAACGGCTTGGCTGGTGGTCGGATGGCTGTCAATCGACATCGCCATCTGGTGGGCGGTGCTGGCGGGAACCGTGGGCGGGATCGTCATCGGGCTTGCCACTGAGTTCTTTACCAAAGGCGCTCCTGTGCGCCGCATTGCGCGCGCCGGAAAAACAGGTCCCGCTACTGTCATCATCACCGGTCTGGCGGTCGGAATGCAATCAATGACCGTGCCGCTGCTTGCTCTGGGCGCCATCATCTATGTGGCTACTCAATTGGCGGGGCTTTACGGTGTCGCGCTGGCAGCGGTAAGTATGTTGTCCACTGTCGGCATGGTTATGGCCGTCGATGCTTACGGCCCCGTAGCTGACAATGCCGGTGGCATTGCGGAGATGGCGGGGCTGGGTCAGGAGACGCGCGCCATCACAGACACTCTGGATGAACTGGGCAACACCACGGCTGCCATCGGCAAGGGGTTCGCCATCGGCGCGGCCGCGCTTACCGCACTGGCAATGATCAGCGCCTATGTGCAGACGGTTGGTCTGCATATCCCGGGCTTTGAGCTGCGCATTACAGAGCCGCAGGTGCTCATCGGCCTTTTCGTCGGTGGGCTGCTGCCATTTCTGTTCAGTGCCATGACCATGACGGCCGTTGGTGAGGCCGCCTCGGAGATGGTGGAGGAAATTCGGCGCCAGTTCCGGGAAATCCCCGGTCTGCGTGAAGGCCGGGCAAAGCCCGACAATGCGCGTTGTATGACCATTGCCACCAACGCGGCCCTAAGACGCATGGTTGGTCCGGGCCTGATGGCTGTCATTGCACCGCCGGTGGTCGGGTTTGGCATCGGGGCGCATGCGTTGGGCGGAATGCTCGGTGGTGCACTGCTGAGTGGCGTGCTGCTCGCCCTGCTTATGGCAAATGCGGGTGGTGCCTGGGATAACGCCAAGAAATATGTGGAAAAAGGCCATCTGGGCGGTAAGGGATCACCTGTACACAATGCCTGTATCGTGGGTGATACGGTAGGTGATCCCTGCAAAGATACATCCGGTCCGTCGCTCAACATCCTGATCAAGCTGATGGCGATTGCCAGTCTGGTGATGGCACCCTATCTGTAACTACAAAGCGGATGACAGCTCGCCTGGTGAGCATTAGACTATTGATTCTTAACAACCAAGTTTAGAGGGGAGACGTATGATCCATCTGGAGCTGAATGATAAAGAGAAGGAGATTCTTACTGAAACACTGGAAAGCTATCTGTCGAACCTGCGTTATGAAATTGCCGATACCGATAGCTATGACTTCCGTCAGCAACTCAAGGCGAAAAAGGCGGTACTTATGAAGATCACCGCAGCACTTGAAATAGAGTGACTAGTACTCCAACAAGGTTGTATTGATGGATACAGCATTACTGTGGTGTTCCGCAACAAGGCACAGCACGCAGGCAATGGCCTTAGTCCTTGTCAAGTGCTGTAACGCTGTGGCGGGACACCACAGTAGCGCCCGAAGGGTTGGCCTGTTGGAGTACTGGACTCCGTCCAGGTTATTTTGGCCGGTTCAGTTGATCTGTCAGTATCGGAGGGTGCGCCGTGCGCACCAAAATCAGGCCTTTTAGATCGCAAAAGGTGCGCACGGCGCGCCCTATGGTGAGGTTTTTTGTCCGGCTGTTCCGGGTTAGGATACAGATGACCGATTGGCAGCGATTACCCCAATCGCAATGAATTCCAGATCCCGCTGCTCTTCGTCCTCGACCGGTATTCATTGATGGCATTGGACGAACGCATCACAGCGGTAAGCTACACGGCGCGTATTGGCGTTGTGGCGAAATACTCAGGCCAGATCGGGCTGATGCTGGCGCTGTTGACGGTTCCCCCGCTGATCGTCTCGTTGGCATACGGTGAGTATGTTTTCAGTGTCCGGTATCTGGCTGTCATTGCCATTCTTGTTGCAGCGGGGCTGCCGCTGGCGCGGTTGCCTTCTCCGGCGCGTATCCGTATCAATGAAGGGCTTGTAGTCACCGCCCTGGCCTTTCTTCTCGCACCTCTGTTGATGAGCTATCCCTTGATTGGCGCTGGCATCTCCCTGCAGGACGCCCTGTTTGAGGCCGTATCCGGCATCACGACCACCGGCCTTTCCACCCTTGCCGGTGTGGAAGACCAGACCCGAACCTTCCTCTTCAGCCGCGCCTGGATGCAATGGTACGGCGGACTCGGTATCGTGGTGCTGTCGGTGGCGCTGCTGATGGGCCATCACGCCAGCGCAAGGCGGCTGATCGACCCGGAAACCGCTGCCCCTGATCTGGTCAGCACCACTCAAACCCATGCCCGCCGCGTGCTGCTGATCTACCTGGTGCTCACAGCAATTGGATTTGTAGCGATCTGGGCTTTTGCCGGAGATGGCTTTTCCGCCCTCACGTTGGTTCTTTCTGCTGTCTCAACGGGCGGTTTTGCCCCTTTTGATGACAGTCTGTCCAGCCTGGATTCCTGGCCAGCTTCATTGGTCGTTATGCTCATCGCATTTTCGGGTGCCATCACTATTCCCGCATACTATCGCGCTCGCCATCATGGTTGCCAGAGTCTGGTTGCTGACCTGGAGCTGCGTGCGTTGCTGGTGATGAGCATTGGCGTCACTCTGCTGCTGACCGCCAGCTTGGTCTGGGGTATGGGGCTATCGTGGGGGGAGGCCGGTATCCAAGGGCTGTTGCTGGGTCTCTCTGCCCAGTCTACCACCGGCTTCTCCAGCCTGGCCGTGAGTGAGCTGGATGTTGTCTCGAAGCTGGTTTTGATTCCCTCGATGATGGTCGGCGGGAGTATCGGTTCTACCGCTGGTGGTCTGAAGCTGCTGCGTCTGCTCATCCTGTTGCGTCTGCTGCAAGTCTGGCTGCGGCGCACGGGTGCGCCACGTCATGCTGTTATCGAACCCTGGCTGGGTGGCCGACGGCTAGAGAGTGATGAATTGCTGCGTGCACTGTTGGTGATCATGCTATTTGTTGTGGTTGTCATGGCATCCTGGATGCTGTTCGTAGCCTTCGGTTATGATGCTCTGGACGCGCTGTTTGAGGTGGTGTCGGCGACGGCTACGGTGGGGCTTTCGACCGGGATCACCGGCCCGGAACTGCACCCCTTCCTGAAAGGCGTGTTGTGCCTGGACATGCTGGCGGGCCGGCTGGAAGTGCTGGCGCTGCTGGTGCTATTGTATCCGGGAACCTGGTTTGGAAAGAGGGCAAAGTCACTATGAGAGCAGTATTTATAGGCGCATCCTCCCTGGCGGTGATGACTGCCCGCTTCCTGTTGAACCGCGAACATGAGGTTGTCATCATTGAGCGCAATAAAGATTTTATTGAGACGCTGAGTGAGGAGTTCGATTGCGGCTTCCTGCACGGTGACGGCAGCAAGCCGGCGATTTTGCGCGAGGCAGATCCGGATGAAACTGACATGCTGTTTTGTCTGACCGGCAATGATCAGACTAATATTATTGCCAGCCTGGTGGGGCGCTCTCTGGGTTTCGGGCGCGTGGTTACCCGTATCGAAGACCCGGAATTCGAACACATCTGCATCGAACTCGGGCTGGAGGATACCATTATCCCTGCGGGCACCATCGGCCGCTATCTTGCCGATATGTTTGATGGGCGTGACCTGCTGGAACTCTCCTCTATGATCAAGGATGAGGCGCGCGTGTTTTCCTTCGTGGTTCGTGATGAACAGGCTGGCCCTGCTCAGGGACTTGGTTTGCCAAAGGATACCGGTATTGTCTGTTTCTACCGTGGTGGGAAATTTTTGCTGGCGGATGAGCAGGCCGTGTTTGAGCTTGGTGATGAGGTCTTGTTGATCACACACCGCCGGAATCTGCCGTTACTCACCGAGCGTCTCGGCGGCCATGTCTCTGCTGATCTCCGTATAGCGAAGAGGGTGATCTTATGAGTGCGCTGCTTTTAGAATATTACTGATCCAGCGTTCATCATCCAGCATCAGGCCGATGTAATCCTGGTTGGCGTGGATGACCAAGGCGCGAGTGCGATGCTGCTCTCCGGTGGGCTGTTCCCGGGGTGCTAAGTTTACCTCCACCATCTGCCCGGTATGCAGCGTGATATCCCCGGCTTCAAGCCGGATGCCTTCCTGCGCTTTGGTCGGGGGGCTTTTTTTGATTTGGCGATTTTGCCGGTTCTGGTTTTTTTTGTTGCCTTCTTGGGCTCAGACATGGTTTCCATCCTCAATTTTGGTCGATTAGACAAAAGATATGGCTGGCATGCTTTCGCCGTTCTGCTGAATGTTAGATTATAGTCGTCGCTTTTTCTGTAACTTAGGTCACTACTGTCCGGTTAAACATTGCCAAATTCTAAAATCAGTCCGGTAGGGTGTGGCCCCTGCACCCATTAGCTAAAGATCATATTCCTGATGCGGGCTGGGCATCTCCACCGGCCCTTTTTTCAGATGCCGGGCGAAATGCTGCATCACCTCTTCTTCCCCATGAACCAGGAAGGTGCGCTTGACCCCGGAAATCTTGCTGTGCCAGGCGAGTAGCTCCGCCTGATCGGCATGGGCGGAGAAGCCGTTGATGGTGTGGATGGCCGCATGCACGGGAATCTCTTCGCCGAAGATACGAACCCGTTTGGCGCCGTCGATAATGCGTCGCGCCAGGGTGCCTCTTGCGGCATAACCGGGGAATATGACGCTGGAGTCCCTTCGCCACAGGTTGTGTTTCAGGTGATGACGCACCCGGCCGCCGGTGCACATGCCTGAGCCGGCCATAATGACAGCACCGCCGCTGATCTGGTTGAGGGCCATGGATTCCGCCGTCTCGCAGGTGAAGTGCAGGCCCGGCAGCTGGAAGGGGTCCCGCCCTTCCTTGAACAGCTCGGCCGTCTCCGTGTTATAGCTGTCGATGTGCCGTTCGAATATCCGGGTGGCGGAGATCGCCATGGGTGAGTCGAGAAACAGCTGCATCGAACCTGGCAGGCGGCCTGTGCCCATGCCCTGGCTCAGGAAGTAGAGGATCTCCTGGGCGCGCTCCAGGGCAAAGGTGGGAATGATGACGTTGCCACCGCGCCGGAAGGTCTCGCTGATGGCCGTATACAGTTCATCGACCGAGGGTTCCAGCGCCTTGTGGTCACGGTCGCCGTAGGTGGTTTCCATCACTACGATGTCGGCTCGCTCCGGCGTCACGGGGTCGCGCAACAGGGGGCGGCGGTCGTTGCCGATGTCGCCGGAAAAGAGGATGCTGCGTTGCTCTCCATCCTCTTCCAGTTGCAGGAGTATGCTGGCTGAGCCAAGGATATGGCCGGCATCCAGGAAGGTGACCTGTATGCCGGGTGCCAGTGGCAGGGTTTCGCCGTATTTTACGATGCGGCCGAAATGATCCAGACAGTTCAGCGCATCCAGCACGCTGTAGAGGGGTTCCACGGTGGCATGGCGTTTGCCTCGCCGCTTCGCCTTGCGGGTGCGGTAGCTTGCTTCTTCCTCTTGCAGGTGGGCGGCGTCCAGCAGGATCAACCGCGTCAGCTCCCGGCTGGCAGCAGTGGTCACGACCTCGCCGTGGAAGCCGCGGCTGGCGAGCAGCGGCAGCCGTCCACAGTGATCCAGGTGGGCGTGGGTCAGGAGTACGAAATCGATCTCCGCCGGCTCAAAGCCGAAGGACTCGGTATTCTCTTCGTCCAGCTCGCGCCCGCCCTGATAGAGGCCACAGTCGATGAGGATGCGTTGGCCGTTGCATTCGACCAGATGACAGGAGCCAGTTACCCCACGGGCTGCGCCGTGAAAAGAGAGTTTCATGGGCCTACTCCACTTTGAGTGCTACGAAGCGGGAATAGCGGCCTTCCCTGATCAACAGCAGTACGGCATCACCTTTCGGACTCTTTGCCACGGCCTGCAGAAACTCCTCGGTATTGCTGACCGCTGTACGGTTTACCTCCTGGATTACCGTGCCGGGCCGGATACCGGCCATGGCGGCTACTGATCCCGCTCTCACCTGGGTAACGACCACGCCCTTTTTGTCCTTAAGGTCGAACTGCCGGGCCAGATCCGATGTCAGGCTTTGTACCGTGAGGCCCAGCTTGTCCAGGGTTTGGGGTGCCCCACTGGTGCTGGCCTGCTGCTCCCCTTCCGGCAGTCTGCCGATGGTGACGGTCAGTGTCCGGCGTTCCCCCTTGCGCAGAACCGTGATCGGCTTGCTGGAACCAGGTGCGTTGAGGGCCACACGGTTACGGAACGAGCCGACCTGTTCCACCGCCTTACCGTCAAACTCGATGATCACATCACCCTGTTTCAGCCCAGCATGTTCCGCTGGTGAGTTTTTGGAGACTTCGGCGACCAGCACACCCTTATGGAGATCCAGCCCAAAGGATTTGGCCAGATCGGGAGTGAGATCCTGGATCACGATACCGAGATAGCCGCGGGTAACGCTGCCGGTTTCGATCAGCTGTTTTTTAATGGCCTTGATCATGTTGATGGGGATGGCAAAACCGATGCCCATATAGCCACCGCTACGGCTGAAGATGGCGGTGTTCATGCCTACGGCCCGGCCATCCAGATCCACCAGCGGGCCACCGGAGTTACCAGGATTGATGGCGGCATCGGTCTGGATAAAATTTTCGTAATCTGCCAGGCCGACACTGCTGCGCCCCTTGGCGCTGACCACGCC
Source organism: Gammaproteobacteria bacterium (assembly GCA_024275295.1). GTDB lineage: Bacteria > Pseudomonadota > Gammaproteobacteria > Chromatiales > Chromatiaceae > WFXD01. Next base: position 58,656 of record JAJRZI010000057.1, on the reverse strand, counting down.
GACGGTCAGGGTATGTGAGAGGCCGAAGGGGTTGCCGATAGCCACTACCCACTCGCCCACTTCGAGGGCATCGGAATCACCCAGGGCCAGCACCGGCAGTCCTTTGGCATCGATCTTGATCAGAGCCACATCTGAGTGTGGATCCGTGCCGATGGTTTTGGCTGTGAACTCGCGGCCATCCTGGAGTTTGACCGTGATCTTGTCGGCATCGCCTACCACGTGGTTGTTGGTCAGGATATAGCCGTTGGCGGATACGATAAAGCCCGATCCCTGTCCCATAGCGTGCTGTTGTGGTGGTGCCTGGTGGGGTTGCCCCTGTTGTCCCGGAAAAGAGGGGCCGAAGAAGCGGCGGAAAAATTCATCACCGAAGGGGCCGCCGTTACCGAAGGGTGAGGAGAACTCCATCGCCGGCTGGTTTTGCACGGTCATCTCCACCTGGATGAAGACCACCGCCGGTGAGACCTTTTTGGCGACTGAGGCAAAGGCCTTGCTGGTCTGGCGCAGGCTGTCGATGCCGCTCTCCTGGGCCTGCAGGGGGTGGGTAAAGAGGATCAGGATCAGCAGAGAGGAGACCGCCTGGATGATCTTCGTGGTGCTTCTGATCCTGAACAGGGATTTATGAGGATGCATTGTACTGTACATCTGTACTCTCCTTTTGGTTTAGCCATAAGGTGCGCTGTGCGCACCAAAATCAGGTCTGCTGGATTGAAAAAGGGGCGCACGGTGCACCCTACAATTTCAGGCCAGCAATCCTTTGCTGCGCAGCAGCTTGTAGGTTCCCAGCTTGATCATGTCGTTGATGACGAACCAGGCCAGGGCATAGGCCCAGATCCACAGGGCGTACTCCCAACTGATGGGCGTAATGAACAGGCCGTAGACAGCGATCAGTGTGCCCAGCACCTCGGTGCCGAAGGTGGCGCCAAACAGCAGTGGCGAAGGCCAGGGCTGTTGCCAGAACCAGCCGTCGGTTCGGGTGATGTAGAGTGTGCTGTGCCCCGCCACGAGCAGTTTCAGAAACAGCAGTGTGCGTATGACATCTTCAGAGAACCCCTGTTCCTGAAGGATGAAGAACAGCAGAAACGAAGCGATCACACCGGCGATGCCGAGCACGCTGGAGACGGTGAGCAGCTCCTGCATCTTCCAGTGTACTGGCTTGCGATCCACCCGCGTGTTGTCATAGGCAATGGCCAGAATGGGAATATCGTTGAGCAGTGCCAGCAGGATGATCATCAGCGCGGTGATAGGGTAGAAATTGAACACCACGATGGATAGGGTCATGAAGAGGATGATGCGGATGGTTTCAGCGATGCGGAAGGTGGCATAGCTCTTCATGCGTTCGAAGGTGATGCGCGCCTGCTTGATCGCCTCGTTGATTACCCCCAGTCCGGGGGCGGTGAGGATGATGTCTGCTGCTGCCCGTGCTGCATCGGTGGCGCCTGACACGGCGATACCGCAGTCGGCCTTCTTGAGCGCCGGGGCATCATTGACGCCATCGCCGGTCATGCCGATGATGTGACCCGCCTTTTGCAGGGTATCCACGATACGGTATTTGTCCTCGGGTACCACCTCAGCGAAGATGTCCACGTCTGTGATCATCTCCACGATGGCCGATTCGTGGGTGTGAATGAACTCCCGATCCAGCAGGCGGGTGTCGTAGGTGGCCTGTACCATCTCCATCACATCGTCGGCAAAGCGTTGCGCTTCGCGTTGGGATACATCACCATCGAGCCGCCGGTAGATGGCTGCTGCCAGTGCCGAGGTCAGGGTCAGCATCTCTTGGCTGCCACTGCCTGAAAGCTGTCGGGAACGGATGCTTTCCTGTTCCAGATCCAGCAAGCGGCCAATTTCTTTGGCGATCGCCAGGTTATCCCCAGTGACCATCTTGACCTGTACACCGTAGTTGATCATCTCGCGGATAACGGCTTTCGAGTCATCACGCGGTGGATCATAAAGGGGGATCAGACCGATGAGTTCCAGCGGGGCATCCCCTTTTCTGCGACCCACCGCCAGGGTGCGGTAGCCTTTGGAGGCCAGCAGATCCACCGTGGCGCCCAGGTCATGGGCCGCATTGTCGCTGAGGTCTGCCATCTCCATGAGTACCTGTGCGGCCCCTTTTATCACCTGAAAAGAGTCTCCGTTATGTTCGATCAGCGCCTCGGTGCGTTTGTGCACCGGATCAAAGGGGGTGAAGCTTTTTTGGGTGTAGGCCCGCCAGTTCAGATCTGGCAGGTTTTCATCAAGGTAGTGGAAGATGGGCAGCTCGATGGGGTCGTTATTCTCCAGTTTCGATGCCAGTGCCGCGGTGAGAAACAGCTCCTGCTCTTTGAAACCGTCCAGCACTATTGGATCAGTGACCTTCATCTCGTTTTTGGTCAGGGTGCCGGTCTTGTCTGAGCAGAAGATGTCCACCCCGGCCAGCTCCTCGATGGCGGTGAGCCGTGAGACGATGGCCTGACGCCGGGCCAGATTGATCGCCCCCACGGCCATGGTTACCGATAATACCGCCGGCAGGGCCACCGGTATTGCTGCTACCGTCAGCACCAGGGCAAAACGGGCGATCTCCATCAGCGGCTCGTGGCGGAACAGTGAAACCATGATGATCAGCAGTACCAGGGCAATGGTGATGAGGATCAGAAAATTGCCGATCTGGATCACCATCTTCTGGAAGTGGCTGCGCTCTTCCAGGCTGGCCTTGGCCACCAGTGATACCACACTTGAGAAGTTGGTTTGCATGCCGGTGTTGACCACCACCGCCAGCATCTCCCCCTGTTTAACGATGGTATTGGCGTAGGCCACTTCGCCGCTCTTCTTGCTTGCCGGTAGGGACTCACCGGTGAGGGCCGCTTGGTCGATCAGCAGGTAGTCGCCGCTGAGTAGCTGGAGATCGGCGGGCACGATATCGCCGATCTTGAGCTTGACGATGTCACCGGGCACCAGTTCGCGGGCGCGAATGGTCCGAAATTCACCTTCGCGTAGCACGATGACCTCATTGGCCAGATGCTGCTTCAGTGCCCTCAGGGCATTCATGGCGCGGTGTTCCTGAAAGAAATCCAGCCCGGCATTCACCAGCAGCATGATCAGGATAATGAAGAAGTCTTCCCACTTTTGCACCAGTGCGGAGAGCAGGGCCGCAATCTCGATCATCCACGGGATTGGCCCCCAGAAGCGGCGGAAGATGCGGTGCCAGAGGGGTTCTTCCTTCTCCTCTATCTCGTTGTAGCCGTACTGACCGAGGCGTTTGGTTGCCTCTGTTTTGTTCAGTCCCTGTTCGGCATTGCTGGATAATGATCCAATCGTTTCAGCGATGGATTGTCGGGCATAATCATCCGTGGTTTTTTTCATCTGGGCCTCGTTACTGATTCAGCAGCTCAAGCGTGTTGCCATGTGGCAATTTATTGGAGCGCGGGTGTCTCGCCCGCATAATGCGGGTGAGACACCCGCGCTCCTAGCAGTATGCAACCTCTTGATATAAGTCCCAAGATCCGCGATTGATTGTGGCGCATAGCACAAGCTCTTGATTCCACAGTGCTTCCAAAAAATGCCCGCTTAACCTATGGGTGAAGCTAAGATTTTTTGAAAGCGCTGTGAAACCAATACCTTGCACTCTGCATCCACAATCAATCGCGGATCTTGGGTAAGTGCTGAGGAGGCTATGGCTATATAGTAAAAAAAGAAATTAAATACCTTGGCTTATAGGCTCGGGCGCTCACCCTCCATTCCGGTGGGTGAGCGCTGTATCCACCGGAGGTTATTCAACCTTGATATTGTGGCGTTTGGCCGGCGCTTTTTTGGGCAGGGTCAGCTCCAATATACCATCCTTGAATCCAGCCTTGGCCTGATCACCCTGCACCGATGCAGGCAGCGCAATCGTGCGGGAGAAAGAACCCTGTGAAATTTCATGGCAGTGGTAATCACCCTTCTCCTCCTCGCTCTCCTGCTTGGTCGTGGCCTGGATGGTGACGCTATCATCGGTCAATGAAATATCCACGTTATCCTTCTCCACACCGGGCAGTTCGGCGCGAATCAGCACCTCATCATCCCGATTCACCACATCCACTTTTGGCATATGGCTTTCAAAGGGCGCTTTCAGACCGCCCCATGCCGGCCACTCCCGGTGCATGGGCCGCATCCAGCCGTGTGGAAAAAAGCCCTCAAACATCCGATCCATCTCCTCAAATGGATTCATTGCCCGATGTCGCCGGGGTTGAAGCTCTCCGCCTTGTGTTGAGGAGGAGTCTTTGTCTTTACCTTGCTTAGTCATGATAAGTCTCCTTTATGTTGATTGATCCCCAACTGCTTCGGGGCAAGGGTAGCGTGCCACGGCGGTGGCCAGTTTTCTGCAACTTAAGTTACACATTTGGTGCAATTGGGCATTGAGCAAGGGGAGAATGCACAAATCTTCACCGGTACCAAAGAATCAGATTGGACTCCAGGGGCAGATGGGCCTGAGGATGGGTCGCGATGATGCGGGGAGTGAAGTCTGACGCCGGTCGGTTGGCGGGAACTGTCCCGGTGTAGAGGTAGGCATTGGTTGCACCGGAGAGTGCTTTACCACGGTTCAGGGGTTGCCGTACCGGCTCACCGCCTGGGGTGGGTTCGGCGTACAGTTCCACACTGACCGCCTCTGCCGGCACATCATCGAGATAGACCTGTACCTCAAAGTGATGATGCTCCATCTCCTCTCTTGAAGTGACGTTGCCGAAATGAATCCATTGCCAGTGCTGTTGGAGTTGGTCATGCCATGCCTCCAGCGCCTTGGCAACCGCAGGATCGGTGCTGCGTTGCCGGTAGGCCTGGGCCAGCGTAAGATAGTAGTTTTCGGTATATTCCCGCATCATGCGGTTGGAAGAGAATTGAGCGGTCAATCGCCCCATGCTCTCACGCATTCGGCCTACCCACTCCACAGGCAGACCCTGCTCGTTGCGCCGGTAGAAACACGGAACGACCTCCTCTTCCAACAGACGGTAGAGTTGCTGCGCCTCCTCCGCGTCCCAGGCCGTGATATCGCTATGCTCCAATCCATCGCCTATCGCCCAGCCCAGTTCATGTGTGTAGGCCTCGGCCCACCAGCCGTCCAGTTCCGACAGGTTGAGTCCGCCATTGACCAGTACCTTCATGCCGCTGGTGCCGCTGGCTTCCCAGGGGCGGCGTGGGGTGTTGATCCAGACATCCACCCCTTGGGTCAGTTGCTGTGCGATACCCAGATCGTAATCTTCGACAAACACCACCCGCTCATGTATGCCATTGGCTTTCAGGAAATCCTGCCATTGATGCAGCATGCGTTTGCCCTCATGGTCTTGCGGATGGGCCTTGCCGGCAATAACCAGTTGCACTGGCTGGTCACGGTTGGTGAGCAGGCGCACAAGACGTTGCGGATTGTGCAACAACAGGTTGGGTCGTTTGTATTCGGCGAAACGCCGGGCAAAGCCCAGGGTCAGGGTATCCGTGTCGAGGATTTTACCGCATGCCCTGATCTGCACCCGGGCTGCGCCATGGCCGCAGTGCTGACGCACCAGGCGCCGGCGCAGAAATTCGATCAGCCGTCGACGGCCCTCGGCGCGGAAATGCCACAATTTCTCATCGGATAACTGGCGCAGATCTGTCTCGACAGAATCCAGGGTGCCACGCCAGCGCGGCTTGCCGCAGGCGTCGGTCCAAAGGGTGTCGGCGGCGGCTGAATCCCAGCTCGGCACATGGATACCGTTGGTCACATAATCCACGGGCACCTCGGCCTGGGGCCAGTGGGGGAATAGCGGCTGGAAGATGCGGCGGCTGACCTCTCCGTGCAGGCGACTGACACCGTTGATGGCCCAGGCGCCACGTATCGCAAGATAAGCCATGTTGAAAGGCTCGGTTCGATCATCGGCGTTCAACCGCCCCAGCGCCAGAAGGTCATCCAGTTCCACCCCGTACGCTTCTGCCATCTCCCGGAAATAGAGGCTGAACAGGTCGGGTGTGAAGCGATCAAAACCGGCTGCCACCGGTGTGTGGGTGGTGAACAGATTCCCCGCCCGTGTCGCCCGCAACGCCACATGAAAAGTCTGGCCGCTCTGTTGCATGAACTGCCGGGCACGCTCAAGAATAGCAAATGCGGCGTGGCCCTCGTTGAGATGGCACACCGGGCAATCGATACCGAGCGTCTCCAGCAGCCGCCAGCCGCCAATGCCCAGCACTATCTCCTGTTGCAGGCGCATCTCCTCACCGCCACCGTAGAGTTCACTGGTGATGGCCCGGTCGCCGGGGTCATTGATCGGATCATTGCTGTCCAACAATAACAGGGTACGGCGGCCTACCTGTCCACGCCAGGTGCGCAGACGCAAAGGCCGACCGGGCAGGTCAAGCGTTACACGCACCCACTCGCCGTTATCGTCACGCAAGGGCAGTACCGGCAGCATGGTCGGATCGTTGTAGGGATAAAATTCGATCTGCTCGCCATTGGCGTTCAATGCCTGGCGGAAGTAGCCCTGTTGATAGAGCAGGCCGACCCCAATCAAGGGCACGTTTAGATCGCAGGCGGTCTTGAGGTAGTCGCCTGCCAGCACACCCAGGCCACCGGAATAGATAGGTAGTGACTCGCAGATGCCGAACTCCATACTGAAATAGGCAATATGGCCCGAAAAGGCACCATCCATATTTTCGCTGAACCAGGATTTCTCATCGAAATGGGCCTCGCGCACATCAAGTTGCTGCTGTAGTTTTTTGATAAAACCAGCATCAGCAGCCAGCGTTTCCAGACGCTGATCAGAGACGGTTTCCAGAATCGACCAGGGGTTGGCCGTCGCCTCCCATAATTTGGGAGCCACCTGACGCCACAAGGCATCGGCGCCGTGATTCCAGCTCCAGCGCAGATCCAGCGCCAGCGTCGCCAGCCCCTGCAGGGGTTCGGGCAGGGCGCGTGGCAGGTAGTGGTTGGTTTGCATTGTTTTACTCCAAACATGCCTGATCAACTAAGGTGGATGGCGATATCCGTCGGCTTGCCGGTCGCCAACACCTCGTGCGCCCGCTCCACCTCTGTTTGGTTGCCATGGAGGATAATCAGGTACTGATCTGATTTGAGCGCGGTCTCATAGCGAATGATGCTGTCTTTCGGAATGCCGATACTGTAGAGCGCCGCACCCAGGGCGCTGAGTCCGGCTACCGCCACGGCCCCCTTCAGGGCGCCCACCAGTGCGGCAACCACGGGGCCGGCCATCACCACTGGCCCCAGGCCGGGTATCCAAAACAGGGCCGCGCCGACCAACAGGCCCCACACTCCGCCCCAGAAAGCACCTTGTGCACCCCAGAACCTGATCCGGTCGCCGGTGTTGTAGAAGCCAATGGGATGCTCCTCACGGTGATAACCCTTGCCGACGATGGAGACCTTTTTGATATCAAATGCAGCCTTTTGCAGCACCCGCACCGCCTCTTCGGCCTGGTCGTGGGCACTGTAGAGTGCAACACAGCTGTTATTATTATCTGCCATTTCAATCCCCTTCAACGGTAACCCCGTAGCATGAAGACAAATGCCTACTGCTCTTTGTTAAGATCATGCACCTGGAATGCGCTAGGTTCTGCTACCTGAGTTACACAAAAACAGCGGGAATCAACTGAGGATTCTAGGATAAACGGTCTGCCTATTACAGTGGTAGAGATGTTGTCTCAGGGGGAATCAGTCGGCCGCTGCTCCTAGCCAAACTGAACCACTTCCAGCGTGGCTTGCTCGGCAACGCACCTATTGCAGCGTTGCCGGTGCGGTATCAGCAGTATCGGCCAGCTTCTGCTCCGCCCGTTGAGTTAGATCGTTCAGCTTTTCCACCATCAGATAGCCCCGATGGCTATCGACAATGCCCTCCTGTTTCCAGTGCTGGAGCTGACGGTTGACCACCACCCGCACACTGCCGATCATCGCGGCCAGTGATTCGTTGGAGAGGTTGTTGATCAGGCGTGGTGAGATATGTTCCTGTACCGTGGCAGGTGCATCCAGATGGCGCAAAATCAGGCGTGCCAGGCGGGTCTCTGTATCGTGCAGGGCCAGATCAGTAGCGAGTCCTGACAAGGCGCACATCTGCTCCCCAAGATAGGGCAGCAGGGTGCGGTTGAATTCCGGGTGTTCATAAAGCCACTGGCGGGCCTCTTTCATGGGCAGGCTCAGCAGGGAGAGATCATCCAGGGTATCCAGTATGACATCGTGGGGCTTGCCATCCAGCAGACTGAAGATACAAAACGGGTCGCCGGGGCCAAGCAGGAACAGGGTGATCATGCGGCCGGTTTCGGGGTTGCTGCGGCTGAGCCGCACCCGGCCCGACAGCAGGATGTGGAAACGCTGCCAGGTCTCCTCCATCGGCAGTTGGCGGCGGCGCTTCCAGGTTTCGCGGCGGCAGCGTGTGACCATCTCTTCAACGACACTTTGTGCCAGACCGGAAAAGAGCGGCGACTGCATGAGACAGTGAACGCTCTCTTTAAAAAACGGTGATTCGGGTTTCATGCCTTGCGCTCCTGTTGCGTGGTTACATTCTGCCGCCGGGTAATCTCCGCCACCTTCCGCCGTAAGTCTGAATACAAACATATCTAAATTCAGGGAATCAATCACCCGCTTTCTGATGCGGACTCCCCGGCTGTTTTACTGTCAGGCGTTTTCGCCTCCACTAACTGCGCCCGTTGCGCCTCCTTGATGGGGCTGACTTGCCAGTCAGCCACTTTGAAGCGTCTTGTCTGATCCGAACGCTGAAGCAGATAGCCACCCCCCTTTAATTTAGAGAAGATATAGCCCAGTGTATCACCCGCTTTCAGCATCAACGAGACCTTTGTTGCTGGAGTCTCTTTGTCCAGCTCCGGCTTGTCGCTGCTGGTGAAAACAGATTCCAGCGTGATCCCTGCCAGTTTGTTGATGAGGGTCTGGGCCTTGTTCGCAAGCATCTGCTCAGTGGGGCCTAGATCCGTTAGCTGCCACTGCCCATCCTGCCGTTGCAGCGTGAGTCCTGGCAGTTCGGCGCGGGTAATATCGCTTTCGTTCAGCTTGAGTATACGCTTGTTGATCCAGTCGTTGCTGTTGGCATTGGCCTTGAAAAGAGAGAAGGGCACGGTGACGATCTCATCTTCATCCGCAATACGGGCATGCACCTTGCGCAGTCCTGGTGAGGTGCCGAAATAGAGCCGTGCGACCTCATCTCCCCCCTTGCCCAGGGTGATACGGCGCTCGAACAGATCCTCATCCACCTTGAAGTGTTGGGCAGCGCTGGAGCTGGTCGCCACTGGCCAGCCCTTTTTCAGGCCCGCCAGGGTATCGAGCAGTTTTTCAACCTTCTGCTGATCAGCCGGAAAGCTGTCCAGCTTTGGCAGTTGCCATTGACCATCAACCTTTTTCAGCAACAACCGTTTGTCAGCTGTTTCGATCTGTACCTTGTCCAGCTGCACCGGCTCAAAGTTTGCCAGTTTCTCCTCTGGTTTGAAGGCGCCATAGGAGTTGCCCCCCATATTCAGCGCTACCGCCAGGATGAGCTGCAGTGCCAGCAGGGCGCCGAGTCCGGTTATCCACTTTTTCATTGTTTAAGCCCTCCCATCGGTTAATACAGTCTGGTAGTAGCGTTGTGCGCGTTGCTGCGTGGTGTGTCGTAGCAGCCACACCACAAACAGCCCCAGCAGCGCCAGTGCATAGTTGAGATATTCCCAGAACTGCTGGGCATCACGATCCAGTGGCGCCAGGGTGCGGGAGAAGTGGCCTCGGCCACGAATGGAGAGCAGGCCGCGCTCCTCCAGCGACCAGTCCACCGCATTCTCCACCAGCTGTACAGGGTTGAGATAGCGGCTGCGCAGCACCGATGAAGAGAGCGTCAGTACATTGTCGGTGAGAAAGCTGTTGGAGGCGAAGAGGATGATGCGGCCCGATTCGGGAGACTTGTCGATCACCCGGCTGATAGCCGTTGGCTGATCGTCATCGGTGCCGGTTTTGTCCGTTGTCTCCGGGTCGCCCTTTTTCTCCTTCAGCAGGGGTGACGGCTTGCCCTTGAAAAAGGAGTCGAAACGCCCTTCAACCGCCACGCCCAGCAGTTGTTGTCCGGTGGCGTGGCCCCTGGCAAAGCCGCGCCGGCCATAGGCGTGAAAATCGGGCTTGATCTGGGTGCTGGGAGAGCTCCAGGCCGCCTCTGAGCTGTGCAGCAGTGGCGTCACCTGCCGTCCCTGGTTTTTGCTTTTGTCGATGACAATGGGGGAGGGCCAGGTGAGGGTGAGTTGTTTGACGCCGGCAGTGATGCCATGGTCGTCCGCCATACCGTCTGTACGAATATCAGCGAAGTAGGGGTAGGCCATCATCTGCGTCTCCTGCACCCTGAAACCGCCGATGTTGCGCTGTACCGGAATCGGGAAGGCGGCGTTTTGCGGGTCGAGCACCATCTCCTTTTTGATGCTGATGCCATTGTGCTCAAGCCATCGATCCAGACCAGAGTCATGGGTCTTGGCGGCCAGCGCCCCTCGCAGTGAGATGTCAAAGGGGGAGGTGGAGAGGATTACTGTGCCGCCCTCCATTAGGAACTGATCCACGGCAAATAGCTGTTTGTTATCCAGCGACTCGGGCGCGACCAGTAACAGCAGATCGGCATCGGTAGGTGCCTGGCCCGTCTTCAGATCGGTGCTGCGCACGCTGTGCTCCTCTCCCAGCTTTTCTCGCAACCAGTTGAACTGCTTGCCACTGCCCGGTATGCCGTACTGTGGCATCGGCGGCGTGCCGGGTGGGGTGTAGAGCGCCACGGTCTTGAGAAATCCTTTGGAGAAGCGTTTCAGCGCCGTGTCGATACCCCGTTTCAGCCCCGTCTTGTCGAGCGCTTCGGGTAGCGGTACCGGAACCACCTGATCACCGCCCTCCAGGGACATGTAGAACCAGAAGGTGTTGGGATCGAACAGCCCGGCCGCCATGGGACGGAAGCCGTATTCGCTCTCGATCTTTCTGCCCAGGGCGCCGCCGTTGGCATCGGGGTCTTCAATCTCTACCTTGAAACGGTCACCGGCTTCTTTTTTCAGTGCTGCCAGGGTCTCGTTCAACCCCTGTTTCAGCTCAACCAACTGCTCGGGCAGACGGCTGTCGGGGGAGAGATAGCCCTTGAAGGTGATGGGTCGGGTAATGTTGTCGAAGAGCTGCCCCGCACCCTGGTAGGCGAAGAGTACCTTTTTGATCGCACGGGTGATGTCGTACTCGGGGTTGCGCAGCTCGACATCGAGATCCGCCTCGCTCTGGGCCTTGACCTCGATCAGATCGCGGAAACCGAGGGTCTCATATTGCTCGCCGTACTTGATCAGGATGTCAAAGTAGGAGTTGACCACCGCCGCCTGGTATTTGTTGGCGGTCTGGAATGGCACCGGCCGGATGCCGTACTTCTGCCCCGCCTCCTGCTCCAGTTCGGGGTTCTCCAGCGGGTCGATAAATTCCACCCGCACCTTGCCTTTACTGGCTACGGCATACTCCTCCAGCAGGTCGTGCAGGCGTGGCACCAGTGGTGCCAGCAGCGGGTGGGTCTGGGCGCTGAAATAGCCGCGAATCAGCAGTGGTTCCCGCAGCTGGGCCAGATAGTTTCGGGTTGAATCGGAGATGGAGTAGATGCTCCCCTGGGTGATATCGGCGCGCGCCCAACCCACCGGTTGCAACCAGAGATTACCGGCGAGAAAGTTGGCTACCAGCAGTGCAGTGACCAGCCCCCACTGACGATGGTGGCTATTGCTTCGATTACCGGCCCAGCGCAGCTGCTCCAGTATGAAGACGTTGAGCGCCAGGAAGAGTCCCACCAGACTCAGGTAATAATAGAGATCGCGCAGGTCGATAACCCCGCGGGTGATCGACTCAAAACGAGAGCCAGTGCCCAGCAGTTGCATTAGCTCTGCCCCCCGGTTGCCGAATAGGTCGGTCAGGGCGTCGGCGCCGATCAGATACAGGGCACCGCAGAGTAGTGAGGCGGCAATCAGGCTGATGATCTGGTTATCGGAGCGGGCGCTGACAAAGAGGCCAATGGCGATGTAGGCGGCTGCCAGAAACAGGGTTGCCAGGTAGCCGCCAAAGACCGGCCCCCAGTCGAGATTGCCGATGAAGGCGATGCTGATCGGCAGCGGCAGGGTCAGCAGCAGCGCCACTGCAACCAGCAGCAGGCAGGCGAAAAACTTGCCCAGCACCAACTGCCACGGTGGTACAGGTGAGGTGAGCAGAAACTCCAGCGTTCCGGCGCGCCGCTCCTCCGACCACATGCGCATGGTGATGGCGGCGGTCAGAAAGATCAGCAGTACCGGCATCCATGAAAAGAGTGGCCGCACATCGGCAATATTGCGGGCGAAAAAGGTCTCCACCCAGAAAAAGATAAAGAGTGTGACCGCCAGAAAGGCGCCAAAGAAGATGAAGGCGATGGGTGATGAGAAGAACGCCGCAAACTCTTTGCGGGTGATATGAAACAGATTATTCATCTCAGGTAATTCCCCCTATTGTGCTGATGCTTCGATGAAAACCGACTCCAGCGAACGCTGTTCCGGCTGCAGGGCATAGAGCAGACACTCCTGCTTCAGCAACGCCGACGCCACGCCGGGCGCTGACTCCAACGGCTTCTCCCGGTCATTGAAGGCCAGGGCGTAGCGCTGATATTCCGCATCATCTTCCAGCCGTTCCACCGAGCGGATAGCGGCCACCTTTTTCAGTGCCTTCTTCACCTTGCCGGGGGCGGCCTTGACGGTGATGAGCAGGCGGTGGGCTGCACACAACTCCTCCATGCGGGCATCCAGTGCCTTTTTGCCACCCTGGATGATGATCACCCGGTCACAGATGGCCTGCACCTCTTGCAGAATATGGGTGGAGATGATCACCGTTGCGTGCCGGGCCGCCTCCTTGATCAGGTCGCGCATGTGCTGCACCTGGGAGGGGTCGAGGCCATTGGTGGGTTCATCGAGAATCAGGATGTCGGGCTGGTGCAGCAGCGCCTGGGCCACCCCGACCCGCTGGCGATAGCCGCGTGAGAGGGTGGTGATTGGCTGTGTCGCCTTGGCCGTCAGTTCGGTTTTGGCAATCGCCTCGCGCACCCGTGCCAGACGCTCGCACTGCGGCACATCGTGCAATGTGGCGGCGTAGTCGAGATAGTCGATGACGGTCATCTCGGGGTAGACCGGGCAGTTTTCCGGCAGGTAGCCGATCTTGCGCTGGATAGCCTCCCGCCCCCGGCCAAGATCGAGTCCATCGATCTCAATGGTTCCGCCGGTCGGTTCGAGAAAGCCGGTGAGCATCTTCATAATGGTGGTCTTGCCTGCCCCGTTGTGCCCCAGCAGTCCGACGATCTCACCCGGTTTGATCCTGAATGAAATCCCATCCACCGCAGTAAAATCACCATAGGTTCGTGTGAGTCCACTGACACTGATCATATTGTCTCCTGTTGGTTGTCTGTTTTTATATGCGCGTTACAACCTCTAAAATCCAGGGTGTAACGGAACCCAAGATCCGCGATTGTGATCTTGGGTGGAGTGCCGAATAATTCGGATGCCATGTATGAGCGATTTGTAGTAGAAAAGTTCCGTCGGGTGTGGTTAGGGTTTTGAATGGTGATTCCAGGCAGCGCTGTCGATAAGAACCTCTGTGCGGCCCATGGGCTGAATCTGGCTGATGGGCAGAGGTTTCCCTTGCCGCCATGCGGCAACGGCCTGCTGTTTGCTGGCGCCGGTGATCAGGCAGAGCAGGTGGCGGCAGTTGCCCAGGGTGGCGGCGTTGAGGCTGACCCGCTCTGGCGGTGGTTTGGGGGCATTATGAACCGCAACCGCTGCTGAGTTTGCAGGGTGGCGATGACCCGGAAAGAGGCTGGCGGTGTGACCATCTTCGCCCATGCCCAGCAGAACCAGGTCGAAGGGGAGGGCGCTGCCGATCAGTTGGCTGTAGTCTGCGGCCCCCTGTTCCGGGCCGAGTTCGGCGGGGATGGGGTGGATCTGTGATGGCGGGATATCGACCCGGCCGAGCCAGGCCAGCTCCGCCATCCGGCTGTTGCGCTCGGGGTTCGTGGGGGGCAGACAGCGTTCGTCGCCGAAGTGGATATGCCAGTGGGGCCAGTCGGCCTGCGCCCCGGCCAGCAGTCGGTAGGTTTGCTCCGGGGTGGTGCCGCCCGCAAGCACCACTCGGAAGCGACCATGGGCAGCGATGGCCTCACGGGCTATCTTTAGTATGCGTTGGCAGGCGGCCTGGGCCACCTCTTCGGCACTGTTGAAGTGAACCCAGGCCAGCTTGCTCACTGCTGACACTCCGGCTCCAGGCAGTGGCGCCAGTGATGATCCTCTTTTTCGAACAGGCGGCGGCTCTCTTGCGGCCCCCAACTGCCGGCGGGGTAGCTGTGGATGAACTCCCGTTCGGTGGCCCAGGTGCGGATCACCGGGTCTACCACCTGCCAGGCCTGCTCCACCTCGTCGTAACGCAGGAACAGGGAGCGGTCTCCGGTGATGATGTCCAGTAGCAGACCCTCGTAGGCATCGGTGCTCTCCTCGTCTTCCCCCCGCAAGCTGGCGTCGAGGCTGGTCTGGCGGGTGTGCATTGCCAGCCCCGGCTCCTTTACCGTCATCTCGATGCGCAGTGCATCGCCAGGTTGAATGCCGAGCAGTACCCAGTTCTGTTGCATGCGCTGTATGGCGGTATCGCGGAAGAGCTGCTGTGGCGGACGTGTAAAACAGATGCCGATCAGGGAGCGGCTCTGCGCCATGCGCTTGCCGGTGCGCAGGTAGAAGGGGACATCGCGCCAACGCCAGTTGTCCACATAGAGCTTGAGGGCAGCGTAGGTCTCGGTCACGCTCCCGGCCGGGATCTTCTCCTCTTGCAGATAGCCTTTGACCGGCTTCCCGCCCATATGCCCTTCAGTGTATTGGGCGCGGAAGGCATGGGCGTGTACCGCATCCCTCGGGATGGGACGGATGGATTTGAGCACCTTGACCTTCTCGTCGCGTAGATCCTCTGCGTTCATGGAGACGGGCGGCTCCATGGCGACCAGTGTCAGCAGTTGCAGCAGGTGGCTCTGGATCATGTCGCGCATGGCACCGACCCCGTTGTATAAGGCGGCGCGGTTGCCTACGCCGAACTGTTCTGAATGGGTGATCTGGATATGATCGATGTAGTTGCGGTTCCACAGCGGTTCCAGCAGCAGGTTGGCAAAGCGGAAGACCAGTACGTTGCGCACCGTTCCCTTCCCCAGATAGTGGTCAATGCGGAACACCTGCTCCTCCCGCAGGTGTTTGCTGATGAGGTGCTGTAGCGCCCGGGCGCTCTCCAGATCGTAGCCTAAGGGTTTTTCGATCACCACCCGCTTCCAACCGCTACCCTCCCGCAGTAGCCCGACAGCGCTGAGCTTTTCTACCACGCTGCCGAAATCAGCAGGGCGAATGGCCATGTAGAAGGCGATATTTGCGGTAAAGGCGCTCCGATCCTCCAGCAGTGAATTCAGACGTGGGTACATCTCCGGATCGGTCAGATCGCCCCTGAAATAGCGCAGTCGTTCGGTAAAGCGTTTGAATATGACCTCATCCAGACCCCCACGGGCCTTTTCGCTGATCCAGTTGCGCGCCTTGCTGATAAACTGGTCACGATCCCGGATGCTGCGGCCCAGGGCCAGGATGACGGTCTCCTTCGGCAGTTTGCCCACCGCCTCCAGGTGGTAGAGGGCGGGCATCAGCTTGATGCGCGAGAGGTTGCCGGTGGCGCCGAAGATGACGTAGGTGCAGGGATCTATCATGGTGTCAGCCGGTGGGTGGATGAGGCGCTGCCGCCGGAACCGATCCAGTCGGTATGAAAAAACTCGCCGCGTGGGCGGTCGATCCGCTCGTAGGTGTGGGCGCCGAAGTAGTCGCGCTGGGCCTGGAGCAGGTTGGCCGGCAGCCGGGCGCTACGGTAGCCATCGAAGAAGGCCAGGGCGGCGCTGAAGGCGGGCAGGGGGATGCCCTGTTCGATACCCAGAATCAGCGCCCTGCGCCACCCTGCCTGGGCCTGTTCGATGGCTTGGCCAAAGAAGGGGGCGAGCAGCAGATTCTCCAGCTGCGGGTCGGTGTCGAAGGCCTGTTTGATGTCGCCGAGGAAGCGGCTGCGGATGATGCAGCCGCCCCGCCACATCAGGGCGATGTCACCGAAGTGGAGCTGCCAGCCATGGTGGTTGGCCGCCTCCCGCATCAGCATGTAGCCCTGGGTGTAGGAGATGATCTTGGAGGCATAGAGGGCATCATGGATGGCGCTGATGGCGGATTCACGGTCACCGGAATAGGCTGGGCGCTGGCGGGGGAATCGGCCTGCTGCCCGTTCCCGCTCCGGTTTCAGGGCGGAGAGAAAGCGGGCGAAGACGGCCTCGCCGATCAGGGTCAGTGGGGTGCCCAGCTCCAGGGCGCTGATGCCGGTCCATTTGCCGGTGCCTTTCTGTCCGGCGCTGTCGAGGATCTGGTCGATCAGCGGCTCCCCTTGTTCATCCTTGAAGCGGAGGATATGGGCGGTGATCTCGATCAGATAGGAGTCCAGCACGCCGCTGTTCCACTGGCTGAAGACGGCCTGTATCTCATCCACCGGCATCCCCAGGCCGGTGCGCATCAGGTGATAGGCCTCGCAGATCAGCTGCATATCGCCGTACTCGATGCCGTTGTGGACCATCTTCACGTAATGGCCTGCGCCCGCTTTGCCCACCCATTGGCAACAGGGTTTGCCGTCCACCCGTGCGGCGATGGCCTGGAGGATGGGTTTTACCTCCGGCCAGGCGTCGGCACTGCCACCGGGCATAATGGAGGGGCCGTGCCGTGCCCCCTCTTCGCCACCGGAGATGCCGCAGCCGAGAAAACGGATGCCCTGTTGCGCCAGCTCGCGGGTGCGCCGGTTGCTGTCGGAAAAGTGGGAGTTACCGCCGTCGATGATGATGTCGCCGGGTTCCAGATGGGGCAGCAGCTGCCCGATGGTCTGGTCTACCGCAGCGCCCGCCTTGATCATGAGGATGATCTTGCGTGGTCTGGCCAGCATCGCCACCAGCTCCGCCGGGGAGTGGGCGCCGGTAATGTTTGTCTCTTTTGCGGGGCCGTCGAGAAAGGCATCCACCTTCGCGGTGGAGCGATTGTAGACCGCCACCCGGAAGCCGTGGTCGTTTATATTCAGGGCCAGGTTCTGCCCCATCACCGCCAGCCCGATCAGCCCTATCGCTGTGCTATCCATCTGTCACTCCTTTCAAAAATTGCACTCTTTTATGTGCTGTGAACCCTGTGTCGATATGACATGGCCTGAAAATCGGAAGCGGGAGTTTACTCCCGCAGGATGTTGGCAGAGCTGACGGGGCTGAAGCCCCATTTCCGAAATATGCGATCGCATATTAGTCTGCTCGGCAAATGATCAGTGCCACAGGCCTGTGACACGCCAGCGTGGCGGGTGCTCTATCCTGCTCCCAAATACCGGTTCTAATAGCGATTCCATCTGTGGGTGCAATGGGTGGGCAGGTGGTTTGAGTTCCATCAAGCGGCGTACCCGCTCCTCTGTGGGAGGGTGGGTGCGTAGCAGTGAGGGTTCCGGGATGCGCCGTCCGGGCAGAAAGATGCGTTCCATGAAGGAGCCGGAACGCTGCTCGATCTTGACCAGGGCGCGGGCAAGCCCTTCGGGATCACCCGTCAGCCGGGCGGCATTGAGATCGGCATCATATTCACGGGTACGTGAAAGCCCCAATTGAGCCAGTGCACTCAGATTGGGGGCAAAGATGAGAATCAGAATGGCGAACCAGTGGATGCTGATATTCGACAGGAGAATCAACGGCAGGTTGAGAATGAGCAGAAACTGGCCAAACAGGGAGAGCATGCTGGTAAGGCGGCTGAACATATCGGCCACCCCCATTACCCAGGTGTCGTCGTTGCGGATATGGCTCACCTCATGCGCCAGCACCCCGATGGCTTCGCGGTTCTCTAGTGTGCGCAGCAGACCATCGGTGACAGCGATGGCGGCTTCACTTCGCCGCCCGACAGTGAAGGCGCTGAGCATGCTGCTGGGGATGTAGTAGAGTGCCGGAACGGTGGGAAGCTCGGCGCGGCGTGCAAGCTCCGTCAGTGCTGAATGGAGTGCCGGTACCTGGCTGGGTGTCAGACGGGTAGCGCGATACATGCGCATAATCAGCTGCGGGGTGAGCACCGGGTTGAGCAGCAGTAGAGCCGCACCGAACAGCAACAGCAGGACAAGGCCGCTACCGCCCCATAACAGCCAGCCCAGGAGCATCAGAAATCCTCCCATGACGGTGAGCAGCAGCAGCGAGTGCAGGCGGTTGGTCAGGGCATGCCGGTACCAGATATTGGGATCTACCATCTGTGGTGTCCTGTCAGAACTCCCGATTCAGTGCATGCAACCGGGAGCGGAGCGTCTCGACTTCATCTATCAGATCCAGCACCAGGGCAGCTCCGGCGAGATTGATGCCCAGATCCCGTTGCAGACGCATGGCTGCGCGTGCCCGACAGAGGCTGGGCCCGGAGAAACGCCAGTGGGCGACATCATCACCGGCTGGTTCCAGAATGCCTTCATCCACCAGCTCGATAATCCATTCTGCATGCACTGTGCAGGCACGGCTTAGCTCGCCCAGGGTCAGGGTGCTCTCTTCGTCCAGCAGCAGGCCGGTCAGAATCTCTTCTCTTGTACTCATCTATACCCCCAGTCCGGCGCGTGGATTGAATGCCAGCTCCTGTTCCATTTCGCGATAGAGTGCCTTTGCCTGGTCATCAGCTGCCGGCGGCAGGGCAATCTGCAATATCACATAGAGATCACCGGGCGGTTTGCCGGGGATACCCCGCCCCTTCAGGCGTAGCTTGTGCCCCGAAGCCGATCCGGGCGGAATCTTTAGATCGACGATGCCCTCCGGTGTCGGTGCTTTTACCTTCGCTCCCAGTGCGGCTTCCCAGGGCGCTACCGGCAGATCCAGATAGAGATCCCGGCCCTCAATGCGGTAGAAGGGGTGAGGGTTGATCTCTATTTGAAGGTATAGGTCACCAGCGCCGCCTTTGCCAAAACCTGGAGTCCCTTGACCCGCCAGACGGATACGCTGGCCCGCTTTGACACCTTTTGGAATACGCACATTCAGGGTGTGTTCATGGGTAATTACGTGTCCTTTGGCATCCAACTCCGGTGTCCGTAGCGTGATGGTTCGGGCTGCCCCGTGATATGCATCTTCAAGGTCGATTGATATCTTGGCATGACGATCCTCACCACGGGCATGGAATTGGGTCTGGCCACCATGGGTGCGGCTAAAGCCCTGGCCAAAGAGGGATTCGAAAAAGTCACTGTAGGCTGAAGCGTCGCCGCCGGTGAACCCGCCGCCGCTGAATTCAAAACCTGTATCCCAGCCTGGTGGAGGTTTGAACTCCTGTCCGGCTTTCCAGCTTGTGCCAAGCTGATCATAGGCTGCCCGTTTTTCTGGGTCCTTGAGCACCTCATAGGCTTCGCCCACCTGTTTGAACTTCTCTTCGGCGTTCGCCTCTTTGCTCACGTCAGGATGGTATTTTCGCGCCAGTTTTCGATAGGCACGTTTGATCTCATCCTGGGTGGCGTCTTTCTTGATCCCCATGACCTTGTAATAATCTTTATACTACACTTATAGCCCCCATCAAGATTGGTATCGAAGTATATCCCATCAGTTACAATTACAGATTATAGGGGAGGATCATGACAACACAATTCAGCTGTATCAAATGTGAAGAGAACAGTTGGGAGAATATCCTGGCGATCTGCCTCTCCGAGGAGTTGACCAAAAAAGATGATTGGATGTTAGAGAAAATCACTGATGCTTGAAAATGCCCTGCTGCTCACCGTTGCCATGGTTGTCGTTGTGGTGTTGTTTCATCCGCGATTTCGGCATTCCCGTGATTGGCGGGCAACGGTAACACCACTGGCATCGATCATTGGCAGTGGTTTCTTGGTCGCGGCACCGCTGCTGGCTCATGCGGTCAACAGTTGGGCACTGTTGGCAATGGCAGGTATCGTGCTGCTGGCCTATGGGATTGGTGAGGTCATTCGCTATAACATCCGTTACGCTGAACCGCTACTGAGCAGGGATCAGGGGCCAAAATTGCTGCTTGTTGTTGAACGCTTCTCCAGTCTGATATTGAGTATTGCCTATGTGATTTCAGTGGCGTTTTATTTGCGCCTGCTGGCTTCATTTGTATTGCGCGCCATGGAGGTAGAGAGCGAGTTTCTGGCCAACATGATTACAACGGGGATATTGATTTTTATTGCCTTGGTGGGGCTGTGGCGTGGACTGGGTGGCCTGGAAAGGCTGGAAGAGTCGGCGGTTGATATCAAACTGGCGATCATTATGGCGCTATTGTTTGGATTGGCCTGGTTTGACATAAACTGGTTGGCACAAGCCGGGAATGAGATCAGTTATCACTCAGTGGAGGACTGGCCTTATACATTAAGACTGTTGGCAGGTATTCTGCTGATCATCCAGGGCTTCGAGACCTCTCGTTATCTGGGGTCGGAATATGATGCCGAAACGCGCATCCGCACCATGCGTTATGCGCAGATCCTGTCGGGTGCAGTCTATTTGTTGTTCATCGGTTTGTCGTTGCCGTTGCTGGGTGATTTTCATGCGCAACGTGATGAGACAGCCATCATTACGCTTTCCGCCATAGTCTCTGCCGTACTGCCGGCGATGCTGATTATAGCGGCGGTGATGAGCCAGTTTAGCGCGGCGGTTGCCGATACCGCCGGTTCCGGTGGCCTGCTATCCGAGTTTAGCCGTCGCCGCCTGACGCCCAGCTTCGGCTACGTTTTGGTGGCCACGATGGCGATTATTCTGATTTGGTCGGCCAGTATCTTCGAGATCATCACCATTGCCTCGCGTGCCTTTGCACTCTATTACCTGTTGCAGTGCGTGGTGGCGCTGATCGCTTCCCGTGGGTGTGGGCATTTTGTACAGCGTATCGGGTTTGTGGCCATTGCCGGTTTCTTGCTGCTGGTGGTGGTGTTTGCGATACCTGATGCTGCGCAGCAATAGGATCATCAATGGTCAGTCAAACAGCTATTTTGATGTCGGCCTTCATCAAGACTGACTGTGCTCAGCAGGATCACCTCAATCTCTTCAGTGATCTCCTCCTGGCGCAGGGCATTGCATTGGCGCATTAGGTCTGCTGACTTGTCATCCAGGTGCTGAACGGCGCCTTCGAGGTGTCGCACGCGGCGCAGGTTTTCTGCCATTGATGAAACATGCAGAATCTCATGCAGGGCAGCAAACAGGTAATGGTCAATCAGCTCAGCCAGAAAGGCATCTGGTGACAGATTAAGCTGTGGCGGGTGTGAGAAATGCGGTGCAATAGTACGCTGTTTTTCAAAAGGTGGCAGCACTTCAGCGGTGATGAGCTGCTCCCTGTCCGGGTCATGATAGATTGCAGTGAGTGATAGTGTGCCACCTTCTGCCTGCAGCTGAACCAGGGTGTTGATGATTTGGAGCAGTGCCTTCTCTGCTTCTTCAGCCACACTGGCACCATTGATGAAAGCAGCCACACGCGTATCTTTTTCCAGCTGAGTGCAGAGTTTGCGCCCCACCGCTATCAGCCGGGGTGTGCCGATGTTGCTTTCATGTATGTGAGATTCCATTTGCATCAACAGTGATTCGTTAAAATCACCACAAAAACCACGCTCCGAGCCCAACAGCAGGTAGACCTGCCTCAATGCCCCCGGCTGCGGAAGCACTTCGGGGTGGCAGCTGATAAAATCAGCTGCCACAGTCTCGATATGGGCAATCACCGCACGCTGTGCATCGAGGAACCGCGCCAGCTTGCGAACCTCCATGTGGGCCAGGATTTTCATGGAGTTCATGATGCCGCGCACCTCTCCCAGTGTCTGGCGGTGCTGCTCCAACAGATGGCGTTGGGTCATGGCCGACGCTGTTCCCGGTTCTGATCGCTGAGCCAGTCGGTTAAGGCCTTAACCCACTGTTTCCGTGGACTGCTCAGGGAGAGTCCTGATCGGCGGGTTCGCTCTTCAAGCATTGTCAGCCGGGCAGGAATATCCTCCGGCTTACTCTTATCGAACAGGCCATCGTTGAAGGCCACCATCCAGGCCATTTGAAATTCAACCGGCAGAGGTGTCAGACGATCCTGTTTGAGGATCTCACGCAGTATGCGACCACGTTGGATAGCTGCCTCCATAGAGGCTTCAAGACTGGCGCCAAAGCGGGTAAATATCTCCAATTCCAGAAACTGCAGGTAATCCAGCTTCATACGTCCGGCCTCATCCTTGATGCAGGGGTGTTGCGCCTTGCCGCCAATGCGGGAAACGGATCGGGTGATATCAATGGCAGGCCGGAAACCAGCGGCGAAGAGGCTCCGGTCCAGGTAAAGCTGCCCATCGGTGATGGAGATGAGATTGGTGGGAATATAGGCAGCAATCTCTCCCTGCTTGGTTTCCACGATGGGCAGGGCTGTCATGCTACCGCCACCATGGGCGGCATTGAGGCAGGTGGCGCGCTCCAGCAGGCGTGCGTGGACGGAAAAGATGTCACCGGGATAGGCTTCCCGCCCAGGCGGGCGCCGCAGCAGCAGGGAGAGTTCGCGGTAGGTCTTGGCATGGGTGGCAAGATCATCGTAGACCACCAGCGTATCTTTGCCTTGCTGCATCCACCCTTCAGCGACTGCACAACCGGCAAATGGTGCAAGGTGCTGCAGCCCAGGCAGGGCAGTGGCCTCGGCAACAACAACGGTGGTGTAGTTCAGGGCGCCGTAACTGCGCAATGTTTCGATGGTATTGACGACGGTAGAACGCTTCTGGCCGATAAGTACATAGACGCAATAGACCTCCTTGCCCTGTTGATTAATCACCGTGTCGAGAGCCACCGAACTGCGCCCCAGCCCTTCATCGCCGATTAACAACTGACGCTGCCCTTTGCCGATAGGGACGATGGTATCGATTACCTTGATGCCGGTATAGAGCGGTTCTCGGATGAAATCACGCATAACAATGGTGGGTGAGCGCCGCTCCAGGGGCAGCCAGGCGGCAGCTTCTGGTATTTTTCGTCCATCCAGAGAGTTGCCCAGTGGATCGATGATTCGGCCCAACAGCTGATCGCCCACGGGGATACTCAGCATGCGGGGTGAGAGGCAAACAGCCGTTCCTGCGGTAAGCTGATCCGTTTCATGCAGCAGCACTGCCCCTACCAGCTCTTCAGTAAGGTCAAAGACCATGGCGCGGCTGCCATCCTCAAACAGCAGGGTCTCCTCCATGCCCACTGAAGGCAGGCCTGTGATCCAGGCGATGCCATCACCAACAGAGACGACAACACCTTGCTCAGTGATGCGCAGGCCAGGGCGATAATGTTTGAGCCAGGCGGCTTGCCTCTCCAGCAGACCGCTAGTGGGTGAGGTGGCCTCAACCGTCATGGGCAAAATCCACAAAGCTTTTTAGTTCATCCTGGAGGTTGGCTCGCAGAGCCCAGGCTCCCACATTGATGCGTAAACCAGCAATCAGGGCCTTATCCTGTGTGTAGTGAAAAGGCCCGTTGATCCCCAGGGTTGTACTGAGTGACTGTTCCAACAGCTGACGTGCGGTGTCATCCAGAACATAGGCACTGCTGATCTGTATTCTATCGGGTGCTTTGCTTCCGGCGGCTCGCAACGCCTCAGTCTGTTTGGGAGAGAGTGCGGCCAGTTCCTGTATGAACAGATCAGATAGGTGTCTCTCCAGCTCCGGCCCAGCTGCAGCGGTCAGTAAGTGTGCAGCAAACTGTGCGCCCTGGGCCAGTGCCGTCTCTTCGGCCTGCTGCCGGCAGACTTCCAGTTGATGCTGCTCTATGGCTTGGGCCTTTTCCCGTTCCTTCTTCAGAGTGATTTGCAGGGCCTCCATCTGTCGGGTTCGTTCTGCTTCAATCTCTTCCTTCAATGCTGCCTGTGCAGTTAGTCGTTCCTGTTCCCAGACCCCCAGCCGGTTTTTATACTGTTCTTGCAACGTTTCAGCATCATCGTGCAGAACCTTGGCATCATTCAGGGTCTTCTCAATTTCCATCCGGCGGCGGGTGATCACATCCAATACCGGCTTATAGAAAAAATGCTTTAGTATCCAGACCAGAATCAAGAAGTTGATGATCTCCAGGAAGAAGGTGGACCAGTTCAGCTCCATGGACTGGTTCTCCCCAAGGTTATCAATGCCGTTGAGTTCATTGCTGGCGCCTATTTCAGCAGGTATTCGAGCAGTGGATTGCGGAATAGCACAATGAGCACGATAACCAGCACATAGATTGCCAGTGACTCGATCATGGCCAGACCGATAAACAGGGTGCGCATGATGGAACGCTCTGCTTCAGGCTGCCGGGCCAGGGCATCCAGGGCGCTACTGATGGCGCGACCCATGGCGATAGCGGGAAACATCACACCCAGGGCGATGCCAAAAACTGCGGCTACCGTGGAGGCGAGGGAGAAGGTGGACAGGTCAGGCATAGGTTACTCCTCGTTTTTTTCTTTCTGTTTCTGTTGTGTGACTTGTTGCGATTGTATGCCGCCGGCCACATAGATCAGCGCCAGCATGCCAAAGATATAGGCCTGCACCAGCGCCTCGATGATATGCAGCATAAGGATCGGTATGGGTGCCAGGAAACCGGCCACCAGCAGGATCAGCAGGGCCGTCATCTCCAGGCTCATGATATTGCCAAAAAGGCGTACAGCCAGGGCGATGGTGCGCGTGATTTCGCTGATGATGTGGAACGGCAGCAGGATAGGGCTTGGCCTGAGGTAGTGGTGCAGGTAGGCCTTCAGCCCCTGGGTACGAATACCAAACCAGTGCACAGATAGAAATACCAGAATGGCCAGGGCTGATGTGGCAGACAGATCACGGGTTGGGGAGTGGACACCCGGTATCAAGCCGCTCAGATTGGCAATAATGAGAAACAGCCATAAGGTGCCGATAAAAGGTAGCAGTTGGCGGGTGTGTTCCGGTGCAACCTCGTGGATGGCCTCTTCGATGCCATTGACAACCCCTTCGGCTGCTGTCTGTATTCGCCCTGGTTCCCGTTGTAGCCCACGGGTGATTAGCCAGCTGATAAGCCCGGTGGCGGCTATAATTGCCCAAGTGGTCACAATGGTATTGCTGATTTGCAGCGGCCCAAGCTGGAACAGGATGTCTGCGGTGATGCCGCTATTCTCCACTATTCCCGCTCCCGTATAAAAAGGTAGACATTTACTGCGCCAACAGCCACACCCGCAAAGAGCAGACTCAAGGTCCAGCGGATGGAGTAACCTTCGGCCAGACCGTCCAGCCAGAGCCCAAGATAGGCGCCGCCCACCACAGGCAGGACAAACAGCAACCCCAGGGTTCCAATATAGACGGTCTGTGAGATCAGTGTAGGACGGTTTTTCTCTGCCTGCTTCATGCGCTGGGCCTGCAGTTCCACCCGTTTACGGAGCTGCTCACTCTGGTTCAAGCAGCACCTCCTTTGCGGCCCATCTCCCATAGCCGTCTGATAATCTCCTCTTCCATGCGATGCAGGCTCTGCTTCATCATGCCCAGCTCCGCCTCTTCAGCAAGCAGCTGTTTCTGCAGTGCAGCACTGATGCGTTCGTAGTTGTCATCCATCAGGTAACGTCGGGTGCTTAGAGAAAGTTTGTTGTCCTTGAAGTATAGCAGTGCGCCCGGTAGGGCCAGGTATTGCCAGGGGGTTTTTCTAATGCGAAAGCGCGCCAGCCCGAACACGAGGGAGGTCATTGTGCGAGTGTGCCCCGCAAGGATACCGAAGCTGCCGCTGGCATCCTCCCCGACAAAGGAGGTTACACCCTCGATTTGCTCGGTGTGAGCCGCATCCTGAAGCTGTAGTGTAAAGCTTTTCATCAGGTTGCCTGTGCCATGCTGCCGCGCATGTAGCAGCGCTCTTCCGGCAGGTCATCGTAACGGCCCAGCAGAAAGGCCTCACAATCATCCAGGGTTTGCTCCAGCGGCACGGACAGACCCTGCATGCCGGTGTGAGATGCGATAACTCGGAATGGTTGGGTAAGGTAGCGCTGCAGCTTGCGTGCACGCACAACAATGCGTCGATCCTTCAGTGACAACTCTTCAATACCCAGCATGGTGATGATGTCCTCCAGTTCATCATAGCGTGCCAGGTGCCCACGGACTCCCTCTGCGATGGTGTAATGGCGGTCACCAAGGGTGCGACGATCCATCAGTTTGCTACCGGACTGCAATGGGTCAACCGCTGGGTAGATCCCCTTGCCAGCCTGGGTGCGGGAGAGTATTACCGTTGTATCCAGGTGACTCAGAATGGCGCTTACTGCAGGATCCGTCATATCATCCGCTGGTACGTAGACCGCCTGTACTGAGGTAATGGCGCCTTGATGGGTAGAGAGAATGCGATCCTGCATCTCTGCTACCTCACTGAGCAGGGTGGGCTGGTAGCCGACAGTGGCAGGCATCCGTCCCAACAGGCTTGAGATTTCACTGCCTGCCTGTACAAAACGGAAGATATTATCCATCACAAATAGCACTTCTTTGTGCAAGGTATCACGCAGATACTCGGCATAGGTCAGAGCCGAAAGCCCAATCCGAAAACGTACCCCCGGTGACTCATCCATCTGCCCGAAGACCATCAGGGTCTGTGGCATTACGCCGGCCTCCTGCATCTCATGCCAGAGCTCATGGCCCTCACGGATACGTTCACCCACCCCGGCAAACACGGATACACCTTTGTGCAGGGTGGCAATGGCATGCATGAACTCCATAATCAACACCGTCTTGCCGACCCCGGCACCGCCAAACAGCCCTGTCTTACCCCATTTTATAAAAGGGCAGAGCAGATCAATCACCTTGATGCCAGTCTCAAGAATGCCACCAGCACCAATGGCCTCTTGCAGTGGCGCCGGTCGGCCATGAACATTGCGAAATCCCTGCTTGGTTAAAGGTGGGGCGCCATCCAGTGGTTCGCCGAAGATGTTCAACAGCCGGCCCAGGCAGTCAGGTGCTACCGGCACATGCAGTGGGGCGCCAGTATCATAAACCGGTGCACCCCGTTGCAAGCCGGCGGTTCGGTGCAGCGTGATGGCACGTACGTGGTATTCGTCAAGGTGTTGATGAACCTCGAACAGGTAGGTTTCGTGATCCAGAGAGGTGCGCAGTGCCTGGTGTAGTGGTGGCAGCCGGTTACAGGCAATCACCACCACCGGGCCATGAATCTCGGCGATGGTGCCGATTAGGGTGTCACCCCTGCTTTGTGAGGATTCTACAGTGCTCATCAGTCAGCGTGTTGTATAAGGCCATAATGTGATTATTATAGAAGCTATAATTACTGTGCCGTGGACTTTACTATACGCTTCCCTGATTGTGGGAGTGCGGGCATTTTGCCTGATCAGCGTAATTCTGCAGGTAAGGAGCGGAAGCTTTCAGTTGTGATCAATTCAGTTAGTCCATAGTGATTGAGTGTCTGTTCCGTAGAACTGTGAGTTGGGCGATTAAGCCACCGCCTGAACGTGGCTGCAGTTGCACCTGCCAGCCGTAGATGTCGCAGAGTTGTTTTACAATGGCGAGACCAAGTCCACTGCCGCCGGTGGTTTGGTTGCGGGAGCTATCAAGTCGGTAAAAGGGCTGGAACACGCGCTCAAATTGATCCTCAGGAATGCCTGGGCCACGATCAAGCAGGGATATTGTTACGGTATTGATACCACATTCAAGTTCGATCCTGATAGGTTTGTTTTCCCCATAACGCCTGGCGTTCTCCAGTAGATTAGCCAGTACGCGATTCAGGGCGGTAGGGTTGGTTTGTAACATGCACGGAGGTGGTTTTTCCCACTTGACTGTTCCGCCCTGATGTTCGTGGGCCGCAATCAGATGATTCATCTCCGCCAGATCGTGATGCATACCCTCCAGCAGCTTTGGATCCTGTTCATGATTGATAAATTCCATGGCAAGTTGGAGTCGGGCAATGGGGGTGCGGAGGTCATGAGAGATGCCGCCTAACAGTGTTGTTCGATTGGTAAGTAGCTGTTGAACCTGGCCTGTCATGTGGTTGAAATTACGTGCCAACAGCGCGAACTCTTCAGGCCCATCTTCAGGTAGGGGATCAGGTCTCTCTCCACGTCCAAAGCGGGATGTCTCCTTGGCAAGGCGGGCCAGTGGATGGGTTAGCCGCCGCACCAGCAGTAGTGAGGTAAGCAGGGTAATAATGCTGGCGCCAAGGATGAGTGCAAGCATGGCAGCAGGTGGGCGCGCCCGGATGCGGTTGTGAGTGAAGCCGATGCGGAGGCTGTAATCTGCTATTGGTATATCCACCCAAAGCCAGTTGCTATCTGCTGAATCATGCATGATGAAAATATCAGACCCCTGCCGGTGTGAGAGCGCATCTTCCAGACAATGCAGGAACGGGCTCTTGATAGTCGGAGTGGTAAGGGGGGTATTGGTGTGGCTAAGGGTCAATCCATGCTGAGACTGTAATTCATCCTCAAAGTCGGATCGGGTTTCTGGGGGCAGCTCAACCCAGGTCTGGGCTGAAAGCACAATCAATGCTGCCAGGTCTTCGGATGCCTGCCGGGCGACCGGTTGCAGGATGTAATAAAAAATCACGCTGCCAGAGAAGAGTAGAAAGACCAGTATGGCGATGGTAAGGCCGGTTCGTGCAAAGAGTGTTTTTGGATAGCTCATATTCAGCGGGCTGATTCAACGCTAAGCAGCTTTACCTTTGGGTGTGAAGAGATAACCTTTACCCCAGACTGTGCGGATATACAGCGGCGCTTTTGGGTCGTTCTCAATCTTGCGCCTCAGCCGGGTAACCCGCACATCAACGCTGCGGTCAAAAGGCGAACGGTCATACCCCTTGAGAAGATCGACCAGCCTGTCGCGGCTCAATATCCGGTTGGGATGCTCGGTAAAGACCTCAATCA
This sequence comes from Gammaproteobacteria bacterium, assembly GCA_024275295.1. GTDB lineage: Bacteria > Pseudomonadota > Gammaproteobacteria > Chromatiales > Chromatiaceae > WFXD01. Next base: position 29,847 of record JAJRZI010000057.1, on the reverse strand, counting down.
AGGCCAGCTCACCCGCAATGAGGGGAACCTCCTCTCCACCCTTGCTGAGTGAGCGATTATCCAGATTGAGTCGAAACTGGCCAAACAGGCGGATATTTGACTCCGGCTCTTGAGTCCCGGCGCATCTGCGCCTCAACACAGCCCGTATGCGGGCAAGCAGTTCTCTGGGGTTGAATGGTTTTGGAAGATAATCATCAGCCCCAACCTCCAGCCCAACAATACGATCCACCTCTTCGCCACGGGCTGAGAGGATGATAATCGGGGTGTCAGATGATTTGCGCAGCCGTCTGGCAAGCGTCAGACCATCATCACCCGGCAGCATCAGATCTAATATGATCAGATCCACCTGATGCTCGGCCAAATGATTGTCCATGGCAATGCCATCTGCAACAGCATGGGTTAGAAAACCCTGCTCACCCAGATAACGGTTAAGCAACTCCCGTAGGCGGGGGTCATCATCAACAATAAGTATTTTCTGATCTCTGGTATCCATGGTGCTGAGTCTATCAGAGGTTGTAGTCTACGATTATAGTCTCTGCCTGCTGAAACAGCTTGTAACACTTTAGCCGTTATCTGAAATGGTCTGGGCAATATTTTCCATTACCATTTATCTCTCTGTATACCACCATGCATGAAGTCCAGGTTGTAACCATCCTGTGTTTAGGAATGTAAATGAAATAAGAGGAGCCAGATGCCTGACTTATTTCCTGAATGTTCCTTAATAAAGAGAATTTGATAATGAAGAGCAGCAGGGCTGCATTAACCATTGTGATCTGGGTTGTACTTACAACCCCAGGCCTGGTGGTGGGTGCAGATAATCTGCTCGCTATTGAAGAGAGCCATGCAGCTGAGGAGACAGGCAATGCTGGGCATGAAAAGAGCGCTGCCAGTAACAGGTTACGTAAGAAATATGGTGTGGCTGATAAAAGCACTCGATATGGGGTTGGTTATGAATTTCGCATGAAAAAACCACGGCAGACTAAAGGTTCACGTAGATCAGGACGCTCCCATTCCTCACCCCGGGCAGGGCGTAGAAGATAGTTGAAATATTTATATGAACCAACATAAAGAGGAGAAATATTAATGATGCCAATGTCAGTTAAACGAACCCCGTCGGTCTGGTTTATTACTGTTGTTGCTATCTTGTTTGGGTTGGTTACCATTAAATCTGGGGGGACGGTTCTGTTTGTTGATGGTGAGCTCAGGCAGCAAGCAGGAAATTATGTACCCTTTGTTGTTTGGTTTAATTTTATAGCGGGGTTTGCCTATGTTATTGCCGGGATTGGTTTGTGGCAGCAGCGGCAATGGGCAGCAGGGATTGCGATTTTAATTGCTGCAGCTACCCTTGTGATTTTTGCCATGTTTGCAGCATACATCTTTGGTGGAGGTCTCTATGAGCAACGCACGGTAATTGCCATGAGTATCCGCTCTCTGGTTTGGATAGTGATTGGATACTTTGCTTATAAAAAATCAGAAGCCCAGTAGAAACAGTTTGAAACAATACTCTGATCTTTAGAAACACCACAGAAACTAATCTCCAATAAGCTACGAAATGAGAGTGATGCATTGGGCATCGCTCACAATTACTCGATTTTGGAGCTTAGTTCATGAATAAAAAACAAGTGCTTTTAGCTGCCTCAATTATGGCGTTGCTCAGCGTTGCGCCACTCCAGGCTGGAGGAAGAGGTCAAGCCCACCAATTGCCAGAGCGTCCTGATTCATCAACTGTCCAGGAAGCCTTAACCAGCGAAGAGGCTGCTAGCCTCATCTTTATGCGGGAAGAGGAGAAGCTGGCACGGGATGCCTACTCCACACTCTATGATCAGTGGAAAAACCCGGTTTTTTCCACTATCTCACGCTCAGAGCAGAGGCATATGAATGCGATGGCGATGAAGCTGGATACGTATGGTTTGGATGATCCCGTGGTAGATGATGCTGCTGGCACTTTTAATAACAGTGATCTGGCTAATCTGTATGCCGATCTGATGACCAAGGGCAATGCTTCTCTTCTTGATGCGTTGCATGTAGGCGCATTGATTGAAGAGGTGGATATTCTGGATCTGCAGAAAGCCATTGCCGCCTCCACCCACCCTGATTTGATACAGAGCTATGAAAACCTGATGCGTGGTTCTCGTAACCACTTGAGGGCATTTGTCGGACAGATTGAGAGTCAGGGCGTCCCATACGAGGCCCAGCTAATGGAGCAGATGGAGGTGGATATGATCCTGGATGAGCCATTGGAACGTGGCCGTGCAAAACGCAGAGGCCCCCGCAGTTAATCGATACTTATTTATGATTTTTATGCTTACACCAAAGAGGAACAGATGATGAAAAACGGGTTGATTGCATGTTTTATCGTAGCGCTATGGATGCCGCTAACAACTGCTGTTGCAGCAGAGGATTTCAGCAGCTACTCAACAGATGACCTAATCCAGATGCGGGATCAGGCCCGCTATATGAGTGAAGAAGATAAGGATGCTTACCGTGCTGAACGCCAAAGCAGGATGGACGCCATGAGTCAGGAAGAGCGTCAGGCAATGCGCAATGGAAATGAGTCTGGCAGGAGCAGGAACATGTCAGGTGCTGACCAAGGCCAGGGAACCAGGACTCGCTCCCGCTTGCGTGATGGCTCAGGTAGTGGGAGTGGTAAACACCGTGGGGGTGGCAGGCATTAACTGCGCCAACCGTGATCTGGCAGTTGCACTTTTTATGGCGTAGCTGCCAGCTCTGCAGATCCTCTTGTGTGACAATTCAACCGGAGCATGCCTTTGCGTTCATGCAGAGAGAAATAGACTATGGTGTTATTGATATGCTGTTCCATTAACGTGGTGGCAAAGGGGCTGTTGCCGAGAAGGTGACCGCTGTACGGGTGATCAGCGTGCCGGAGGCCACGGTTGCCCCGCAGCTGACGGCGACGGGCAATGTTGAACCCAGCCGGGTCTGGAGCAGCGTGGCGCAGGTGAGTGGCAAAATCATCACACTGCACCCCCGCCTCAAGCAGGGGGCATTGATCCGGGAAGGGGAGCTGCTGCTGCAGATTGATCCCCGTGATTATGAGCTGGCCATTACCCAGGCAGAGACCGGGCTTGAGGCGATCCGGGTGCAGCAGGCCCAGGTCGACGTGCAGGAGGCCAATGCAAAGGCATTGCTGGTGATTGAACAGCAGTCCCTGGCGCTTGCCAAAAGTGAGCTGCAACGTAAACAGAAGATGCTTAAGCGCAGCTCCATCTCTCAGTCTGATTATGGGAAAGAGCAGCGTAGTCTGCTGGCCCAGCAGAAGAGTGTTCAATCGCTGATCAACAGCATCAAGCTCTATCCGGTAGATCGCAGGCGGCTGGCCGCAGAGTTGGAGAAACAGCAGGCGCAGCTGGCTGATGCCAAGCTGAATCTTGAACGCACGATGATTCAGATGCCCTTCAATGGCCGTATTGCCGAGGTCAGGGTCGAACTTCAGCAGTTTGTCGGTCAGGGCACTGTGATGGTAGTGGCCGATGGTATTGAAAAGGCCGAGGTTGCGGTGCAGATCCCGATGGAGCGATTGGGTAACCTGATCTACTCCGAAGCTGTTATTAATCCTACAGAGGCTGAGAATATTGAACTGGGCAAACTGCTCGGTCTCTCGGCGCGGGTGCTGTTGCAACAGAATCAGTATCGGGTTGAATGGGATGCCAGGGTCGCCCGCCTTAGTGATGCCCTTGACCCACATACCCGAACCGTTGGGGTCATTATTGAAGTGGACAAGCCCTATGCCCAGGTGCAGCCGGGCAGACGTCCACCGCTGGTCAAAGGGCTGTTTGTCGATGTGGTACTGAGTGGACGACCACAGGAGCACCGTTTAGTCGTTCCCCTGAGCGCCCTGCATGGCCGGCAGGTCTATGTGGTGAACCAAGAGCAGCGGCTGGAGCAACGCAAGGTGACTATCAGCTCCAAGGGAGCTGACTACGCCATCATCACCGGCGGCCTGCGGGCGGGTGAGCAGGTGGTTATCTCTGACCTTATTTCGGCGGTTGAAGGGATGCTGCTCAAGCCGGTTGCTGATGATGCGGCACTGCAACAGCTCCTCTCCTCTGTTCGCGGATAGTCTCCCATGATTCGCTATTTTGCCGCCCACCCCACGGCAGCCAATCTGCTGATGCTGTTGCTGGTGGTGCTGGGTATCGCTGCGCTGCCAACACTGGAGCGGGAGACCTTCCCCGAATTTGCCCCGCAAGAGGTGCAGGTAAATGTGCCCTATCCGGGGGCTACCCCGGAGGATGTCGAACAGGCTATTTGTAAACGCCTGGAAGATGCAATTGATGCGGTCAATGAGGTAGAAGAGATTCGCTGCCAGGCGCTGGAAAACAGCGCCAGCGCCGTCGTTACCATGACTGAGCGTGGCGATTTTGCGCAGTTCATGGATGATATTAAAAGTGCAGTTGAGGCGATTGACAGCTTTCCGGAAGAGGTTGAGCTGCCGGTTATTGAACAGCTGGGCCGCAATGATCAGGTGGTCAATATCGCCATTACCGGGCCACTCTCTCCCCCGGCGTTGAAGGCCTATGCTGAGGAGATAAAAGATCGGCTGCAGATGTTGCCACTGGTTTCACAGGTTGTCCTCTCCGGCTTTTCCGAGCACCAGTTGCAGGTCAGGGTTTCTGCTGAGATGTTGCAGCGTCATGGCCTCAGCATCAGTGATCTGGCGAATGCCATCGCACGGCAGAATATTGATCTGCCGGCAGGCTCGGTCGAGACCCGGCAGCATAACTACCTGATCCGGTTCATGGATCAACAGGGCACCCTGCAGGGGCTGGATGAGCTGGTGATCATCGGCACCGGCAGTGGTGGTGAGATCCGGCTGGGTGATATCGCCACCATCCATGACAGCTTTGAACTGGATGAGGAGAAGATCCTGTTCAATGGCCGGCGGGCGGCACTGCTACAGGTCAACAAGGCCAAGACAGAGGATACGCTACGCGTCTTCAACGCGGTAGAGACCTTCATTGAGCGTGAGCAGCAGCTGGCCCCACCGAGTATTAAATTTACCCTGACCAATGACAGCTCCACCGTGGTGCGTGACCGCCTGCAGATACTGACCAGCAATGGCCTGCAGGGGCTGGTGCTGGTATTCCTGGTGATGTGGCTCTTTTTTCAGCTGCGTTTCGCCTTCTGGGTGGCCATGGGACTGCCCATCTCCTTTTTGGGCGGACTCTTCATCATGTCGCTGATGGGGCAGTCGATCAACATGATCAGCATGGTGGCGCTGTTGATCACCCTGGGCCTGCTGATGGATGACGCCATCGTCATTGCGGAAAATATCGCAACCCACCTGCGCAAGGGGAAATCGGCCTTTCACGCCGCCGTTGATGGCACCATCCAGGTGATGCCTGGGGTGGTCTCATCCTTTCTCACCTCGGTCGCCGTGTTTGCCCCTCTGGCATTTCTCAGTGGCAACATGAGCAAGGTACTGGAGGTCATTCCAGTGGTGTTGATTGCGGTGCTTGCCGTGAGCCTGATTGAGGCCTTTCTGATCCTGCACCACCATCTGGAACATGCACTGAAAAACCACGAGGCAGACAAACAGCCGCTCTTTCGGCAACGTTTTGATGGGTTCATCGAACGGCTGCGGCATGATCTGCTGGGCCGGGCTATCGATGCGGTCATTCATTGGCGCTATCTCTTTCTCGGACTGGTTCTGGCACTCTTTATTGCGTCGATCGGTATGCTGGCAGGCGGCCACCTGAAGCGGGTCGCCTTTCCGGACATCGATGGTGACTCCTTCGAGGCCCGCCTGCTGCTGCCACAGGGCACCCCACTGTGGTGAACGGAAGCCGTGGTTGGGGAGATAACCGCTGCATTGCAGCGCGTTGATGACCACTACACCCCACTGCAACCTGAGCAGAAGGAATTGATACAGGATGTCACCATTCGCTATAACCAGAATCTGGACGCCGGGGAGAAAGGCACCCATGTGGCGACCATCAGTGTCGATATCCTCGGCAGTGAAGAGCGGGTTGGGCGGGTGGATGACTATCTTCAGACCTGGAGAGAGGAGGTGGGCGATATCCCCGATGTCATCAGCCTTAATTTCAAAGAGCCACAGGCCGGCCCGGCAGGGATAGCGATTGAAATCCGGCTCAAGGGGCGTGATCTGAAGCAGCTCAAGGCGGCATCCCTGGAGCTACAGGCCTGGTTGCAACAGTATCAGGGTGTCATCAACATGGCCGATGACCTGCGTCCCGGAAAGCCGGAGATCCGTCTGCACCTGAAGGATGGCAGCCTTGCCTTCGGGCTGGATGCGGCGACCATCGCCAACCAGTTGCGTGCCGCATTCTTTGGTATTACCGCCGATGAGATCGAGACTGAGACCGAATCCTACGAGATCAGTGTGGCACTCACTGACCTGAGTCAGAGCACATTTGATGATCTGCAGAGTTTCCGCATCGTGACTGCCAAGGGAGATCAGGTGCCCCTTAGCACCGTGGCCGATATTGAGATGGGCCGGGGTTATGCGCGTATCCAGCGTATTCAAGGGGTGAGAACTGTCACCATCACTGCCGACATGGACACAGCGCTGGGCAATGCCAATCAGATTCTGGTTGCCACCCAGCGTGACTTCCTTCCCGAACTGCAGCAGCGTTATCCCGATGTCAGCGTCATACTGGAAGGCCAGGCGGCAGAGTCGAGTAAAACCAGCAGCTCGATGGCGCGGGGCTTCCTGATCGGACTGGTCGGCATCTTCATCCTGCTGAGTTTTCAGTTCCGCAGCTACATTTAACCTGTGGCTGTCATGCTGACCATCCCGCTGGCGATGATCGGCGTGATCTGGGGGCACCTCCTGATGGGCCTGGATTTGTCGATGCCCAGCATCATGGGCGCCGTATCACTGGCCGGTATTGTGGTGAATGATTCAATCCTGTTGGTGGAGTTTCTGAAACTGCGTGCCCGTGAAGGCATCCCCATACCGGAGGCGGCAAAGATCGCCAGCCGGGAACGTTTTCGCGCCATCCTGCTGACCTCACTCACCACGGTAGCAGGGTTGACGCCACTGCTGATGGAGACCAGTCTGCAGGCCCAGATCCTGATCCCACTGGCGTGCAGTATTGTGTTTGGCTTGTTGGTGGCAACGCTCCTGGTGCTGTTTGTAGTGCCTGCGCTCTTTAGTGTGTTTAGTGATTTTGGCTGGGTAAGTGTGACCAAAGAGCAGCACATGGATGATGCGGATTAGTACTTGATATAACGAGTAGTGTCAGATTTAGCCGACTCTATCTAAAGTATATTTGCCCGATGTCGATACTGAGAGAGCGGGAATGTAGTTCTGGTAAGGCAGATTTCCTGATGATGTGGTGCCACGCTAAGGAAAAGAACTATGCAAGCCAAAAGAGAGACGGACCCTTCCATGCCAGATGGTGGGAAACATTGCCTGGACCGGCGGAAGGGAAATCGAAGGAAGGAAGATAGCCTCAGCCCCGAGTGGGAGACAAAAACGGCGATATCCTGCATTCTGGATATTGCCCTGAAACCCATAAGTTTCCGGCAGCAACTCAAAGAGATCCTTGATGTCCTCGTTTCCATCTCCTGGCTGAGGGTGGAAAAGAAGGGCGCCATCTTTGTCACCAACAACCATCAGGAGCTGGTGCTGGCGGTTCAGCATGGGCTGCCCCCTCAACTACAGAAAAAATGTGCCAAGATTCCGTTTGGCTGTTGCCTGTGTGGCAAGGCGGCTGAATCCAGAACCATTCTGTTTCGGAATTGTGTGGATCATGATCATGATATCCAGTTTGATGGGATGGCGGATCACGGCCACTACAATATTCCGTTGCTGGACAATAACAATGAGGTTATCGGCGTTATTGTTTTATACCTTGAACATGGCCACCAACCCCATCCGGAGGAAGCAAATTTTATGGGGATGGTGGGGCGCACTGTTTCCAATATCCTGCTGAACAGGAACCTTCATCTCAGGGCAGAGATCAACCGTATCCGGCTGCAGAAGGCTCAATTGGACATCCTGCACAAGCTGATTACTGCCTCTGAGTTCCGCGACAATGAAACGGGTGAACACATCAAGAGAATGAGTCAGTATTCCGTTGTTATCGGCAGGAGAATCGGACTGAAGAAGGAGCAGCTTGAACTGCTTGAACAGGCTGCCCCAATGCATGATGTCGGGAAGGTGGGTATTTCTGATCAGATCCTGCTCAAGCCTGGACGGTTGACGGCTGAGGAGTTCACTACGGTGCAGCAGCATACGGTGATTGGAGCGAAGATCCTGTCAGGCAGCCACCCGTTGATAGAAGCCAGCCGGGAAATTGCGCTGACCCATCATGAGAAATGGGATGGCAGCGGATATCCCCAGGGGCTTGCGGGTGAGAATATCCCCCTGTTTGGCCGTATCTGTGCGCTGGCGGATGTCTTCGATGCGCTGACCACAAAGCGTCCCTACAAAGAGGCGTTGCCCCTGGAAGAGGCCCTTTCTTGTATCAAAGAGAGTGCCGGTGCCCACTTCGACCCGGCGTTGGTGGATGCGTTGATGGACGGCCTCCCGGAAATCCTGGAGGTCAAGTAACTCTACGATGACCGCAACGGTGACGGTAAAAAGAAAAAAATACTGGAACAGAAGCCGGTCTCCAGTGAAATACTGGTCTGGCGGGAGGCCCTGTCTGTCGGTGTGGATTTCATCGACAACCAGCACAAATATCTCATCAACCTCATCAACCGGATTCATCTGGCCATAGAGCAGCTTGATACCAGGGAAATTGTCGAGACTCTCCTTGACATGAATGCCTATGCCGAGGTTCACTTTACCGAAGAAGAGGAGCTGATGCGGCGGTATGGGTATCCCGGCCTGGAAGCCCATATCCAGTTGCATCAGGGTTTCATCAGACAGGCAGAAATATTCCTCAATGAGTTGGAAGCAGCGCCGCTGGCTATCACCTCTGAAGTATCCAGATATCTGATGGAGTGGCTGGTCAAACATATCCAGAAAGCCGATTTCCAGTATGGACGATTTATAGAGGAACAGGCCGATTGATTCCACAGCGGTTCAAAAGATGCCTGCTTAACCTATGGGTAAAGCCAAGATTTTTTGATCCTACCGTGAAAACAACATATTACACTCTGTATCCATCAGAAACCCATGAGTTCAGGTAAAAGGGTTTCTGACCATGGATAAACCTGAATGAAGAGCTATTTATCAAAAATATCAGTAACATTGCATCAATGCTTCGAGTGATCCTTTTTCTGTTTTTCCTCTCATTGATGCCGGTGCAGGTGCTGGCGATAGATCCTATTGGGATTGAGCGCATACAGGAGCGCATCAAGGCGCTGGATGAGGCTGCCGGTGGGAATGAAGCGGAACGCAGCCTGAAGATTGGCTACTATCGGGATGCGGTCAAATCGCTACAGTTGGCAGAGGATTTCAGCGCCCTGGCGGAAGAGTTTAAGCGGGCGATTGTTGAGGCGCCCAAGAAAGCAAAGCAGATCCAGAGTCGAATTGACAAACTCACCAGGCAAGCTGCCAAAGAGATCGCCCCCGATCTATCAAAACGCTCGATTGCCAGTCTGGAACAGCAGATTGCACAAGATAAAACAAAAATCAGCAGCATCAGTAGCGAACTTGCTGAGCTGAACCAGGCGCTTGGCGTACTGCAAAGCCGGCCCGATGCCAGCCGCGAGGCCTTGGCGCTTGCCAGTTCCCATCTGGAGGAGATAGAGAGCCAACTGCGTAAACCTGCAACTGTGAACGTGGCACCTGAGGTTGCGGAGGTATCGCGAGTAGCATTAGAAGCACGGCGGCGATCACTTGCTGCCGAAATTGATATGCTCAAACTGGAGCGATTGAGCCATGAGCAGCGGCTGGAACTGTTGAAAGCCAAATCGGGGCTTTTTGAACTGCAGCTCAACATAGCAAGAGCCGCAGAGCAGGCGGCACAAGAGGAGATCAACCGGCGCCGCGCCCGGGAAGCGGAAAAGGCGGAGAAACTGACGGCCCGGGCCGAAGAGCGGGCGGCAGGGATGCATCCGCTATTACAGGCAGCTGCCGAAACAAACACTGTGCTCAGTCAGCGGTTAACCGAGCTGGGGAGAGCCAATGAGACTGCTACGGAGCGGCTGAAAAAGAGCCGCAACCTACTCCAACAACTCGACCGCAACTACCAACGGGTGCGTCAGCAGTTGGAGATCTCTGCGGTAGATAAAACAATTGGTGAATTCATGCGCTCTCAGCGCAGTAATCTCCCGGAACCTGCGTACTATGAGAAAAGAAAGGCGCGGCGGGCAAGGGAGCTTGCAGAGATCCGCCTGGCCCAGTTCCGGATTCAGGAGCAGCAGACCGATCTGATTGACGTGGAACAGGCCGTCAAGGCCATTCTTGGGGCTTCTGAAAAGGCACTGGCGGCGCTCTCTGAGGCGGAGCGCCAAAGGATTAAAAAGCAGCTGATGCGTCTGCTGAAGGATAGAAAAGACCTTCTGAGTAAGCTTGATAACGTTTACAGCCAGAATGCAAAGCTGCTTGGGGATCTTGTCCTCGAACAACAGAATCTTATCACCAAGATCCAGAAATACCGCGAACTGCTCGATGAGAACCTGTTGTGGATTGCCAATGCCGAGTCCATCGATTGGCAGTGGTTTACCCGCTTCCGGGAACCCCTGTCTATATTGTTTTCCGTGGGGAACTGGCTGGTGGCAGGTGGGGATTTGGGGCGCCTGGCCTTCAATCGTCCACTGCCTACCTCTGCGATTGCCCTACTGATTATCGTCCTGCTGGGGATGAGAAAGTGGATGCGGCATAAGCTGGTGGATTTTGCAAAGGATGTGGGAAAGGTACGTCAAGACCATTTTTCCCACACGCTGGCTGCGCTGGCCATCACGGTGTTGCGGCCTCTTCCCTGGGCATTGTTGCTCTGTTACGGCGGTTGGCTTCTCCAGACAGGTGATACTATCGGTTTCAGCCATACTGTTGGTTCCGGCCTCTCAGCCGCTGCGGAAATGTTCTTTATCCTCGGGTTTTTCCGTGCCCTGTATGTCAAAGACGGACTTGCCGGGAGCCACTTCCGCTGGCAGACCCAGCCAAGGAAGGTATTATCGAAAAACCTCTAGTGGCTGATGCCGGTCTTTGTGCTGTTGACGGCGCTGGTTGCAATGACAGAATCGTCACCCTCGGTACTCTATCGGGATAGCCTTGGCAGGCTGGCCTTTATGGTTGGGTCACTGCTGGTTCTTATCTTCGCCTGGCGGGTGCTGCGGGCTGATGCCGGTGTGCTGGGAAGACGGTCTGCAGAAGGGCTTAATGGATGGCGTTGGCGCATCCGCTACCTCTGGTATCCCCTCTCTCTTGCGATGCCGCTGGTTCTCATTGCACTGGCCGCCGAAGGGCACTACTACACGAGCCTGCGCCTGGCGGGGCTGATCTTTTACCCCATCCTGGTTGTGATCCTGGCCTTTCTGCTCTATCTCCTTGCAGTGCGCTGGCTGCTGGTTGCCCAGCGGCGGCTGGCCCTCAAGCGTGCCCTTGCAAAAAGGCAGGCTGACCAGGAGGTGCGTGCTGCCAGGGAGGCGGCCGGGCAGGCCGGAGAGATCGCCCCTGAGAGTCTGGAGATGCCGGAGATTGAGATCCAGACCATCAATGAACAGACCCGCAGACTGCTGCGGTTGCTGTTCACTCTCTTTGCCTTGATCGGACTCTGGTGGATCTGGTCGCCAGTGGCTCCGGCCCTGAGCGTGCTTGAGGAGTTTGTGCTTTGGGAGCGGACATTGCCTGGCGCTGAAGGTGGGCGGCTGTTGCCGATCACCATTGTCGATGCCGGGCTGGCGATATGGGTTCTGCTGGTCACCTTTGTTGCGCAGCGCAATCTTCCGGGGTTGCTTGAGATTGCGGTGCTCCAACCCCTGGCCCTCGAACCCGGTAACCGTTATGCCGTGGCAAGCATCAGCCGCTACCTGATCATCACCGGCGGAGTGGCTGCCGCCATCGGCCTTATCGGCGTTGGATGGGGTGATCTCCAATGGTTGGTGGCGGCGGTCGGCGTGGGGCTGGGTTTCGGGCTCAAAGAGATCTTTGCGAATTTTGTTTCCGGCCTGATTATCCTGTTCGAGCGGCCGGTTCGTGTGGGTGACACGGTTACTATCGGAGAGGTGAGCGGCACTGTCTCCCGTATTCAGATACGCGCCACGACCATCATCGACTGGGACAACAAGGAGCTGATCATCCCCAACCAGACCCTGGTGGTGGAACCTCTCATCAACTGGACCCTTTCAGATCAGATTACCCGGATCATTTTTATGGTAGGTATCGCCTACGGTTCTGACACAGAAAAAGCCCATCGGATCATGATGGAGACGATTACTGCGAATCCGTTGGTACTCGAAGAGCCGAGTCCTACGGTCTTTTTTATCGGTTTTGGTGATAGCTCCCTGGATTTTGAGGTGCGGGTGTTTGTAAAGGAGCGCATCCAGCGCATGCCCCTCACCCATGAGCTACACATGGCGTTGGAAAAGGTGCTACGGGAAAACGGTATCGAAATCCCCTTCCCGCAGCGGGATCTGCACCTGCGCAGTGTCAATCCGGCTACCGGGCTTACGCCCTGGGGGCCAGAGAAGAGTGAGGAATGATCCTGCTTCATTGACCCTGTGAAGTGGCCAGAGTTTCATGTGAATCGAGAACTGTTATTGGGTTTTAAGGGGGAGGGGATTTAAGTGAAACGAGTGACTATCGTGGGTTCCGGTTTTGCAGCTCTGACGGCTGTTCGGAAATTGCGTGCCGCAGAGTCCGGTATGGAGATCACCCTGGTAGCTCCCAGGCCGGTGTTTAGCTATCTGCCCGGAACCATCTGGATTCCATCGGGGCTGCGTCGGCCGGAGGATCTGCTGATCCCGCTGGATAACTTTTTCCAGCGCATGCGGGTGAACTACCACCAGGGCTCGGCCACCGGGCTGAAGGATGGCGGCCGCACCCTGCTTACTGATAACGGAGAGGTTAGCAATGATGGGCTGATTATCTGTTCCGGTGGTCGCTTTATCAGAAAGCTCCCCGGTATTGAGCATGCCATCATCCCCTGTGAAGGCATTCCTGCGGCGGTAAAGATCCGTGATCGCCTGAAAGAGCTGCAGAGTGGCACTATTGCCATTGGCTTCTCCGGCAATCCCAAGGAACCCTCCGCCATGCGTGGTGGCCCCATGTTTGAATTTCTCTTCGGTATCGACCGTCAGCTACGGCTGGAGGGGCGGCGTGATCGCTTCAAGCTGATCTTCTTTACCCCAGGTGCTGAGCCAGGTAAACGGTTGGGGCCAAAGGCTGTAGCGGGGCTGTTGAGACAGATGGAGATGCGTGATATTGAGACCCATCTGGGCCATAAGCTCAAGCAATTTACTGAAAACAAGGTGGTGACTGAGGGTGGTGAGTTTGCGGCTGATCTGATCCTGTTTATGCCGGGCATGACCGGCAACCGATGGTTTGATAACAGCGATCTGCCCCGCTCAGAAGGTGGCCTTATCCGTGCAGATAAAGAGTGCCGGGTGGAGGGTATGGAGCGGGTCTATGTGGCCGGTGACTCTGGCAGCTTCCCCGGCCCTGCCTGGATGCCCAAGCAGGCTCACATGGCGGATCTTCAGGCGGAAGCTGCAACGACCAACCTCATTGCAGAGCTGAAAGGCAGAACGCCCTCAAAAACTTTCAAGGTAGAACTGGTCTGTATTATCGACAGCCAGACCAGCGGCATGTTGGTGGCTCGAACACCAAAATACAATCTGGTGCTGCCTGAGATGCGCATCTTCCACTGGCTGAAACGGTTGTATGAGTGGCGCTATCTTCGGCAATATCGCTAATATTTTTTAGCCTGACTTCTGCTGGTGTTTCTATACTGTCAGGAAGGTGGAGAGTTGACCGCCTCGCTTACTGAAAAGGAACTCAATAAGACGTAAGATTAATTTAGAGCTGAAGAGGATGAGCCTGTTAATACCCAAGATCCGCGATTGATTGCGGCGCATAGCACAAGCTCTTGATTCCACAGCGCTTCCAAAAAATACCCGCTTAACCTATGGGTGAAGCTAAGATTTTTTGAAAGCACTGTGAAACCAATATCTTGCACTCTGCATCCACAATCAATCGCGGATCTTGGGTAATAGTTGCTGTTTTGGTGGCTGACAAAACTATGTTTCTATGCAGGGTTGGGCAAGAGATCTATGGATTTTGAATGGGTTGCTATCGTATTAGGGGATGTTGCCTGGGTATCCCTGGCTTTTTTGCTGGGTTTCCTGGCAAGAGTGATGAGTCTGCCGCCGTTGGTTGGTTTTCTGGCGGCCGGTTTCATGCTCAACGTCCTGGGTATCGCAAGTGGAGAGATGCTGCAGAAGCTGGCTGATCTGGGTATCACTTTGCTGCTGTTCACCGTTGGGCTGAAACTGAATCTTAAAGTCTTGCTAAAGCCACAGGTCTGGGCGGTGACTGCGTTGCATATCTCAACCATCATGGCTCTCTTTGGCGTGATGATCTTTGGCCTGGCCCTGATGAATGTACCACTCTTCTCCGGCCTGGATCTTAAATTATCACTGATGCTTGCTTTTGCATTGAGCTTCTCCAGTACCGTATTTGCAGTCAAGGTGCTGGAGGATAAAGGTGAGATGAAGTCACTGCATGGGCGGATTGCTATTGGCATCCTGGTGATGCAGGATCTGGCTGCGGTTATCTTTCTGGCCGCATCCATGGGGAAGGTTCCTTCGCCCTGGGCGTTACTGCTTTTTCTACTCATCCCGCTACGGCCGCTGTTTCATCATCTATTGCAAAAGACGGGTCATGGTGAGCTGTTGATTCTGTACGGCCTGGTTCTGGCGCTGGGTGGGGCTGAGCTGTTTGAACTGAGTGGGGTGAAGGATGATCTGGGTGCCCTTGTTATGGGGCTGCTGATCTCAACCCACCCTAAATCAACGGAGCTGGCCAAAATAATGCTGGGTCTCAAGGATCTCTTTCTGGTGGGCTTTTTCCTCTCTATTGGCATGTCGGGGCAACTGTCGTGGGAGGTCTTGTTTATAGGGCTGTTGCTTGTACCCTTTATCTTTATTAAATCTACGCTCTTTTTTACGCTGATGACCCGCTTCAGATTACGGGCGCGTACCTCACTGCTGGCGACCCTGAACCTGACCAACTACAGTGAATTCGGTCTGATTATTACCGCAATTGGTGTAACCAATGGCTGGCTGGATGCTGAATGGCTGGTTGTTATTGCCATTGCACTCTCCCTCTCTTTCGTGGTTATGGCGCCATTAAATCGCAGAGATAACAAAATCTACAGTGCATACAGAAATTATTGGCGGAAGTTTCAATGTCCGGAGAGGCTTACCGGTGATATGCTTTTGGATACACACGGGGCAACCATTGCTATCTTTGGCATGGGCAGAGTGGGTAGTGGCGCCTATAACAGGATGCGTGAGTTCCATGGTGAAACGGTGGTTGGCATTGACTTCGATGCCGAGTTGATTAAAGGGCTTCAGGCGATGGGATGCAAGGTTTTACATGGTGATCCCAGTGATGCAGATTTCTGGGACAAAATAGAGCAGGATCACAGCATTGAACTTATCATGTTGGCATTGCCGAATCTGCAAGCCAATCTGGATGCTTTGGAGCAGCTGCAAGAGATATCTTTCCCTGGACGTATTGCCGCAACTGCAAGGTATTCGGATGAGGAAGAGCTGTTGCGTCAGTCAGGTGCAACCGCCGTGTTCAATATCTACACCGAAGCGGGTGCTGGGTTTGCTGAACATATTCAGGCGCAAAACAGAGCCTGATTAAACCAAAGTGGCTGATATGGAGTCAGATAACAGTTCCATCGTTCTCTAAATGAGTTTTTTGATGAAAAAACAGCCAAAAAAAGAGTATATCGCACCATGGGAAAAGGCCTTTGATCGGGTATTAACACCCCTGGAAGAGTTTATTCACCGTCAGACCACCAGTGGTGTTCTGCTTATGTTGTGTGCCATCATTGCGCTCACTATTGCCAACAGCCAATGGTTTGAGGCTTATCACCACCTGCTGAAAACGCCATTTACGATTGGTACGCCAGGGTTTCAGCTATCCATGTCGCTGCATCATTGGATCAATGACGGTTTGATGGCGCTGTTTTTTTTCGTGGTTGGATTAGAACTCAAGCGTGAAATTCTGGTGGGTGAACTGGCTGACCCCAGACAGGCGATGTTCCCCATCATTGCAGCCATAGGTGGCATGCTGGTGCCTGTTCTTATCTATATCAGCATCAATCCGGAAGGGCATGCCTTTGATGGCTGGGGTGTGCCGATGGCAACTGATATTGCCTTTGCTCTCGGGGTTCTGGCACTGCTGGGCAACCGGATACCAAAAAACCTGCTGACATTTCTGGTGGCTCTGGCGATTGTGGATGACCTGGGCGCTGTTCTGGTGATTGCACTGGTCTATACGGAGAGCATAAATCTCTTTGCCCTGGCTATTGCTGGCGCCATGTTGCTGCTGTTGATTGCATTAAATCTTGGTGGAATCCGCCGACCTTTACCTTATATCCTGCTGGGCGTGGTGCTCTGGGTAGCGATGTTGAAGAGTGGTGTGCATGCGACCCTTGCGGGCATCTTTTTGGCATTCACCATTCCCATGCGCCCCAAGTATGATCCGGGCCGCTTTCTTGCGCAGATCAATAAGAGAGTCAGACAGATTCAACAGGCCTTTCGGCGTGAAGAGAATATCGTCAAAAATGATGAGCTGCGTTCCCGTGTTCAAGCCTTGGGTGAGGGTGTGCAGCTGGTGCAGGCACCTGCCCAGACCCTGGAGCACAAGATGCATCTGCCCTCTGCCTATCTTGTTATCCCTGCCTTCTCTTTGGCCAATGCCGGTATCCCTGTTGACTGGTCCTCTTTTGGCACCATTGTCACGCATCCGGTCTCAATGGGTATTGCCCTCGGTTTGGTTGTCGGAAAGTTGATCGGTATCGCGGGTTTCTCCTGGATTGCAGTGAAATTTGGTTTGACCACACTTCCGCAGGGTCTGAACTTCAAGCACATTGTGGGCGTAGGACTGATGGGTGGTATTGGTTTTACCATGTCGATATTTATTGCAGAATTGGGCTTTGCCAATCATGCTCAGGATCTGCTGATGGCCAAAACGGGGATTCTTCTTGCCTCAATTTTGGCTGGGGTCTCTGGTTTTCTCTGGCTCTATCTTACCTCTGGGAAAAGTAGCGGTGTGCGTGATAATTCTTAGGGACGTACTATGATGGTAACTGTCCAGTTCAACTATTCAGTTCTCTGCTGAATAGAGATTCAGCTGCCGGTATTGGAGATGCGGTGTTTGATGAGGCAGTTATTCTGGTCTTATTCGCGGGTGGGACGCCCGTGCTCCGCTGAAGAGTATGAGGATTAGCGCATGTTTGCCCGCCATTGGAAATGGAGTCTGATCACCCTGCTGCTGGTGCTATCCCAGCTCACTGTTGCCGCCCCACCCACGCTTGAGACTGCTGTTGCGAAATACCGGCAACTCCCCCAGGAACAGATCCTGAATGGGGAGGTTGAGGCCGCCAATCAGGCCACGATCTCGGCTCAGACCGGTGGTGTGGTGGAGGCGATCCTGTTTGATGTGGATGATTATGTGGAAAAAGACGCTCTGATTATCCGCCTGCGTGATACTGAACAGAAGGCCCGCTTGTCACAAGCCGAGGCGGATCTGAAAGCGGCCCAGGCGTTGTTGGAAGAGGCAAAGGATGCCCATGCGCGGATAGTAAAGATCTATAAGACAAAGCTGGTTGCCCGGTCTCAAATGGATGAGGCTGAGGCGGCACGCAAGACGGCCAAGGCCCGTTATGAGTCTGCCCGTGCCGGACTGCGGCAAGCCAGGGAGCAGTATGGCTATACCAAGATATATGCTCCCTATGCCGGTATTGTCACGGCCCGCCATGTAGAGGTGGGTGAGACTGCCCAACCCGGCCAGGCACTGATGACCGGCCTCTCTCTGAACAGGCTGCGGGTTAATGTAGACGTA
Organism: Gammaproteobacteria bacterium; assembly: GCA_024275295.1. Taxonomy (GTDB): domain Bacteria; phylum Pseudomonadota; class Gammaproteobacteria; order Chromatiales; family Chromatiaceae; genus WFXD01. Next base: position 11,882 of record JAJRZI010000057.1, on the reverse strand, counting down.
CCCCAAAGCCTGATCGAGGCTGTTCGTAAATCGGGTAAGGCTCAGGTGCTCTCAGCAAAAAAAGGTGCCGGGAGTTGGGTGGCGGAAAAGCTCACCGTATTCCCTATTGCTGATCCCGCTACCCATACCTTCAAGGTGCGGCTGGATCTGCCTGCAGGGACAGCAGGCCTCTTTCCAGGTATGTACGTCAAGGTTGCCTTTGTGGTGGGTAGTCACCGGCAGCTCCTGATTCCGGCTGCGGCCGTCGTCCAGCGCAGTGAGGTTGCTGCTGTCTATGTGGTGACCCAGGATGGGCAAATCATGCTGCGACAGATCCGTCCGGGACGTGAGGCTGCTGATGGCATGATGGCAATCCTTGCCGGGCTGGATGAGGGGGAACGAGTGGCACTGAACCCTGTTGCTGCCGGTATTCAGGTCAAGCATGAGAACCGGAAATGAGCCTCGGCATCTCAGGCCGTATTGCACGGCATTTCCTCACTACTGAAATTACACCGCTGCTGGCCCTGCTGGGGCTTCTGGTGTGGGTGTTTGCAGTATTGGTTACACCACGGGAGGAGGAGCCACAGATCAATGTCACCTTTGCCAATGTCTTTATTCCCGTTCCCGGAGCCACCGCCCTGGAGATTGAGCAGCTGGTAGCCAGTCCGGCGGAACAGGTACTCTCTGAGATTGCGGGCATCAAGCATGTCTACTCTGTTTCTCAACCCGGCATGGCGGTGCTGACGGTGCAATACAGGGTGGGTGAAGACCGTACCCAGGCCATCGTGCGGCTCTACGATAAAATCTACTCCAATCAGGACTGGCTGCCGCCCAATCTGGGGGTGGGTCAGCCCATCATCAAACCCCGTGGCATTGATGATGTCCCGGTGGTGACTGCCACCCTCTGGAGTGAAGATCCCGCCATTGGTGCCTATGAACTCAGCCAGGTGGCCCATGCCATTGAGACTGAACTTAAACGTGTGCCCGGCACCCGTAACATCAGCACGATCGGTGGACCAGAGCAGGTGGTGCGTGTGCTGCTTGATCCCCAGGCCATGGCTGGTTTCGGCGTTGGTCTGGATGAGCTGCGTGGCGCCCTGCTGGCGGCCAATAGTAGCCGGGATGGTCTGGCCTTCACGGCCGATAACCGAGAGATTCTGGTGCAGGCTGGAACCCTGCTGACCAGTGCCGGGGAGATTGGCAACCTGGTGGTGGGCGTCCACGGCCGCAAGCCGATCTTCCTGCGTGATGTGGCTCAGGTGAGCCATGGCCCGGACACGCCGGAACAGTATGTCTGGCTGGGCACCGGCCCTGCCGCCAAGGGTGCTACTGCCGGTAGCTTCCCTGCTGTTACCCTGGCGGTAGCGAAAAAGCCGGGAACCAATGCGGTGGATGTGGCCAACTCTGTAATCAAGCGTTTTGAGCAACTGAAGGGGCTGTTGATACCCGACAGTGTGCAGGTCACCATCACCCGCAACTATGGTGCTACTGCTGATGCCAAGGCTAAGAAACTTATCCAGAAACTGATCTTTGCCACCCTCTCGGTGGTGATTCTGGTGCTGTTTGCTATCGGTTGGCGTGAGGCGCTGATCGTGGGTGCTGCCGTGGTGGTGACCCTGGCCATCACCCTGTTTGCCTCATGGGCCTGGGGATTTACCATCAACCGGGTCTCCCTGTTTGCCCTGATCTTCTCCATCGGCATCCTGGTGGATGATGCCATTGTAGTGGTGGAGAATATCCACCGGCATATCCAGTTGGGGGCAAAAAATCTGCTGGAGGCAATCCCGGCGGCGGTGGATGAGGTGGGTGGGCCAACCATCCTTGCCACATTCACAGTGATTGCCGCACTGCTGCCCATGGCCTTTGTCACCGGCCTGATGGGGCCTTACATGAGCCCTATCCCCATCAATACCTCCATGGGGATGCTCATCTCCCTGGCCGTGGCCTTTATCTTCACCCCCTGGCTGGTCAATCGCGCGCTGGGTGGGCATATCCATAGCAGTGAAGTGGAAGCGCCCGCAACAGATGGCCGCATCTTCCGCTTTTTTACCTTTGTTATCGGTCCCTTCCTCTCTACCGGCCGGGGCCGACGCTGGTTGCTTCTGGCTGGCATCCTGCTGCTGATGGGACTCTCGGTTTCACTGGTGATGAACAGATCAGTGGTGCTCAAGATGCTGCCCTTCGATAACAAGTCCGAGTTCCAGGTGGTGCTGGACATGCCTGAGGGCACCAGTCTGGAGCAGACCACACGGGTGCTGAATGAGATGGGCGCCTGGCTGGAGAGGGTGCCTGAGATAACCAACTACCAGGTCTATGCTGGCACTGCTGCCCCCATCGGTTTTAATGGCCTGGTTCGGCAGTACTATCTGCGGCAAGGGGCCAATCTGGGTGATATCCAGGTCAATCTGCTGGACAAGCATGACCGGGAGCGCCAGAGCCATGAGATTGCCCGGTCGGTACGGCCTGCTCTGGTGGAGATTGCCCAGCGTTTTGGTGGCAATGTTAAGGTGGTGGAGGTTCCTCCGGGGCCGCCTGTGCTCTCTCCGCTGGTGGCGGAGATCTACGGCCTGGACTATGAGGGTCAGATTGCAATGGCGAAAAAGACCCGCCAGATATTCGAGGCCACCCCCGATATTGTGGGTACGGATGACAGCGTGGAGTTTCCCGCCGACAAGCTCATCCTGCAGGTAGACAGGCAGAAGGCAGCCCTGCTCGGTCTCTCTCAGAGTACTGTTGCCCAAGCTATCGCCACCGCACTGGGTGGTGAGGATGTAAGTTATCTGCATGGCAAGGGGATAAAATATGCCGTCCCCATCCGCCTGGAATTTTCGGTGGCTGATCAGGCTGAATTGAGCCGGGTGCTCTCACTCAAGATCCGCAGCCGGGAGGGGCAGCTGATTCCCCTGTCAGAGATCATTCAGGTCACTGAATCCAAACGTGAACATGCTATCCATCATAAGGATCTGCTGCCGGTGGTCTATGTCACTGCTGATATGGCGGGAGATCTGGATAGCCCGCTCTACGGCATGTTTGAGATCTCGGCAGAGCTGGAGGAAACCCTCAAGCCTCAACAGCACTTTATTGATCAGCCGGATAACCCCTATGACTACAGCCTGAAATGGGATGGTGAGTGGCAGGTCACTTACGAGACCTTCCGGGATATGGGGCTGGCCTATGGGGTTGGCCTGATCCTCATCTATCTGCTGGTAGTGGCCCAGTTCCGCTCCTATCTGGCGCCCCTGGTGATTATGGCGCCGATCCCGCTGACGGTTATCGGTATCCTGCCGGGGCATGCCCTGCTGGAAGCCAAGTTCACCGCCACCTCCATGATTGGCATGATTGCACTGGCCGGTATCATTGTGCGCAACTCCATCCTGCTGGTGGACTTCATCAACCAGGAGGTGCGTAACGGGGTGGCATTTGAGCAGGCAGTGATCCGTTCTGCCGCAGTACGGGCCAAACCCATCATTCTCACCGGGGTAGCGGCCATGGCCGGGGCCTTCTTTATCCTGGATGACCCCATCTTCAGTGGTCTGGCGGTCTCCCTGATCTTCGGTATTCTGGTCTCGACCATGATGACCCTGGTGGTGATTCCGGTGGCCTACTATGCCGCCATGCGTTAGGAGCGTGTAAGACGTGCGTAGAGCAGGGGCAGCCGCTTTGGCAGTTCGGAGGGTCTACGGATAACCACGAAACCACCCGCACCAAACAGATGAGGCAGATAGTCATTGGCCTTGTTATCTACCGTGACGCAGAAGGGTTGTAGCCCAAGGTGGTGCGCCTCATTGATGGCGTGGCGGGTATCCTCAATGCCGTAGCGGCCTTCGTATTTGTCCAGGTCGTTGGGTTTTCCGTCGGTCAGCAACAGCAGCAGGCGACGGCCTGCAGGTTGTTCCTTCAATATCTCGCTGGCGTGACGGATAGCGGCCCCCATGCGGGTGTAGTAGCCGGGTTTGATGGCGCTGATTCGGCCCCGTATTTGGGGGTTATAGGTCTCATCAAAGGTTTTGAGTTGGTGAAACCGCACCGGGTCGCGGCGTCTTGAGGAGAAGCCGTACATGGCGAAACTGTCCCGCGTGGCAGAGAGTGATTCTGAGAAAAGAAAGAGGCTGTCGCGGATTACATCGATGACCCGCATCTGGTCGTTGATCCAGGTATCGGTGGAGAGGGAGAGGTCTGCCAGCAGCAGGCAGGCTAGATCCCGCGCCCCTGGCTGCAGATCCCTGTACAGACCATCAGCACTGGCAATATGCCCAGCTGCCCGATCAGTTGTGAAGCGCAGATAAGCATCCAGATCAACCTCGCTGCCATCGGGCATGCCACGGCGCCAAGTGCGAGCCGGAGCCAGAGCCTGGAATTGGGCGCGTAGACGTTTTGCGGTTTTGCGTAGATGATCAGGTAGCTTACAGGCCTCTGCTTTGGTGGCCAGCATGGGCAGTAGGCGGCAGTGATCCGGTTGTAGCTGTTGGCTCTTGTAGTCCCACTCTGGCAACAGGATGCCTGCATTCAGAATCTGATCATCATTCTCTGCTGCGGGCAGATCTAGGTCGAACCGCAGGCGTCCCGCAGTGGATTTGCCATCTCGGGTTACGCTGAACTGCTCCATCTCTTTGGCAATATCAGCGGCCTGATCCAGCTCTTCGTTCTCTTCCGTGCCCCGATCTACCTTGGCGAACTCACCCCAGCTGAGGATGTTTTCCATGCGGATAGCCACCAAACCTCGATCCTGCTCGGGCTTGGTTACCTGTTCAGCCTGACGGCGGTGTTGCTCTTCCAGCTCTTTGCTTTTCCCTTTTGAGCTGTTGTTTTGCTCATCTTCTATGGATGGGGTGATTCTGGCTGATGCCAGGGGTGGCGCTGGATGTAACCACAGGGGGACAGGTTGGGGCTGGTGCTTTGCCAAGGGCAGATGATCTTCACTACCGGGGTTGAGTAAAGCATTGCGGATTGCCTCTTCCTGTGCCGCCTCTTTGGGTGGGAGATCGTCGGAATGAGTGCGCTGTTTCAGGTGCGCCGCTACCAGTCGCTCATAGCGGGGTTGCAGCCCTGGATAGATGGCCAAAGTTTGGGCTGTGAGCTGCTGGTTTTTTTGGAACCACTCCTGTTCGGTGCCGCTGTCGCCTGTGGCCAGGGCGGTGAGCCAGAGATAGAGATCCCGGTTGAGTTCGGGGGTTGGAAAGCAATCAACCACGGTGGGTAGGCGTAGAGAGCGTTCATCCCGCCAGGCCAGTTCGGTTTGCTGGTTAGTGCCAGCAAGGCGCTGTAGCCAGCTGCGACGGGCGCCATGTCTGGTAGTCCCGGCAGACTCGATCTGGAGTCCGCTATCGCCACCCAGGGCGCGGAACAGGATGCCCGTGGTCTGCTTGACCTGCTCCAGATGAACGGCAGCCTCCGGGTGGCGGCTGTTTGCCATGCGGGTGATGATGTTGTGCCAGATTTTCCCGACCTGCTCTTCCATCCTATTTTGCCCAGTGAGCCTGCACGACCTCCATCAGGGCGCTGGTGGTTTCGCAGTCGTCTGACAGGGGTTCAACCATGGCGGCGCGGCAGGCTTCGAGTGGATCGTAACCGCCCAGGATCAGGGTGGCGGTGTAGACCAACAGGCGGGTGGAGGCGGCCTCTTCCAGGTCGTGATCCTTTAGGGCACGCAGGGCGTTGGCCAGGGTGATCAGTTTTCTGGCCCGTGCCTCATCGATGCCGGTCTCCCCTGTCAGAATTCGGCACTCCAGATCTGGCTCGGGGAAATCAAACTGCAGCCCGACAAAGCGCTGACGGGTGCTGGGTTTCATCCCCTTGAGCAGGTTCTGGTAGCCGGGGTTGTAGGAGACCACCAGCATGAATTCCGGTGGCGCATGCAGGGTCTCTCCCGTGCGTTCGATGGGCAGGATGCGCCGGTCATCGGTGAGGGGGTGCAGCACTACGGTGGTGTCCTTGCGCGCCTCTACCACCTCATCCAGGTAGCAGATGGCCCCTTCCCGCACCGCACGGGTCAGGGGGCCGTCGCTCCAGTAGGTGCCTTTATCACTGATGAGGTGACGGCCCACCAGATCGGCGGCGGTCAGGTCGTCATGACAGGCCACGGTGTAGACTGGCCGCCCCAGCCTGGCTGCCATGTGGTTGATGAAGCGGGTCTTGCCGCAACCGGTGGGCCCTTTGATCAGCAGTGGCAGCTGGTGCCGGTAGGCATGTTCGAATAGGGTGGCCTCGTCTCCCTGAGGTTGGTAGAAGGGTAGCTCAGCGGTTTCAGGTTGTGTTGCAAATAGGGTAGTCATGGTTTTATCCCTCTGCCAAAACAAAAGCGATAGTGATCAACAGGCCGAGCAGTAGCAGCCAGATGGTGACTGGCCAGCGCCAGAAGCCCTGTACAGGGTTCAGTCCCATAAAGTAGGCACCGATCAGATGGCCCTTGATCAGCGCCAGCAGCAGGATGCCCAATGTGATCTCCAGACCGCTCAGACCCAGGCGGTTGATGCTGTAGGTAATTAGAGTCAGCGCCATGATAATCAACCAGATCCATGTGCAGCGTCTCAAACTAAATGTGCTCTCTCTATCCATAATCAGTGCATCACATAAACCAGTGGAAACAGGATCAGCCAGACCAGATCTACCATGTGCCAATAGGCGGCACCGGTCTCCACGCCGGTATGGTCTTCAATACTATAGCCGCCACGCCGGGCCTTCAGCGCCACCGCCGCCAGGATCACCATGCCCATGATGACGTGCATGAAGTGAAAGAAGGTCAGTGAGAGGTAGAACATGTAGAAGCTGTTGGTGCTCAGGTTGATCCCTGCACTGAAGTGGTGGCTGTATTCGGCGGACTTTACGACCAGAAACAGGCAGCCCATGCCCAGGGCAGCCAGCAGCCAGCGCAGGCAGATCTGGCTTGCACCCTCGCGAATGGCGGCCACGGCACGCACCACGAAGTAACTGCCGGTGATCAGGGCCAGGGTGTTGATCAGTGCAGCATCCCGATCCAGCTGCTGCTGGAACTGGTTGAACAGCTCAACATGGTTCATCCGGGTAAAGGCATAGGAGGCAAAGAAGATGGCAAAGACCGCCAATTCGGCCAGAATGAATATCCATATCGCCAGATCCCCTGGGGGGTATTTGGGATGATCTTGCTGAGCCAGTGTTGCCATTGTCTGCGTGACTCTCCGTTGTAAAAAAAAGGCTGGTGCCAAGAGGGGAGGCACCAGCATAAAATGCAGCCATTGGGGCTGCTAGGAGGGGAATCTCCTCAGGCTGCCACCTCAGCCTCTGGTTCGCTGTTGCCAACAAAGAAGCTGGCAACATAGATGATCAACCCGATCAGAAACAGCATGCCAGATCCCTCACGCAGCCAGAAGTAGATTGCAAGCTGCTCCTGTACCTGCATGAACGGCAGGGGATGCTCGCCCATGCGTTGCAGCATGATCTGCTTCACACCGGCGGTGGTCAGCAGCAGGGTAATCAAGACCATGCTGCTGCTCATCAGCAAGAATGACCAGATCTCCAGTTTCTGTGAAAGAGCGCTATTGGCGGCTTTACGGCCACGCAGCAGGGGCATGGCGTAGGAGATGATGGTCAGCACGATCATGGCGTAGGCACCAAAGAAGGCCAGATGACCGTGGGCTGCGGTGAGCTGGGAGCCGTGGGTGTAGTAGTTCACCGGTGCCAGGGTGTGCATAAAACCCCATACGCCTGCGCCAAAGAAGGCCAATACCGTGGTGCCCAGCGCCCACATAACGGCGGCCTTGTTGGGGTGATTGCGGCGGCGGTTTTTCACCATATTGAAGGCGAACAGGGTCATCATCAGAAAGGGAAGTGGCTCCAGAGCTGAAAAGATGGAACCCCACCACTGCCAGTACTCAGGGACACCGATCCAGAAGTAGTGGTGACCAGTGCCGATAATGCCGGAGATCAAGGCCATGGCGATGATGATATAGAGCCACTTTTCGATCACCTCCCGATCTACCCCAGTGACCTTGATCAGTACGAAGGCCAGGATGGAACCCAGGATCAGCTCCCAGCCCCCCTCTACCCACAGATGCACAACCCACCACCAGAAGTACTTATCCAGCACCAGATTATCCGGATTGTAGAAGGAGAAGAGGAACAGCACCGCCAGCCCCAGCAAGCCGATGAGCAGTACCAGTGTGATGGCGGTCTTACGGCCCTTAAGTACCGTCATGCCGATATTGAACAGAAAGGCCAGGGCGACGATTACGATGCCAATCTTGGTAATGGTTGGCTGTTCGAGAAATTCTCGTCCCATGGTGGGTAGTATTGAATTGCCGGTTATCTCAGCCAGGGTGGAGTAGGGCACCAGTAAATATCCCAGCACCGTCAGACCCGCTGCGCCCAGAAAGACCCAGAAGGTGATCAGCGCCAGCCTGGGGCTGAACAGCTCTGTTTCGGACTCTTCGGGCACCAGATAGTAGGCGGCCCCCATGAAGCCCATCAGCAGCCAGATGATCAGGGCATTGGTGTGCACCATGCGGGCCACGTTGAAGGGGATTTCGGGAAACAGAAAATCCCCCATGACATACTGTAGCCCCATGATCAGACCGAACAGGATCTGTAGAATAAACAGCCCGATAGCAGCGATAAAATAGGGTTTTGCAACCATTTGTGATTGATATTGCATGATCTATTCCTCCCCGGATCAACCTTGAATAGTGGGTGGCCAGCCTGCTGTGTTGATCTGCGATGAATACTTCAGAAATTCAGCGATGGCCTCCCGCTCTTCAGCTGTGAAATTGAACTGCGGCATACTGCGACGCCCTGGAACCCCCTCTTTGGGGCGGGTCATGAGAAATGCCTTGATGAAAGCCGTGCTGTTACCGTAGCGCTGGTAGACATTGCCCAGTTCGGGTGCAAAGTAGGCGCCTTCTCCCAGCAGGGTATGACAGCCGATACAGTTGTTCTCTTCCCATAGGGCCTTGCCATGGGCGACCTGTTCAGTCAGAGCGGCACGATTATCCAGCTTGGGCAGTTGCTGGACTGTATCGAAGGTGAGGGCAAGGAACAGCAGGATGAAAAATACGCCACCACCATAGAAGATGTTGCGGGCCATGCTTTTAGTGAAGACCTCGTTCATGATATCTCCTCTCTTTGCGGATAATTAGTAATTAATAATATAGTTAACTACTAAGGTATTAGTCATTGATAATTCGCAATCGGTGGCAGTTTTTTTGTGTTGGCTATGGCACGCCTTTAGGTGGGGGCGCGTATATGGAGGGGCGGCCATCCTGGCTGTCGTATTGCGGGCGAGATCCCGCACTCCGTTATTTGGGGTATTGCTTCAGCTCTCTGCTATTAGCTTTAGGCCGGGAATATCGCAGCAGGAGTGATGTTGTCCCTTTATTGAGAGCAGGCCCTGGCGTTTAAATTCAGCGATGATACGGCTGGTTGTTTCAGTGGTGAGGCCCAGCATGGCACCCATATCCTCCCGACTGAACAGCTCGCATAGATCATTCTCTTTGTTATGCACCAGACGGAGCAGGAGACAGGCAACCCGCCGCTTGGCTGAGCCGGTTGATAACTCGGTAAGCCAGGCGTCTGCTTCGGTCAACGCCCGTTGCCAGCGGGTCATGAGTTCCTGATGCAGAGTGGGATTCTGTTGATCCAGATGTTTGACCACTTCAACGGGGAGACGGCATACTTCAGTAGTCTGTAGCATGACGGCATCGTGCTGATAATGATTGCCCAACAGTGCCTCCAGGCCCGCCACGTCGGTGCCTTGCAGCAGGCGCACAATGCGCTGGTTGCCATCTGGCAGATACTGCACCAGCTTTACCAGTCCGCGGCGAATGGTGTACATGAATTTCCCTTCATCACCAGCACGGTAGAGTGTGGAGCCTGCCGGTAGAAGAAAGGTATCAATAGGACTGTGGATGCATTCAAAGTCCTGCTCCTCCAGTCCGGCAAATAGTACCGAGTCACGCAAGGCGCAGGTTTCGCAATCTGCTTTACCACTCCAAGCCTCTTTGAGGGTAACTGTCTCCATTTTTACTCCTGATGCCTGTCTGTTGTTTGAATATGTCTCTCTTGGGTACTAAAGCATACTTCTGTTGTGATAATTATTATTGCAGTCTTCCCCTTCCTTTGGCACTTGCCATCATTCCAATTAGTCCACTGGCAAATAGCCATAAAATAGGTGGTTGAGGCACTGTGCCAGTGGCAGTGACAGCGCAGTTGCCACTGCCGGAAATATTGGCTGTGCCAGGTGTAATGCAGCCGCTCTCAAAGTCAGCAGCGTTGTTGTCAGTATCCTGGCTGCCTGGCAGACGCCCAATACTCATGATGCTTGAGCTTCTATCTGCCAAGGCGCCATTTGACCCTTCCGTAATGCCGGCAATGACTCCCTCATAGGTTACGGCGTCAATAACATCCTGGCCATTGAAGAGGATGAGGCCATCGGGTGAGCCGTTTTGAATCATGCCGCTACTTATATTGGCATCAAAATCGCAGTTCATAACCATGGATGCATTGCCGCAAATAACAAGGTAACCATCTGCAGCAAGTGAGTAGCCGTTTAGACTAAAGGATCGGTATATCGGCTTGATTGCTGAGCTATTACCATTGATGAGGTCAAGTCGGTAGCCGGTTAGATCGATAACATCCGATCCTGAATTAAACAGCTCAATAAACTCGGCTGTATCAGAGCCATTCTGATCATAATCAACCTCATTGATCAGAAGGGTGGCATTTGCTGTTGAAACAGTGCAAATGATCAGAATAGATGCGCAGATAAAATAAGATATTTTTTTCATTGCTTGTCTCTCCTTAGGCTGAGAGAGCATCGGTGTGCTCTCTCATCAAGCTGTTCCGTATGAGGAAATAAAGCTGGGTTGTTACAATCAGGGGTAATTATTTGCTTTTAGAAAATAGGGGATGCAGGCTTCCGACACCCTGTTGCAGAAGCCGCTTGCAGGCTACCGCCATGGGTTAATGTTTTCCATATGGAAAGAGGGGTTTGAGATTTGTCTTACAATGGTTTCAAATTTTTCCAGAATTATACAAGACCTTAGATCATAAACAGGATAATGGCACCACCTAGCAGCATCCGGTAGATCACAAACGGCAGCATGCCGATGCGTTCTACAAAACGTAAAAAAAAGTGAATACAGGTATATGCAGCAATAAAGGAGAGAGTAATGCCTTGAAGCAGGGCATTCCAGTCCACAGGCAGGTCGCTTTTCAGCAGATCTAAAGAGACCAGGGCGCCCGACATCAAGATGGTCGGAATAGCGAGCAGGAAGGAGAAGCGGGATGCGGCCTCCCGCGTCAGCCCCAGCATCAGGCCTGCCGTTATGGTGATGCCTGAGCGTGAGGTGCCAGGGATAATGGCCAGTATCTGAAAGCAGCCGATGATGAGCCCATCCCGCCAACTCAGCTGGTGTTCATTGCGTTGACGGGTGCTGCGCAGATCTGCCCAGAGCAGCAACAGGCCAAAGAGGATGGTCGTTGTGGCGATCACCAGCGTGGTTCGCAGATCGGTCTCGACCAGGGTTTTGAATAGCGCGCCGAAAATGACAATAGGTACGGTGGCAAAGGCGATTAACCAAACCATGCGGGAGTTTTCAGTCGTTCGGCCATTGACCCCAAAGGAGCCGGAAAAATCCTTGGCCATGCACCAAAGGTCGCGCCGCATGTAACTGACGATGGCGATCAGTGATCCCATGTGAACGGCGATATCGAAGTCCAGCCCCTGATCGGTAAATCCAAGAACCCTGGGAGTCAGGATCAGGTGTGCTGAGCTGGAGATAGGCAGGAACTCTGTTAGTCCCTGCACGAGTGAGAGGATGAAGATGTGGGCAGTTTCCATTTAGGCCTGTTTGATATGTGATGGGTTGATAAGAAGTGTCAGCGGTTACTGCGTTGATTTTGATTGAAGCTTTCGTTCCCAGGCCAGTGAGGTG
>JAJRZI010000056.1 GCA_024275295.1 Gammaproteobacteria bacterium | reverse complement strand
TTCTACGAATCAGCTGTCCGTCACTAATAACCTTAGTGGCACGATTCAGTGTCTTGCCTTTGGTAAAGTCGATGAGTGCGATATCCCCTTTTTCAGGGGTGCTGAGTTTATTGATCAGCAGCAGATCGTGTTCAAGGACGGCAGGTGCCATGCTGGCGGAGGTGACAAAAAAGGCCAGGACAATCTGGCCACCGATTAAAAAATCCATTAATGGATTGACGGTGAGCAACAGGGTCAAAAAGACGGTGATATAGACCCATGGCAGGTTAAACCACTGCCGCACATAGCCTGCGGACTGTTTCGCGGCGCAATGATAGGCATCGGCAGCGATGATGGCAACCCCGATAAAGGGGATGGATAACAGCAGCAACCCCAGAAGCGACGAGGAGTACATGAAGCCGATTGCGGCTAGCCAGGATATGATGATGAGGCAGGCATAGGCAGTGATGCCCCTGGATAGATATCCAGCATATTGCTGACCCAATCCAGGGCAGATGGAGAGCAGCAGTCCAACAATGGGTCGGCGTGGGCTGATCTCGCCTTTTTCATTCATGGTGGCGAGTCTATGTTTTATGGCTTTAAACATAACTTACGGGGTCAAGGGTTATTAATGCGCGCATAATCGTTTACTTAGAAGCCAATGTCCAGAGTAAAAATGTGGTGCAGCATTTTGAGATATAAAATAGGCTGAAACAGCGGGGAACAGGTCAAGTCCTGAGATAATATCAGAGGGTTTTGCTAAGGAAATGCGCGGTATAATCGTATATCATTGGTCGATATTTTTGCTGGGGCGTGGCATTTCAAGTCAGCTTTATTTATGATAAATGTCATTTTTACATCCATCCAAATCATCCTGCTTCTACGAGTGAATTAATGGCACTGTCGGATTACGTCAACACCTTCGGTCAGGATCTACTGCAGCGGCACGGCCAGCGAGTGCATAAACTGGCCATAAATGCCGGGTTTACCTGCCCGAACCGTGACGGTAGCAAGGGGCGGGGGGGCTGTACCTTTTGTAACAATGCCTCTTTTAATCCAAGTGCCCGCAAGTCCCCCTCTGTGGCATCACAGATCGATGCCGGTCGTCGTGTTTTGGCGCGCCGCACCGGGGCAAAAAAGTTTATCGCCTATTTCCAGGCCTATACCAATACCTATGCCGATGTTGAATATCTGGCACAACTCTATGATGAGGCGGTGGCTGAGCCAGATGTTGTCGGGTTGTCGGTTGGCACCCGACCTGATTGCGTTCCGAGTCAGGTGCTGGATCTTTTGGCCGATTATCAGGCTCACGGCTATGAGGTGTGGCTGGAGCTGGGCCTTCAGTCAGCCTTTGATGAAGCGCTGGAACGGGTCAATCGCGGTCATGGATTTGCTGAGTATCGGCAAACCGTGCTGGCAGCGCGGCAACGCGGCCTGCCGGTCTGCACCCATCTTATTATTGGCATGCCGGGCGAAGGCCGGAATCATGCGCTGGAGAGCCTGGATCGAGTATTGGATCTTGGCGTTGATGGGCTTAAGTTGCACCCTCTGCATGTTGTGAAAGGCACCGTATTGGCAAACCAATGGCGTCACGGTGAATATCAAACCCTTGAATTTAAAGATTATCTCTCCATCGCTGCGGATCTGATCGAGTGTACGCCGCCAGAGGTGGTCTACCACCGGGTAACCGGAACCTGTGCACCGGATATCCTGCTGGCGCCCAGCTGGTGTGCCAAAAAGTGGGCAGTGTTGAATGGTATCGAAGATGAATTAAAATCCCGTCGCAGCTACCAGGGAGCCGCTTTAGCGCGTTCTCCACTTGCCGTCGGGGAGACAACCCCGTAATCTTGCAACCCTTTTTTAGAATCTGTGTGTGAACTATGGAACTCGTCTGTCCTGCGGGCAATCTGCCCTCCCTGAAAGCGGCCGTTGATAATGGCGCCAATGCTGTCTACTTCGGCTTTCGTGATGATACCAATGCGCGGCACTTTGCCGGTCTGAACTTTAGTCCTGACAAAATGGCCGAAGGTGTTCAGTATGCCCACGATAGAGGTGCGCGAGCCTTTCTGGCGCTCAACACCTTTCCTCAGCCCGAAGGCTGGGGACGATGGTAGGATGCGGTGGATCGCGCCGCAGAGATGGGTTTCGATGCCCTGATCGCTGCCGATATCGGTGTGCTGGATTACGCCTGCAACCGCTGGCCGGATCTGAATCTGCACCTCTCAGTGCAGGGTTCTGCCACCAACTATGAGGCGATCCGCTTCTTTCACGAGAACTTTGGCATCAACCGGGTGGTTGTGCCGCGTGTGCTCTCCCTGCCGCAGGTGAAACATGTGGTGGAGAACAGCCCGGTATCCATTGAGGTGTCTGGCTTTGGCAGCCTCTGTGTGATGGTCGAGGGGCGTTGCCTGCTCTCATCCTATGCAACGGGTGAGTCCCCCAACACCTTTGGCGCCTGCTCCCCTGCCAGTGCAGTAGAGTGGCGCGAGACCGATAAAGGGCTGGAGACCCGCCTCGGCGGCATCCTGATCGAGACCGTGGAAAAAGGCGAGAATGCCGGCTACCCCACCATCTGCAAGGCCCGTTTTGAAGTGGGTGGCAACACCTTTCACGCCATCGAAGAGCCCACCAGCCTGAACACCATGGAGATGTTGCCTGAGCTGCAAAAGGCAGGCATTGCCGCAGTGAAGATCGAAGGGCGCCAGCGCAGTCCGGTCTATGTAAAACAGGTGACCCGCGTATGGCGTGCGGCGCTGGATGCCTGCGCCAAAGACCCTGAGCACTTCAAGCCCAAAACCGAATGGCTGGCAGAGCTGGCCAAGGTCTCTGAAGGTTCGCAGACCACTTTTGGTGCCTACCACCGCCCCTGGCAATAACCAGTCCTGAATTTAGTATTGATCTTATGAGTAAACAAATGAAATTATCGCTTGGCCCCATCACCTATTTTTGGTCCAAGGACAAAACCCTGGAGTTCTATGAGCAGGTTGCAAAATCGCCGGTAGATATCGTCTACCTGGGTGAAACAATCTGTTCCAAGCGTGCCGTGATACGCTTTAGCGACTGGATGGAGATTGGTGAGCGCCTGGCCGCAGCCGGTAAAGAGGTCGTCATGTCGACCATGACCCTGCTGGAGGCGGAGTCTGAGCTGAAGATGATGCGCCGCATTTGTGAGAACGGTAAATTCATGGTGGAGGCCAATGATATTGGCGCTATCCATCTAATGCAGGGGCGTCCCTTCGTGACGGGTCCCAGTGTCAATGTCTACAATCAACGCACCCTGGCCAAGTTGGCAAAAGTGGGGCTGCGCCGTTGGGTGTTCCCTGTTGAGTTATCAGAAGAGACCTTTGCCGATATGCAGGATGAGCGCCCGGAAGGAGTTGAAAGTGAAATATTTGCCTACGGTCGCCTGCCACTGGCCTACTCGGCACGCTGTTTTACGGCGCGGGCACACAACCTGCCAAAGGATGATTGCGACTATAAATGCGGCGAGTTCCCCGATGGCATGACCCTCTCGGCGCAGGATGAGACCCGCTTCCTGTCGCTTAATGGTATCCAGACCCAGTCTGCGCATACCTTCAATGTGCTCTCCGAACTGGATGAGCTGCGTTCACTGGAGGTCGATGTCCTGCGCATCAGTCCCCAGTCCGAGCATACGATGGAGGTTATTGAGGCATTCCATAACGCCATGCAGGGAAAAGAGACGCCTGAAGCGGCGGCAGCCCGGCTGAATGAGAAGATGCCGATTGGCCCATGTGACGGCTACTGGCATGGCAAGCCGGGTATCTCGGATAGCCTGCTGGATAACTACAAATAATGCAGGCAGGGCTACCAAAAGTCGGCGCTTTAGGCAGTCCCGTTAAATCTTAGCTAAAACGACCAATTGCTGATGTTGCCCCATCCAGTAGTTTGCTCAGCTTGCTGGCCCAGCGCCCCTCCAGCTCAAAGGCATCCAGAAAGTTTTTCATAAACAAACCCAGCTCAGTGCTGCCACCCAGTCTCAAACGTCGGTTAAAGAACAGGGTGTCGGCATCCTCACGACGGCTGGCCAGCAGCAAAAAGTCATAGATGCTCCCCTCAATGCTCAGATCGTGAGGGCGGCGGCTCAACTCGGGTCTGAGCTTGCCGTTTGCCAGGGTGATGCGATAGCGCAGTCCGGCATCCCGTACCCGTATCAGCATGATTTTTCCTTCCAGAAAATCCATCTCGCCCTCACGCAGTGCGGAGGCAAAGACACGATTCAGGAAAGTCACCAGCACAGCGCTGTGTGCTGCCATGGGAAGGAGACCCAGTGGCCAGGCCAGTGGCCGGGGCAGGGTGGGCGCGGGCGGTATTGTTGGATTGCTTGCATTCATAGGGACGCGATTTTGGCATAGGTTCAACTCTAATATCAATGGTTGACTGCATCTGGGGCGCAAGGAGTTGCTATACTGCGCCGATTTAAGCGTTTATTACTGAGGATAAAATTGTGCCAAAGGCGTGTGATCTAAAGCGTGGTGGAATTGTAGATATCAAGGGTGCGCCCCATATCGTGCGGCAGGTGGAAGCGAAAAGTCCCTCGTCACGCGGGGCTTCAACCCTCTACAAGATACGTTTCACCAATCTGCAGACGGGGCAAAAGCTGGATGAATCCTTCAAGGGTGATGACTTTTTGAAGGATATCGACTGTGTGCGCACCCAGGTGCAGTACTCCTACCTGGATGGTGATATGTATACCTTTATGGATGTGGAGGATTACAGCCAGTACAGTTTGAACAGTGAAGATCTTGAAAGCCAAACGGCATATCTGACAGAGGGACTGGAAGGGATCACTGCGCTTTTGGTGGATGGTGAGATTCTGGGCATTGAGCTGCCACAGTCGGTTATATTGGCGATCACTGATACCTCACCGGGTATCAAGGGTGCCACGGCTACTGGCCGCACCAAGCCCGCTATGCTCTCTACCGTGCTGGAGATCCAGGTGCCTGAGTATTTGGAGAATGAGGAACAGGTAAAGGTGAATACCGCTACCGGAAAATTCATTTCACGGGCTTAATGAGTGTTGCTGCATATCAAATGACTGCATTATCAATCCGTAATCTGCAGAAGACCTATGCCAGCGGGGTGGTGGCGCTCAAAGGTATCGATCTGGATGTGGAACAGGGGGATTTCTTTGCCCTGTTAGGACCCAATGGGGCCGGAAAATCCACGGCTATTGGGATCATCTGTTCACTGGTGAATAAAAGCAGTGGTACGGTGCAGGTCTTTGGGCATGATCTGGACAGCAACCCAGGTGCGGTTAAGCAGTGTATCGGCCTGGTGCCGCAGGAGTTCAATTTCAACCAGTTTGAACCGCTGGAGGAGATTGTCGCCAACCAGGCCGGTTATTACGGTGTGGAGCGTAAAGAGGCCTTCCGCCGTGCAGAGGTCTGTCTGCGCCAGCTGGATCTATGGGGTAAGCACCGTGAGATTGCGCGCTCACTCTCAGGTGGCATGAAACGAAGACTGATGATTGCCCGTGCCCTGGTGCATCAGCCAAAACTGCTGATTCTGGATGAGCCAACAGCCGGGGTGGATATTGAGATCCGCCATGCCATGTGGGATCTGTTGCGGGAGATCAACCGGCAGGGCACCACTATCATTCTCACCACGCACTATCTGGAAGAGGCGGAGCGCATGTGCCGTCATATCGGCATTATCAATCAGGGCGAGATCATTGAACGCACCAGTCTTTCTCAATTTCTCAATAAATTGAGTTCGGAGAGTTTTGAGTTGAATCTACGCAAGGGTCTGGCTGATTTTCCAGATCAGTCTATGGGCGGTTTTGCGTTACACCGATTGGATGACCATACACTGGAGGTGGAGGTAGCCAAGGGACAGAGTATCAATAGCCTGTTTACGCTGCTTTCAGAAAGAGACATTGAGGTAGTGGGTATGCGTAGCGCTCAGAACCGATTGGAACAGCTGTTTATGGATATTGTGACCAGCTCCCGTGAGGCGTCTGTGAAATGAGTGCGCTGTCACGCAACTGTATTGCATTTCAGACCATCTTCACCAAAGAGGTGTTGCGTTTTATGCGCATCTGGGTGCAGACGGTGGTTCCGCCCGGTATCACCACGGCGCTCTATTTTATTATCTTTGGCAACCTGATCGGTGAGCGTATCGGCGAGATGGAAGGCTACAGTTATATTGAATTTATTGTGCCGGGGTTGATCCTGATGTCGGTGATCACCAGTTCCTACTCCAATGTGGTCTCCTCATTTTATTTCAGTAAATTTGGTCATCACATTGAAGAGCTGCTGGTCTCGCCGGTGCCCAACTGGATCATCCTGGCAGGCTATATTTGCGGGGGTGTGGCGCGTGGTGTGGTGGTTGGTATTGTGGTGACGTTGGTCTCGCTTATGTTTGCCGATGTGAGCATCCACAGCTATCTGCTGACCCTGGCGGTGTTCGTGCTGACCTCAATCCTGTTTGCGCTGGCGGGTTTTATCAATGCAGTCTATGCCAACAGTTTTGATGACATCTCCATTGTGCCCACCTTCGTGCTGACGCCGCTGACCTATCTGGGCGGTATCTTCTACTCCATCCGGATGCTGCCGGAGTTTTGGCAGACGCTCTCGCTGGCCAATCCGGTACTCTATATGATCAACGCCTTTCGCTATGGCATCCTGGGGGTTTCAGATATTAATCTGGGCGTGGCCTTTGCGATTATTCTGCTGTTTATTGTGGTGTTGGCCCTGTTTAGTCTCAGCCTGTTGCGGCGGGGGGTGGGGATTAAAAGCTAACAACATGGAATGCCGTGTTTAAGAGGCATTTATCTTGCTTAGAATTGATTTCTGGTTGCGGAAGTTTATGAGCATAACCTCTCTATCGCCTTTGAGAGAGAGTTTTATTGTATCCAGAAATAACCAGTGGGCGGATTTTACCGACATGATGTCACGAAACCTTATAGTGGCCTCGTAATTCTGATTTGGTTTTGACAAGATGAGCTTCTTATCGTCAACAGTGACCTGCGCGCCACCATATATCTTTAAGAGTTTCTCCAGCTTCCGTTTATACCAATGCGCCAGGCCAACCGGCAATATGGTTATAACCAACAGCCTGTTCGGAAGTGCGTCAAAATACCAGGCGTACATAAATGCCGCGATGCTCACGAGCAAAACAGTACCGAGCGCGGCATCTACCCTTTGATACCTCTCTTTATTCCAATCTAACACCATGCTTGTCTGTGCCTTATAAACAGTAATGTAGCAGGGCGGGTGTGAAAAATGCGCCCACCCTGCTGTCGGGTTCTGCTGATGCCGGGTTAGGAGATAATATCTCCAATTATGGCCTTCCATTTGGCCGGGCCGGTTTGGTGAACCGATTCGCCCTGGCTGTCGACTGCAACGGTGACGGGCATATTTTCTACCTCAAATTCACGGATCGCTTCCATACCCAGATCTTCAAAGGCAACAATGCGTGATGAGCGGATCGCCTTGGCGACCAGATAGGCGGCGCCGCCCACGGCCATCAGATAGACGGCTTTATGTTGCTGGATGGAGTCGATGGTTGCCTGCCCGCGTTCCGCCTTGCCCACCATGCCGATGAGGCCGGTCTGATCCAACATCATGTCGGTAAATTGATCCATGCGGGTTGCGGTGGTGGGGCCGGCGGGGCCAACGGCTTCATCACCAACGGGGTCTACCGGGCCAACGTAGTAGATGAAGCGGTTTTTGAAATCCACCCCGTCAGGCAGTGCTTCACCCTTTGCCAGCATGTCGGCGATGCGCTTGTGGGCGGCATCGCGTCCGGTCAGCAGCTTGCCGGAGAGCAGGATCTGCTCACCGGCTCTCCAGGTTGCGATCTCTTCGGGGGTGATGCTGTCCAGATTGACATGACGGGTGTTTTCGCTGGCCTCCAGCGTGATCTCAGGCCAGTCGTTCAAGCTGGGCGGAGCCAGGTCTGCAGGGCCGCTGCCGTCGAGGGTGAATTCCAGATGGCGGGTGGCGGCGCAGTTGGGAATGAGTGCGACAGGCAGTGAGGCGGCGTGGGTCGGGAAATCCTTGATCTTGATATCCAGTACCGTGGTCAACCCACCCAGCCCTTGCGCACCAATACCCAGCGCATTGACCTTTTCGAAGATCTCAAGGCGCAGCTCTTCCACCCTGTTTTGGGGACCACGCTCTTTGAGTTCATGGATGTCGATGTGATCCAGCAGCGACTCTTTGGCCAGCAGCATTGCCTTCTCTGCGGTGCCACCGATGCCGATGCCGAGGATGCCCGGAGGACACCAGCCTGCTCCCATGGTGGGCACCACATCCAGCACCCAGTCAACAATGCTGCCACTGGGGTTGAGTACGGTAAATTTGGATTTGTTCTCT
>JAJRZI010000055.1 GCA_024275295.1 Gammaproteobacteria bacterium | reverse complement strand
TGGATTGGGTCAGCAATATGCTGGATATCTATCCAGGGGCATCACTGCCTATGCCTGCCTCATCATCATATCCTGGCTAGCCGCAATCGGCTTCATGTACTCCTCGTCGCTTCTGGGGTTGCTGCTGTTATCCATCACCTTTATCGGGGTTGCCATCATCGCTGCCGATGCCTATCATTGCGCCGCGAAACAGTCCGCAGGCTATGTGCGGCAGTGGTTTAACATGCCATGGGTCTATATCACCGTCTTTTTGACCCTGTTGCTCACCGTCAATCCATTAATGGATTTTTTAATCGGTGGCCAGATTGTCCGGGCCTTTTTTGTCACCTCCGCCAGCATGGCACCTGCCGTCCTTGAACACGATCTGCTGCTGATCAATAAACTCAGCACCCCTGAAAAAGGGGATATCGCACTCATCGACTTTACCAAAGGCAAGACACTGAATCGCGCCACTAAGGTTATTAGTGACGGACAGCTGATTCGTAGAATTATCGCCAAATCCGGTGATACCGTTGAAATCACGGGGCAGCAGGTACGCATCAACGGCAAGCTGCTTTCTGAGCCGTATGCCCGCTTTGGCAGCGGCTCCAGCTACGATATGTTCAATGCCACAGATTATCATTACGGCCCGAAAACAGTACCGACTGATGCCTTTTTTGTACTCTCCGATGCCAGAAACTTTGGCCTCGACAGCCGCATTCTGGGGTTCATCAAAAAGAGTGAGATTGGCGGAGTTGCAACCAAGGTCTTCTGGTCGTGGAACCTTGATGAAGGCGGCTTTAAATGGGAACGCACTGCTATGAGCCTTGGCATGGAATAGGGCTGGCTAGAGAGACAATTCTTTACATCGTTAAGGGGAAAATCGTGAGTGAACATATTTTGAGCCCGGTTCAGGCTGCAAATACAGAGGATGAGATAAAGCCAAGGAAACCTGTTTTGGCTCTGCTGCTATCATTATGCCCTGGATTGGGACATCACTATGCCGGTTATTTAGGGCGTGGTATATTTTTCTATATCATGCTGGTCACCACCTCCTGGGCAGCGGCAGCGGCCTTTATGTTTGTTGACAGCCGTGTCAGCATCATTTTTCTGGCGACGCCTTTTGTTGGCATTGCACTCATTGCGCTCGATGCCTACCGCGTAGCCAAGAACCAGCCTGCTGATTACAGGCGTCAATGGTTCAACCGGGGCTGGATCTATGCGGCCGTATTCCTGACACTCATCGTCACCATCAACCCCTTGATGGACAAGATAGCAGGCAGTCATATTGTCAGGGCCTACCTCATCACCTCTCCAGGCATGGATCCTACCATTCTGTCTCACGATGTCATTTTGGTTAACAAGATGGTTTTCCCAAAAAAGCAGGATATAGCCCTGATTGAATTTGGTGACGATGACCAGCGTCAGCTCACCAACCTGAAAGGCGGAGGCCAGCTCCTGGGGCGCATCATTGGCGTTCAGGGTGATTCCGTAGAGGTTAATGCCACTGGTGTTTACGTCAATGGCAAACTGTTGGACGAGCCATACGCAAATTTTGTAGAACCCACAAGAACCGGTGCGCTTTACGACGAAACCAGCCATTTTGAAGCAACGCAGGTGCCAACAGACGCCTATTTCGTTCTTGCCGATAACCGCACCTATGGATTCGACAGCCGCATACTGGGCTTTATTCCAAAAGAAAAAATTGGTGGCAAAGTGACCAAGGTATTCTGGTCATGGAACCTTGATGAGGACCACTTCAAATGGGAACGGACAGCCATGAGCCTTAAATAGTACTCATGACTACTCCATAAGTGATATTTTTTTATAACCCTTACGGATTTTATGTTATGATCGCCGCCCATTAATTTGGGCAAGATCAACCTGCTTGATAAAGCCAGCGGGCTGCAAAAATGAAAAATATGACCCGGGTAGTCCATCACCTATCTCACAGATTAGTGATACATTAACCACCCTCTAACCGCCTGATATTCAAGATAAATCCTTCAACAGGATTATCTTGAATTCAACTGACCTGAGGGAATCCCGCGCTTTTTTCAACCCTGGCAAACTAAATCCGACGGGCCTGTAAAGGTGAGAATAATGGGTGTATTACCAAACAAGATGCTTCATTGCGCCATTTCGCGGCGAGCTGAGGCTGTTGCGGCATCACTGGCCGTGCTTTTAGTCATCTTCATGCTGGGGAGTCTGATCTGGACATCACCAGTCCAAGCGGAAGATGAGCTGAACTGCGTTCTGTGTCACAAGTTTCGCGGCCTAAGCAGGATTGATGAGAACGGTCGCTTCAGGCTCTTCTACATCAACGAAAATCTGTTTATGAAGGGGCCGCACAAGCGCATCATGTGCATGGACTGCCACCGGGATATTAAAAAAATCCCGCATGATCCTGCCAAGAAGGTGACCTGTACGGTTAAGTGCCACCTGACAGAGCCTTCAAGCAAACAGAAATTCTCTCATGCGCCAGTAAAAAAGGTGCTGGACAGCAGCGTACACAGCAAGTATGACAAAGACGGCAACCTTAAAGATTACCCAGAGGATTACCCCAGCTGTAAGAATTGCCACGAACAACCACTCTACCGCCCACTCTCCTTCTTCAAGGGCGAATCATCAGGCATATCCCGTCGCGGCCTGAGCCGCTGTAAGACCTGCCACCAGACCGGCGATTTTGCGGAAGATTTTTACAGTCACGTGACATCCAGGCTGCAGAAAACCCGCGAATCACGCGAAATTGTCGAGGTTTGCGCCAAATGTCATGGCGACCCTGCATTTCAGAAACGACATAATCTGGACAACGTCATCGAATCTTACAAAGAGACATTCCATGGTAAGGCGGTGACCTTCGGTTCCGATGAAACAGCTGACTGCCTGGATTGTCATGTGGTCTACGGTGAGAGCGTCCACTCTATTGAGAGCCACAAGGAGCCAACGGCCTCCACATACAAGGACAATGTTGCAGCCACCTGTCGAAATGAAGAGTGCCACTATAAAGCAGGTGAGGCACTTGCTGGATACATGGTTCATACCGACTATGACAATGCAGAGAAGTATCCCATGCAGTACTACATGCTCAAGTTTTTTAAGGGGCTGATGGCGGCAGTGCTCTACTTCTTCGTAGTTGTTATTTTTCTTGAACTACTTAGACGACTGTTCCCTAACTTCTCCTTCATTAAAGAAACACCAGCTGATGCTGAATCAGTGCTACACCGCTCCAGCACTGAGAAAGGTGCATAATCATGCAAGATAAATATCCAAGAATTAATTATCGTAACGGTAAACGCTTCTTCTTCAGGTTTTCCCTGATGCAGCGGGTACAACACATCATCCTGTTTTCATGCGTAATCACCCTTGCGCTTACCGGGTTTCCCCTGCGCTATTACGATAAAGCATGGGCCGAGCCACTTTATACCTTCATGGGTGGCATCGAAGTAGCACCATGGATCCATCGAGGCGCTGGCTCAGTGCTATTAGCACTCTTTTTCTTTCATACTGGCTATTGGATAGTTCTGTTTTACAGGAACCGGATCAAGCCATTGATTGAACAGAAGCGCCTGACCCCCGGCACCTTTTTCAAGGCATTCCTGGCTATGGAAATGATGCCAAACGGGAAAGATGGCCGCGACATCGTGCAGATGTTCAAGTGGCTGCTCTACCTCTCACCAAGGCCACCTCAGTATGATCGCATCTCCTGGAAGGAGAAATTTGACTACTTTGCTCCCTACTGGGGCATCCCGATTCTTGGTCCAGCAGGCGTGGCACTCTGGTTCCGTGATGAATTTTCCCATATCTTGCCAGGCTTTTTATTGAATGCCTTCTACATCATGCACACTGATGAGGCACTGCTGGCAGGTCTATTCCTGTTCTTCGTCCACTGGTACAACGTGCACTACGCGCCCGAGAAATTCCCTCTGGGCACCGTATTTATCACCGGATACCTGTCTGAAGCAGACATGATTCACGAGCATTACGCTGAATATGTAGAAGCCATGACAGAAGGCGGCCTCGAACACGAAATCAGGCCCCAGGGCCATCATTAATTAAGGCCGGGAGAGAAGACGAATGCTACACCTCATCAAAACAATCACCACCAAGGTCTACACCATTGCCCTGATGGTATTTACTATATGGTATGGATTTTTTCTATACCCCATCATCTATGGGCATGGCGGTGCAGACCATGACGTGGATGTAGTCGCATCAGCTGATGCTGAGGCAGATGCAGAGATCACTGCATTGCTGGACGAAGCTGATATGCAGGAAGAGCAGTTTGCCTCTGCATTGAAGGAACAGACAAGTACTGCAACCACCAACCTGGGCTACATGGTGGTAAAAGAGGAGTATGTACAGGGTCACTTTCATCATGTGGGCATGACCGTTGAATCAGATGACACCAGTCTCTGTATTCGCTGCCATGGCGCTATCCCACACGATAAGGCCAAGGCTATTCGCGCATTCCTCAACATGCATGCCTTCTACCTTGCTTGCGAAACCTGTCATATCCAACCCAAAACCAAAGGTCAAAGCTGGGCCTTCCGCTGGTATGATAAAAAGTCGGGCAACCCCATCAGCAATCCACCCGGTCTGACCTCACATGATAAGTCAATGTACGGCAACTATGGCGCAAAGATCGCTCCGGGCCGCATCAGCAGCAGCGGTCAATTAATGTTCCTGAACGATGCGAAGGAGCGTGCCTTTGTTGAAAAGTATCTCCAGGAGAAGCATCGCCTGGGGTCAACCCAGCAATCAAAGATGAAGAAGGTCATTCACAGGCGGCTGGATGAAAAGCCACTCCTGTGCGATCACTGCCATAACGACAAAACCCCTTATCTACCCTTTGATAGCCTGGGGTATCCTAAACGTCGCAAGCAGGATCTGGTTGGTACCGAGGTTGCAGGCATGGTGGCTAAATACCAGGAGTTCTATATGCCTAAATTCCTTCTTCCAGGCACAGGATGGAATTCCGATACAGCCAACCCGGCAGAAGGAGAGGCTGGAGAGCATGAACAATAATGCGCATTAAGTAACGGTTAAACAACCAACCTAAAAGGGGGCATCATCCAAACGATGACGCCCCCTTTTTTTACTATCACCTGAGGTCTGTGGGTTCCATCAAGGCAAGAATTTACTGCTACTTTGAGATATAGTTTATGCCACGGTTATTGATCATGCCCAGTACCCAAAATATCCCTCTTGGTAACAACATGGCAACGCCTGCAATTTGCATACCCGCTAGCCGGGAAAGCCACTTTACCATGACACTTCCCACACCACTTTCCTTCAAAGATCTCCTGCATAGTAAAAACATTTCCACCAACCTGCTTTTTAAACGGTTTGGGATGACAGCTGTCACAGCTTAGCCAATAGGAGTGAATCCCATGAGGGAAGGCAACATCTGCCATCATAAATACCTTGGCCTGAAAGAAGATAATATTATCCAGGAAACCTTCATAAGGAGCTTCCTCCTCTTCATCGGTCAGCGTCCCCCTTGGGCGAATGATGCCATCCGTCACGGCCTTATTCCAATTGATCATCCCAAGCTGATCTTTGGGCAAGACCTCAAAGGCGGGTATGGGTTGACCGTCTGACCCACCGATTTTATCAAAGGTGCCAAAGAACTCCATATCCTGAAGTAGCTCCTTTAGCATCTCTTCCTGCGAAATATTACAAGGTGAGTCCAGAATCACTTCACACTCTCGTGAGGTCTCTTCTTCAGCCCAGACCCCCGATATTTGGCCACACAGCAATAATAACCACGCCAGCACCTTCGGTGGCGAACATACAGATTTCATACAGCCCACCTCGGATTCAGCAATTTGATTTCCCGTTATAGTCAACTATTTTTCTGCCACTACGTCTGCCGCTTTCTTTGGTGTCTGGTGGCAACGGTTACAGTCCGTCAAGGGAAAGGCAACTTTTCCATGGCAACGCCCACACCACTTCCCCTCGACAATCCCTTGCATGGTCATTCTGTTTTTGCCCTTTGCCATGATGAATATGCCAGTATGGCAGTTTTCACACTTTAGACAATAGGTATGAGCCTTGTGAGGAAACATAACATCATTTACAAAATCACCTTTTGATGTGATTAGTACGTTCATATCAAAAGGTGGCAAATCAGGCGTACCTGGCTTTAGAGAACCACGTGGTTTTATAATCCCCTTATTTACAATTGCCATCCAGTCAATCAGACCAAACTTATCTTTTGGGAGTCCCACCCCAGCCAATGCCTTGGGATGTATCCCTTTTCCATATTTGTATGCATCTGATGCTGTTCGTGATGGATCACCCATTCCCGCTATTTTTCCAGTAATACTTAGATAGATGCCACTTCTTGGATCATCTGGGCCAAATGTTGGAACTGCAAGTTTTGGCTTTTGTAACACCTGTTTTACAGCTATTTCCTCTGCTGGCTTGATTGTGGCTTTTTCCGCAGGTTTCTCTGCCACAGGTGAGGCGCCTGCAGCTGTTGCTGGAAGTACATCGGTATCAAATACTGTATCTGCTATTTTCTGTTCCTGTTTTGTTACTGTTTCAGCAGGCACATTTATAGCCAGCGCAGATCCTGGCGTTGCGCTGGAGAGAGGGCTTTTTTTCTTCTCTGGCGCATCTGCCGCAGGTTTTTTCGCTGATACATCTGCGCCGCCTGTTTTATCGGCAGTTTGCATCTGCTCATGGGTATCGGCCTGTTTACAGCTGACTAAAAGCATTAACGGCAGCAACATGGCAGTTAATGCAAAGCCATTACGTACAGTGACTGGCATTTTCATAGAGTCTCCCTCTACTGCTTTGCTGCGTTGGCGGTCTGTTTAGGTCTAAAGTCTGCTGCATGGCAACGCTCACAATAGAGCGCCTCCCATGCAATCTGCCCGTTATGGCAGACACCACAGGCTTCACCCTCCATAATGCGGCGCATAGAAATATTGTTCTGCCCCCGCTTCATAATGAAGATGTTTTCATGGCACACCTTGCATTTGAACCTGATGCGGTGAAACCAGTGAGGAAAAATGACTGCCTTTACACTCGCTTTTTCCATACTGCTGCGAGTCGAGTCCATATAGATATCAGCATATTCTCTGGCAACAGCTGCAGAAGCTCCTCCCAAAACGAACGCCATAACCAGCAATGTCGCCAACAAGATTTTACGGGTCATCGTTATTTGCCTCATCATCGTGCTTTGCCTTAATTGAGAATAGCAGAATCAGGGGCTACCATGGGTAGCACCCATATCCATCACACCAACAGCATGCACTGGTGCTTTATAAAAAGCTATCCTGCCGACCGAACATCATTGCAACCCTTGATTCAGATCAATTTTTAACACGCAGTAGTTACTGCGTCAACTATTTTGCTAGCCAACCAACACGGTAGGCGCGCTATGTTTAATCAAATGCACTATACTAATCCGATAACTGATCGCCTTACTACCCTACCAAAATCAAGATAATAGACCATGAATTCATATACATATCAGATTAGTAACAAGTTTGTATGGGGTCTTATGCTGTTATTCTCACTCATTGGCACCTCACATGCTATGGATAACGCAACGTTTCTTCAGCAATTCAAATACAACTATGAAGAACAAAAATTCAATGAACAGCTGGATCTTGTAAAACTCAACAAATCCATCATTCCAGGCGCAGTAACTGATCTCATTAAAGAGGCCATGAGTGATAAATATGGCTTTGAAGAGCGAATGCAGCAGCTAAACATTGCCAGCGCCATCGCCTATATGTACCTGCACTGGCATGAAGATGACAGTCTTATAAAACAGGTCACCCCATTCATTCAGGCTGAATTAAAGAAGGAGCAAAAACGTGTTGCCGAAATAATGAAATGGAAAAAGGAAGAGCGTTTTCTTGGCAATTTTGTCATGAAGAAGCATGAAAAGGAGATGATGAAGAGAGGGCTTCCAATGGTTCTTTATCCCCATTGGCTGCATCGCATCATGTATGAGTGCAAGGTTTGCCATAACAGCATATTCAAGATGAAGCGTTGGGATAACAACCTATCATGGCAGAATATTGAGAAAGGAGAGCAATGTGGCGTCTGTCATAATGGAGTGGAGGCATTTGCAGCGACCGAAGCATCCAACTGCAAACTCTGCCATGTTGCTGGCTCACCTAACGCTGAGCACTTACACCACCCGGAAAAGATTAGGCAGGCTTCAATTAAAGTAGCCGTGGAAGGGGTTGGCGCCAAGTGGCGTCCAGAAAATCTTCCCGATGGAAAGCTGCCGCTGGATCGTTTTCAATTCATCGACTGGATGAAGCTAAAAGAGAACAATGTATTCACGCCTGTGGCATCACTGGATAAAAACAGTACTGAAGAGACCCGCGATAACAAAATCCTTTTTGCCTCAAAAAGCGGCTTTGTCAGTGATGTCATTTTCGATCATAAAATTCATTCAGACTGGATTCAATGTGCAAGCTGTCACCCCGCAATATTTAAGGACGAGCTGGGCGGAAACAGAATGAAAATGACCGACATGTCAAAAGGCCTTTATTGCGGACATTGCCACGGGAAGGTCTCATTTACCTTCGCTGACTGTCTAAGGTGCCACAAAAAAACAACCGGTAAACTCAGCATGGATGAATCACGCACCACAGATGCTTTAAAGCGGCCTGTACACTGAATAAAATGAAACCCCATGAACTACTCCGATATGCTTTTTAAGGCAACCTCATAAACATCTTTGGACACCCCCTCCGCCGACAAAATGCGCTGAAACTGAAGCCGCATCAGTTTACGCCGGGAATTGTCATAACGACGCCAGCGCGACATAAGGCGAAGCATGCGAGATGCAACCTGCGGATTAAGCTGATCCAACTCAAGCACAGCATCGGCAAGAAATGCATAACCCGCCCCATCTGCAGAGTGAAACCGGATGGGATTGGCGCTACAGAAAGCACCAATAAGGCTGCGTACCTTATTGGGGTTTTTAATAGAGAAGACCGCATCCTCTCTTAACGCCTTTACTCTTGCCAGGGTATCCGGCAACTTTGATATTGCCTGGATTGCAAACCACTTATCCAGTACCAGCGGATCATCTCTCCATTGCTCATAAAATTCAGCCAATGCCTGCTCTCTTTCAGGACAATCATAATTAGCCAGTAAACCCAGTGCGGCAATAACATCCGTCATATTATGATGATTCTGAAACTGCTGAAGAGAGAGCGCATGCACCTGCGCATCATCCAGCTGCATTAGATAACTTAGACAGAGATTCTTCAACCGACGCCGACCAATATCAACAGGCTCGGGACGATAATCACCCTGCTCCTGACAGGCCCGGTAGCAATGCAACAGCTCATCTCTTAGCTTTGTTGCTATATATTTTTTCAGTGCTTCACTTGCTGTATGGATACCCTCTACATCCACCTCATCCATTTGATCACCAAGATAGGATTCTGAAGGAAGCGTAAGCAGTTCAGCCCGCAATGCCTGATCTACAGACTCATCATTTAGCGCCTTACGCACTGCCTCAATATAGCCCTGTGGAATTTCAAATGCCTTATCCTTCACCCTGTTAAGGATAATACGCTGACTTAACATCTGTACCGCATCCCAGCGATTAAAGTCATCTGTATCATGCGCCATAAGGAACATCAGCTCCTCATCACTGTAGTCGTAATAGACTTTTACGGGTGCAGAGAGCCCCCGCAGCAATGAGGGTATGGGCGGTTCTTTTAATTCTGTAAAACTGAATATTTTCACAGGTTGGCGCAGCTCAAGAACCCTTGTGCCAGGAGACTGATCCTGTTCACCCTCTAGCTGAACAGGTAACTCTCTACCTTTGCTATCCAATAATCCTATGGCAAAGGGAATATGAAAAGGCAACTTCTGTTCCTGCCCTGGCGTAGCTGGACAGGATTGTCGAACCGTAAGATTGAAGCAATCTCTTACTGCATCATAATCACTCTTGATATGCAGTTCAGGCGTTCCCGCCTGGTTATACCAATGACTAAACTGCCCCAGATCCTGTCCACTGGCATCCTGCATGCACTGCACGAAATCATCGGTTGTTACCGCTTGTCCATCATAACGCTCAAAATAGAGATCCATCGCCTTTCTATAACACTCAGGCCCCAGCAGATGGTGCTGCATTCGCACCACTTCAGCCCCTTTCTCATAGACGGTCACGGTATAGAAATTATTGATCTCAATATAGGAATCAGGCCGTATAGGATGTGCCATGGGGCCAGCATCTTCTGCAAACTGGTGGGCACGAAGCAGGCGCACATCATCAATACGTTTGACACCACGGGAACCCATATCTGCCGAGAATTCCTGATCCCGGAATACGGTCAGCCCCTCTTTCAGACTCAGCTGAAACCAATCCCGACAGGTAATACGATTGCCCGTCCAGTTGTGAAAATATTCATGGGCAATCACACCCTCAATACCCTGAAAATCCTGATCAGTGGCGGTATCCGGCCTGGCCAGCACATATTTGGAATTAAAGACATTAAGCCCCTTATTTTCCATCGCCCCCATATTGAAATCATTGACCGCCACGATCATATAGATATCAAGATCATACTCGCGGCCATAGTTCTGCTCATCCCAGGCCATGGCCTTTTTCAGGGATTGCAATGCATAGTCACACTTATCGATATTCTCTGGCTCTACATAAATCTGTAGCGCCACATCACGCCCGGAGGCCGTTGTGTAGCGGCCTTCTATATGACACAGATCACCTGCAACCAGTGCAAACAGATAGCAAGGCTTAGGGAATGGGTCATGCCAGCACATCATATGCCGTCCACCCGGCAACTCCTTGCTCCCAATCGGATTACCGTTGGAAAGCAGCACCGGATATTTCACTTTGTCCGCTGTTATTGTCGTGGTGAAGCAGGCCATAACATCTGGCCGGTCAAGATACCAGGTGATACGGCGAAACCCCTCTGCTTCACACTGGGTACAGAACATGCCACCCGACTGGTAAAGCCCTTCAAGTGCTGTATTATTCTGCGGAAAAATGCGCACCGTGCTTTCCAGAACAAACTGCTCTGGCACCTGAAAAATAGTCAGGCTCTCTTCATCCTGGGCATAGAGATCACTATCCAGCAGCTCTTCATCCAACTTTAGTGACACCAGCTCCAGCTGCTCTCCATGCAGTCGCAAAGACTCGCCTTCTGCATCCGCATTTCGGCGCATGTAGAGCAGTGATCGAACCAGGGTATATTCCTCACCCAGATCCACGTGCAGTTCCACCTGATCAATATGGAATTCAGGGGATTGGTAGTACCTCAAATAGATGGTTTTCGGTGTATCATGCGACATCTAACTTTTCCTTACATCCAATATTCATTTAACGAATCTTATGCCTAATATTATCGTCTATAGCACAGCATATTGCCCCTACTGCGTCAGAGCAAAACAACTACTTGAACGAAAAGAGGTAGCGTACCAGGAGATAATGGTTGACCGTGACCCCAACCTCATGCAGGAGATGATGCAACGTAGCCAACGCCGTACCGTACCTCAAATCTTCATTAACGACCAATCCATTGGGGGCTATGACGAGTTGGCCTATCTTGATGTCAAAGGAGAGCTGGACAGCCTATTAGGGCTAGACGCATAAATCTAGATTAATGAGCGATCAGATGCGTCTGGATAAATGGCTGTGGGCTGCCCGTTTTTTCAAAACGCGCAAACTGGCGGTTGAAGCGATCAACGGTGGCAAAGTGCACCTCAATGGGCAACGCACAAAACCCGGAAAAGAGATCAGCCATGACGCACAATTGCGCATTCACAAAGGCTCATTGGAATGGGATATCAAAGTAAAGGTTCTGCCCAAACAACGTCGCCCTGCATCTGAAGCTCTCCTTTTTTATGAAGAGAGTAATGAGAGCATAAGCAGACGTCAAAGCATTGCAGCAGAACTACGTGACCAACGCATTGCGGGGCCACAGCAGACGGAAAAACCCAGCAAACGTAACCGGCGCATGATTCACCGATTCACCAAAAAACCGGAATAGTGAGCAGTAGGCAATATCGGAAGCGGGACTTCAGTCCCGCTTCCGAACTGTAAAATGCTTTTTGCTATGTAACAACGCAGGGCAGACGCTTCTAATTCCCTTCAATGCGCATCCGCTCTAAACGCTTGCGAGCCAAGCGGGCAGCAGTGGTTGTTGCGTACTGATTAACCACTGACTCCAGGGTCTTCCGGGCCTTTACCCACTCCTTCTGCTCATATTGAATAAAGGCGATCTTTAGCAACGAATCAGGCACTTTTTTGCTGGCAGGGTAATTCTGCACCACCTTTGTAAACTCATCCAATGCGGTTGCAAAATCACGCATTACATAGCTGGCCTCACCCACCCAATATTGCGCATTAGCCGCTAAACGACCCTTTGGATATTGCCGCAAGAATGCCCGGAAGGCTTGTTTGGCTTCGTCATAACGTCGTTGCATCAGCAGGTCAAAAGCCTGCTTATAGATGGGTTGTTCCAATGCCGGATCTGCAGGTGGCGCAACAGGGGCTGCAACAGCAGGCGCCGCTGTATCAGGAGCAACCCCAGCCACTGGCGTAACGTTGACTATCGATGCCGTGGCTTCTGCTGGAGGTGAAGAGATATCCTCAACAGGCACACCTTGGGGCGCGACCTGACTGGCCGTTTGTGAAGCAGCGCCAGGAGGTGAGGTCAATGGCGGCCTATCGGTTGCACCAACAGGCTGACCGGGAAGCATGCCTGGCAATGGTGTTGCCGTTTGTTCTGACGCTACCTCAGGCACAGACGGCGGCGCTGGAGCAACGGGAGGGGCGGAGTAAGAAGATGTGGGTGCTACAGGTGAAGATGGCTTGGCCGTTAGCTGCATCATACGGCGATCTATGTCCCCATACAGATCACGCTGGCGCTTTTTCAAGGACTCCAGCGCATGCTCTTGCAGCTCCGTATCACCACGCAACTGCTGGATCTCCTGCTGGATGCGATCCAGGCGCATCAGGATATCCGTCAACGCCTGCATCCGGCGTTCCAGCAACTGCAGCCGATTCTCTACAGAGAGGACAACAGGTCGATTTACCTCAGTTTTAGGCAAGCCCTGAACACTGGAACGAACGATAGGTGCCGCCCCAAAGACCGGCACTACCGCCAGCAGTGCAAGCAGGGGCACTGCACCCGCAAACCATTTCATCTTCTATAAACCCTCTGCCTA
Organism: Gammaproteobacteria bacterium; assembly: GCA_024275295.1. GTDB lineage: Bacteria > Pseudomonadota > Gammaproteobacteria > Chromatiales > Chromatiaceae > WFXD01. The sequence continues at coordinate 28,514 of JAJRZI010000055.1, read as the reverse complement.
ATAAGCAAAGACTGCCCGGCGATTCTGAGCCCATGCCGTCTCATTGGAACCCATGGCGACAGGCTGTTCCTCACCATAACTGATCGTGGTGAGCTGGCCAGGCGTGGCGCCCTGCACCAGCAGCAGACTCTTCACCGCATTGGCGCGGCGCTCACCCAGAGCGATATTGTATTCACGCGTTCCACGCTCATCACAATGCCCCTCGATGACTACAGTCTGGCTCGGGTGTTGCGCCAGATACTCACCGTGCGCAATTACAATGGCCTTATATTCTGGCTTGATCTCACTGCGGTCAAAATCAAAATGGATGACCCGGGTTGAGGTCAGTTTTGATGGATCATCAAGCGGGTGTCCAGTCCAGCCACTACTGGCCTTTGCGCCTGATGTAGAGGCCTCTCCACCACGCGTTGAACGCTCCATATCTTTATGTGTCTCACCTGCTGCCTCACTCACAGGCGCAGCTTCTTCCACCTTCTTCTCGGTCGTGCTACAACCCACAAACAGCAGGGCAGCCAGCATTAATGGAATGAACTTGATCATTTTGAGTTTCATTATTGCCATTTCCTCTTTGATTTATTGACTATATGGAGCCCATGCTGGCTCACGAACATCACCCACTTGCAGGGCTAAACGTTGCCGGACACGGCCATCAACCGATACTGCTGCCAGCTCTGCCTGCCCTTTTACCTTAATTGCGTAAATTACCATGCTGCCGTTCGGGGCGAAACTGGGAGATTCATCCAAAGTGCCATCACTCAGCACCTGTAGCTGGAATGATGCCAGATCCAGCACACCAATACGAAAATCCGATCCAACCTGGGTCACCATGGTTATAAGTTTCCCATCCGGCGAATATGAAGCACGCGCATTATACTTGCCTTCGAAGGTAATGCGCTCGGCTTTTCCTCCTCCGGAAGGCATCCTATAGATCTGCGGCCTGCCGCCACGATCTGAGGTCCAGATAATATGCCTGCCATCCGGTGACCAGGCCGGCTCTGTATCAATCGCATAATGCCGGGTCAGTGGGCGCAGTGTACGCCTTGCCAGATCAAGAATAAAGATATCCGGGTTACCATCTTTTGATAGCGTCAACGCCAGTTTACGCCCATCCGGCGACCAGGCCGGTGCGCCATTGATGCCTTTAAATGATGCCACCCGCTGGCGCTTTCCCGTATAGACCTCCTGTATAAAAATGGAGGGGCGACCTTTTTCAAATGAGACATAGGCCAGCTTAAGGCCATCCGGCGACCAGGCCGGTGACATCAGTGGCTCCGTTGAGGTCACGATGGTTTGTGGATGGTAGCCATCTGCATCAGCCACCTGGAGCGCTATCTTGCGTCTGCCCGTTGGTTGGGCAATAGCGGTGATATAGGCCACACGGGTCGCAAAGGCACCCCGCTGGCCGGTCAGTTTCTCATAGATCAGATCGCTGATGTGGTGGGCTGTCGCACGCAGATCACGTGCAGTCGTCGGAATGCTGTAGCCGGCAAGCTGCTCACCCTTGAATACGTCAAACAGTTGAAAGCGTACAATGTAGCCACCGACACCGTTTGGTTTCACCTGGCCGACCACCAGGCTCTCCATGCCCAGCACCTTCCAGTCACGAAAATCCACACCGGCACCCGTGTGCGGGAAAGCGATCATATCCTTTGAAGGCATGGTTTTAAAACGACCACTGCGCTTCAGATCCGCATCAACGATTGAGGCCACATCCTCACCGGGTCTCTGCCCACCGCCCTGCCAGCCAAACGGCACCACGGCAATGGGCAGAGCGCCCATTTCACTCTCTGTAATCTCAATCATCAGTGGTGCACTATGGGCAATCTGACTCACCAGGAGCACCACAAGCATCAACAATCTTTTCATAGGGTTAATTATCATCATTTACTTGGATTAAAATTCAGACTTAAATCACGAAACGCCTCAAAACCAGTACCCTTTGGTACTGGAAGCGGGTCTGCTTTATACACGGCTTTCTCTACGGATCGATCAAAGGCGCCATTTCCACTGCCGCGAGTAACTGTCACCGAAGCAACGCCACCGCCAGGGATCAGGCGCACCCGCAATTGACAACTTAGGCCATCACCCACCGTTGTTGGACGTAGCCAGTTATTTTCTATCTTCTGTTTGATTGCAAAGAGAAACTGCTCCCGCTCCTGAGCAATCCGCTCTGATTCAAGCTCCGCCTTTAGCGCATCCTCCAGTGCTTGTTGCTCAGCAGCCTGACGGGCGGCGGTCTCTGCAGCCTTGCGTCTCTTCTCAGCTGCGGCCTTCTTCTTGGCTTCAGCCGCCTTACGTTTGCGTTCTGCTTCAGCTTTTTTCTTTGCCTCAGCTGCCTTGCGTCTCTTTTCAGCTGCTGCCTTCTTCTTAGCTTCTGCTGCTTTACGTCTCTTCTCTGCTGCTGCCTTTTTCTTGGCTTCAGCTTTACGCTTCTTCTCTGCTAGCGCTTTTTTCTTCGCTTCAGTTGCCTTGCGTTTCTTCTCCGCTGCTGCACGTTTTTTTGCTGCTGCGCGCTTTTTAGCCTCAGCCTTTGCCTTTTTCTCTTTGGCTTTACGTTTTCGCTCTAACTCGGCCAGCTTCTTTTTCTCTTTCTCCTGCTTGCGTTTTATATCTGCCAGACGCCGCTTCTCCTTGGCTCTTTTTGCAGCTTCCGCTTTTTTCAGCTTCTCAACTTCAGCATCAACCCTGGATTGATCAATCACCTTGGCCTGGACTATATCGACATTTGACTTGGGTTGAACCGGTTTTTCCAGCCAATCCACACCAATCACCATAAAGGCGATGATAGCGATGTGCATGATAACCGCAATCACCACCGCCAACGGGTTACGTCTGATAATATCCCGCATGCAGGTTACTCAGGCTGCTCGGCAATCAGGCCGACATTGGGGGCGCCACCGGCCTGAATCAGCACCATGGCCTGCATGATTCGACCATAGTCAACATTTTTATCGCCCTTCAGCATGATGGGGGTTTTTGGTTTGTACTTGAGCAGGGCTGCAATACGTGTCACCAGGGTACTGCTATCCACAGGCTGGTCTTTGCCTTCACCAATATCGATAAAAAACTCCCCTGCTGCATTGATTGAGACCACCACAGGATTATCCGCCTCTGCGGGCAGCGGTTCGGCATCGGCCTGCGGCAGATCCACCTTTACCCCCTGGGTCAGCAGCGGCGCGGTGATCATAAAGATCACCAGCAGCACCAGCATCACATCAATATAGGGCACCACATTGATCTCTGCCATTGGCCGACGGCGGCGTCGCTGTGCAGTCATTAGCGGTCGTCTCTGTAGCCTGCAGCACTCATTTTATACGTGAGCCTGGCGCTGCAGCAGTGTGGTGAACTCATCCAGAAAATCCTGATAGCGATTGTTCAGCCGCTCGACATCATTGGCGTAGCGGTTGTAGGCGACCACCGCCGGAATCGCTGCAAACAGCCCCATCGCTGTGGCGATCAGCGCCTCGGCAATGCCGGGGGCAACCAGTGACAGGGTCGCCTGTTTGACATTACCCAGGGCATGAAATGAGTTCATGATCCCCCACACGGTTCCAAACAGCCCCACATAGGGGCTGGTTGAGCCGACTGTCGCCAAAAAGGAAAGGTGGGTGTCGAGTGAATCCATCTCCCGACTCAAGGCAACACGCATAGAGCGCTGAGCACCTTCGATAACCGCCATGGGGTCAATATCCGAGCTTTGGCGCAGGCGGGCAAACTCCCTGAACCCGGCATGAAAGATGGAGGCCATCCCCTTCACATCGTCGCCGTCCCGATCCACGGCGCGGAACAGATCATTCAGATCCCCCCCGGCCCAAAATCGCCCTTCGAATTCATCCGCCGCCTGACGCGCATTCTTCAATACCTTGGCACGATCAAAGATCATACTCCAGGAGATAATGGAGGCCAGTATCAGCACCGCCATCACCAACTGCACCAGCGGGCTGGCACCCAATACCAGGTTTACGAAAGAGAGATCGTTCGACATAAATCAGGATGACTCCACAGCCAATGCGGCCAATAATTTTTCTGGAAGGGAGCGGGGGCGAAAACGGGCGGCATCCAGGCAGACCACCTTCACCTCTCCGCAACATAATAGCTGGCCGGTTTCAGCCAGGCGAATCTCCTGGGTGAAGGTCACGCTGACCTTACCATGCGATGTCACACTGGCGCTCACGGTCAGCGCATCATTGAAACGCGCAGGACGCAGATAATCAGCCTCCACACGTCGCACCGCAAACAGTACCCCCTCCTCCTCAATCAACTGGTCCTGCTCAAAACCACATTCACGCAGTAATTCAGTACGCGCACGCTCCATAAATTTGAGGTAATTGGCATAGTAGACCACCCCCCCGGAATCGGTATCCTCGTAGTAGACCCGCACCGGCCAGATAAATTCACTCATCTGTCAAATAGATCCTGTGGTTGAGAGGCCGCTGCAACCTCTTGCTTTGGTCGCAGACCGAAATGCTGATAGGCCGCCTGGGTGGCCGTCCGACCCCGCGGGGTGCGCATCAGAAAGCCCTGTTGAATCAGGAAGGGTTCCAATACATCTTCGATGGTGCCCCGCTCCTCACCAATGGCCGCTACCAGACTATCAACCCCCACCGGGCCGCCATCAAACTTATGAATCACCGCCTCCAGCAATTTGCGATCCATAACATCAAAGCCGTTGTTATCGACCTTGAGCATGGTCAGCGCCTTGTCTGCCACCTCCGCAGTGATATGTCCTTCTGCCTTTACCTGAGCATAATCCCTGACCCGGCGCAGCAGGCGGTTGGCAATACGCGGCGTGCCACGGGAACGGCAGGCGATCTCCTGCGCACCCTTTTTATCTGACTCGATGTTGAGGATATTGGCCGAGCGCCCGACAATATGCGTCAGATCCTCTGTGGAGTAGAACTCCAGTCGTTGCACAATACCAAAGCGATCCCGCAGCGGTGAGGTCAGCAATCCTGCGCGGGTGGTGGCACCGATCAGCGTGAAGGGGGGGAGATCCAGTTTGATGGAGCGTGCCGCCGGGCCTTCACCAATCATGATGTCCAGCTGGAAATCCTCCATGGCCGGATAGAGCACCTCCTCCACGACCGGGCTGAGGCGGTGGATCTCATCCACAAACAGCACATCGTGGGGCTCAAGATTGGTCAGCAGCGCAGCCAGATCGCCCTGTTTCTCCAACACCGGGCCTGAGGTCTGGCGCAGATTCACGCCCATCTCGTTGGCGATGATGTGTGCCAGCGTGGTCTTGCCCAGCCCGGGGGGGCCAAAGATCAGCACATGATCCAGCGACTCCTGCCGTGCACGCGCCGCCTGGATGAAGACCCCCATCTGCTCCCGCATGGCGGGCTGCCCCACATAGTCTGCCAGCAGCCTGGGGCGAATGGCGCGATCCAGTGTAACATCATCCGATAGCGCTTCGGAGGTAATCAGGCGGTCAGACATGGAAAATAGTATGCGTCATTGTTATTGTGCTGCTGCCGCCTTAAGTGCCGCCCGGATGATCTCTTCACTGGACAACCCTTCTGCTTTGACACTGCGCACCATGCGGCTGGCCTCTTGCGGTTTGTACCCCAGCGCAATCAGGGCATCGGCTGCATCACTCCCCGGATCAGCAGTAGCGACGATGAGATGATCCGATGTGGCAGCCACTGATGAGAGAGGCGCAACAACATCTAACTTATCCAGCCTGTCCCGCATCTCGATAATCAGGCGCTCTGCGGTCTTTTTTCCAATACCCGGCAGCCGCACCAACGCGGCGGTATCACCTGCCTGGACAGATCGAGCAAACTCATCAGAACTCATACCGGAGAGTATCGCCAGCGCCATCTTCGCCCCGACGCCACTCACCTTGAGCAGTGCCCGGAACAGGGTGCGCTCAGACTCGCGGGCAAAGCCATAGAGCACATGCGCATCATCACGGATAGCCAGATGGGTATAGAGCACGACGGGTTGACCCGGCTCCGGCAGGTCATAAAAGGTCGACATCGGCGCATCCAGTTCATAGCCCACACCATTGACATCCACCATCAAACGCGGTGCCTGTTTATAGACAATCTCCCCGCGCAACCGTCCGATCATCGCCATCCACCTGCACTGGCTTTAGCCAAACGATTCAGGGTCGTATCCATGTGAGCATGACTCAAGGCAACGGCCAGGGCATCCGATTGATCCGCAGAGAGTTCACACGAGAGATTCAGCAGGCGTTTGACCATGTGCTGCACCTGATCTTTATCAGCGCCACCACTTCCGACAACGGCTTGCTTGATGGTGCGTGGAGCATACTCGCCAACCGGCAGGTTCGCCATCACCCCCGCGCAGATCGCCGCCCCCCGCGCCTGTCCCAGTTTTAGCGCTGAGTTGGCATTCTTGGAGACGAACACCTCCTCAATGGCCATCTCGGCAGGGCGGTGGATTGCGATCAGATCAGAGAGCTCCCGAAAGATAGCGCCCAAGCGTTGTGGCAGGTCATCCTGCTTCAAACGAATGCAGCCACTGGCAATATGCACACTGCGATCGCCATCACTCTCAATGATCCCGTAGCCGGTTATTCGAGAACCGGGGTCAATACCTATAATGCGGCGCATCATCGAGGCTCAGCTAGCCTAACTCTTCCAGTATTTCATCAGGGATTTCGGCATTGGAATAGACCTCCTGCACATCATCCAGATCCTCCAGCGTATCGATCATCCGCATCAGTTTTTCAGCACCATCCCGATCCATCTCGGCCTTGGTGCTCGCATTATAAGTCACCTCGGCATTCACCGCCTCAAGCCCGGCGCTCTCCATTGCCGCCTTGATATCAGAGAAATCTTCTGCTGCTGTCAGCACATCAATGGAGCCATCCTCATGGGTAATGACATCCTCAGCACCCGCCTCCAGCGCGGCATCCATCACGGCATCTTCATCCGCACCCGGCGCATAGCTGATAATTCCCTGCTTATTAAATAGATAGGCCACAGAGCCACCCGTACCCAGATTGCCGCCATGCTTGGAAAAGGCGTGCCGGACTTCCGAGGCGGTACGATTTCGGTTATCGGTCATGCAGTCAACCATGATCGCCGTCCCGCCCGGCCCGTAGCCTTCGTAACGGATCTCATCATAGTTATCACCATCAGCTGCACCAGCACCCCGCTTAATAGCGCGCTCAATGGTGTCCTTCGGCATATTGGCGCCGGTCCCTTTATCAATCGCCAGACGCAGACGCGGATTTGAATCGGGATCACCACCCGCCTCGCGCGCAGCCACCGTGATCTCACGAATCAACTTGGTCCAGACCTTCGCACGCTTCTGATCCTGGGCCGCCTTACGATGCTTTATGTTTGCCCATTTACTATGTCCAGCCATAACGACCCCTCTCTCATATCAATGGGCAGAGTCTACCACTCTGTAACCCAGTCAGAAACCGGCAGAAGAGAGATGATGAATATACTTTTAGCTGGCAGCTAAATCAGGATGCAACAGAGGAGTCAAACAAGGTGGACAAGGGCCGCGCCGCCAAAAGCACGGAGCCAAATAAAGCAGAGAGGCTATTTATTGTGACAGGTGGTGCAAAGCGCACTACCTGCCATTGTTTTTCGCAGGAAAGGCACATTGGTCGGATCATGCGGATTATGGCAGCTGGGGCACTCCACTCTCCCCATGAAGAGCTTTACATCGCTCCAGCCTCTTTGTGGATCAGGTGGAACAAAGAAATCTGGGTCTATATCCGGGGTAGGATAGCTCATAGAGACAGGATGGTCATCCGTTAGATCTGGGCCGATTTCCCAAAAGGGTTGCAAAGATTCAAAACCTCCAACGCTATTACAAAACACTGCACATGTTCTAGGAAGAGGATTAAAGATACCACCTCTATTAGGCTCATTCATTAAAAAGTGTGTGTCATTTACTGCAGCTACCGCTCCATCATTATTTAACAGCCCAACAGTGGCAAGAGCAGCATCATGACAACTCAGACAGACCAGGGAGAGTGGGCTAGGCGTGGCATCGCAGTTGGCATTCAGGGTAGCGCTTTTATACATCGTAAAGGCCGACATAGTGGTTATTTTTCTGTTCCAGAGCGGTGCTGGCGGACGGGTAGGATGATCTGAATCAACAACACCATCATTATCAAGATCGGCATTGGAACCATGTGGGGTATGACAGAATACGCAGATCTCATCCCTGCCACTACCCGGCATGGCAGGCCCACTCAGATCATGCTTCGACCCCACAATAGTGCCCGCCGCACTCACACCTTGAGTGACCAGCACAAGAAACAGCATTACCGTTGGATAGCAACTAAATTGTTTACAACCTATTGCCAAAATTCGCCCCAAATAATCACCTGCCTCTCGGCAGATTATTCCACTATTTTTACAAGTTTAAAGCTATGGGATATTGAATGAAACAGTCGGGAAGCCAACCTGCCCACTCAGTCAACCCAACAACCGAGCAAGCAAAAACAACGAGATTATCAACTGGTTTACTTGAAAAACCACCCCATGCCGCATACATATTCTGCAGCGATTCTACGGGATTAAGTGGCATTTTTCTACAATGCAGGTCTCAAACAGCCCATATTGAGGAAGAAAACGCTTTCTTATAATTATGCCTGTAATCACACATTAAGTTCAGAATAACGCCAAAAAAGCGGTTGAACCCTCCCTTCATCCCCTTTTATTATCTCCTGTAACCTGAAGGTGAGACGCTAAAAAAAGCAACCGGACGATCCCTTTTATGTCAGACCTGATACAACAGTGGCTACTGCAATTAGGGCTGGTATCACTGCCAGCAACGAAAGCTACATGCAAGGAGATTCAAAGGCTGCTCCTGTGCTCCACTGCACATTACACACAGTTTACTGATGTTATCAAGCATGACCCTGGATTTAGCCTGGCGGCCTTACGGGCCATCAATTCAACACGGCATAAAAACAGAAGCCCAGTTGTGGATATTGGCCGTGCGATTCCACTGTTAGGCATGACATGGCTGGCCAACACGGCAGCCACTCTCCCCAGAATCAATAACCAGTATTCAGCGCACCAACGCAAAGGCATTGCTCGCTGTTATAGTCAGGCCATACACGCAGCATACTATGCCTCTTATATAGCCACCCAACAGAAAAGTCCTCATGCCAATGAGGTGTTCACTATGGCACTTCTAAATAACATGGGTGAAATGGCGCTGTGGGTAAACCCCTCCCCCATAGCACAGAAAATACAGTCGCTTTCTGATAATGGAACGCCAATCCATGAGGCCATCACCTCATGCCTCGGTCTGACGGTAAATGAGCTGAATAACGCCCTTCGTCAGCAATGGAACCTCAGCAACCTGGATCCACTGATCTATCAGCCTGACCACACCAATCTGGAAAGGAAAATCTGCATAGACCTCGCCTACAGGATCAGCCAGACTTCCGGGCAGGGCTGGCAACACAATACAACCATTGAGGCATTGAAGCTGGCTGCAGAATACCTGAATGCCACCCCGGACAGATTCACCTCAAAGATTCACAGCATTGCAGCTGAAATAGCACGCAAAACAGGGGCACTGGATCTTCCCTGCACTGCATTCAATCTGGCCTTTGTACCCCAGAAGATCAAGCAACACCCTGCAGCGACCAGAACAGAACACCAACAGAAGCACCAACCCGACCCGGCCCCAGTCTCCCCCAATACCCGCCCTCCGGCACCCGCTGCAACAGAGCGCCGGAATCAAGCCGGCACCAGGCCTGCCCGACATCTCATCTCACGCACCATGCTCGATATTCAGAAACTGGAGGGGTTAAGTCGTGTCGCCTTTATTACACTGACACAAGATCGCAAACAGCTGGCAACCCGAACCACCCTGAACAGTGGTGAGCCTTCAAAAATAGAGCAATTCAGAACCAACATCAGCCAACAGGATCTGTTCAGTCTCCTTCTGCGCAAACCGCAATCCATCTGGATGACCCCGGAAAAGTGGGCCAAACATGCCCGACTGATTCCTCAACAAAGCTACAGCCTGCTTGAGTCAGAAAACTTTTTTGCCATGTCACTGTTTTCCAAAACCCGCCCTATAGGATTAATGTATACTGATAACGGTGCAAATAGTGCAGCGCTTGATGAAGCCGCTTTCCACAACTTTAAGCGGCTCTGCCAGCGCATCTCCAATGAGTTGAAGCAACAATCCTAGAAAAATCCTGCCGTGACACAGACCATCAGTTATCAGATAGAGGGGCGCCTCTATCTCAGCATTACCAACCGCTGTACGCTTGTATGCGACTTCTGCCCCAAAACCCTGGGGCACCCAGAGGTGAAAGGCTACAACCTCACCATTGATCATCGGCCCGCCACTGCTGAAATCATCGCATCCATTGGTGACCCCACGGAGTACCCCGAGATCATCTTTTGCGGCTTTGGCGAACCCACAATACGCCTCAAGGTATTAATCGAGGTTGCAAAATTCATTAAATCCAAAGGGGTGCGCGTCAGAGTCAATACGGATGGATTGGCTAACCTGGTTCACAAGCGGAATGTTCTGCCCGAGCTAGGCGAATGTGTAGATGCCCTGTCTGTCTCAATGAATGCCCAAAACAGAACTATTTATGACCGGCATTGCCAGCCCGCCCTGCCTGACTCTTATGAAAGCATGCTGGATTTTTTGAAACAGGCACCACACTACATAAGCGACGTTACCGCTACCGCACTGGATGGACTTGAAGGCGTGGATATCAAAGCGTGTGAGGTATTGGCTGCTCAATACGGCGTCAAGTTTCGTAAACGCATGCTTGGCCGAGTGGGTTGATTCATTATCCGGCATAACCATTGGCGTGCTGCCATTTTCAACCTGTCTGGTCTATTCTTAAATAAGCTGACAACCCTATCTGTGCAGGAAATTAATGGCCAAAACCACCCCAACAAAAGATACCTATAATCGCCAGGATCTGCTGTTATTCCATATTGGAACGAGGCAGCTTTTTGCTATTAACGTCCTTAAAATGAAAGAGATCATACCTTATGAGCCGCTTAACAAGCTGCCCGGTTCTCACCCTGCTGTTGTGGGCATAGCACGCCTGCGAGGACATCCTCTAACGGTCATTGATCTTGCGGCTACAATTGGAATGCGCCCCATCAGCAACCATTCCGATTTAAGCCCGTACTCCATTATCATCTCTGAATTCAGCCGCACACTACAGGGGTTTCTTGTCAGCAAAGTGGAGCGCATCATCTCCCTGGACTGGAAAGATATCCTGCCGCCACCCAGAGCCTCGGGCCATGCAAGCTATATTACCGGCGTCACACGGATCGATGACCAGCTGGTGGAGATCATAGATATCGAACGTGCACTCAACTCTGTAGCACCCTATGAGGAGCCCCATGACCAAACATTTGATTTAGACCCAGGGCTCTTGGAACAGCTACAGCAGAAGCTTGTGCTGGTCGTGGATGACTCCAGCCTGGCGCGCAAACAGGTCACGCGCACACTGGATATGATTGGTCTTGGCTATATAACAGCACTGGATGGCAAGGATGCACTACACAAACTAAAAGCCCTCCAAGAGGAAGAGCGCACTGTTGATTTGATTATTTCTGATATCGAAATGCCGGAGATGGATGGGTACTCCCTAACCCGTGAGCTTAGAAAAGATCAGGCACTATCATCCATCTACATCCTGCTGCATACCTCACTTTCAGGCGCCGTCTGCAGTGAGAACGCACAAGCCAGCGGCGCAGATGCCGCACTAACAAAATTTGTAACCGAAGAGCTGACGGCCGCAGTGTTGAAAGGTCTGGCGCTGGATCAGTAGCTTAGCCGCCATCCAGCTCCATAACGGCATCCATTTCGACCGCTGCATCCTTTGGAAGCGCAGCCACACCGATAGCAGCACGCGCTGGATAGGGTTCTGAGAAATAGTCCGCCATCACACTGTTCACCACCGGAAAATGTGCCAGATCTGTCAGGAACACATTCAGCTTGGCCACATCAGCAAGCTCTCCCCCGGCCGCCCTTGCAACGGCCTGCAGGTTATCGAATACCCGCCGAATCTGTATTTCAATATCACCCTCCACCATCTCCATGGTTTCGGGTACCAATGGTATCTGCCCAGACAGATAGACGGTTGATCCGCTTTTGACCGCTTGGGAGTAGGTGCCGATCGCTTGCGGAGCCTGGTCGGTACGGATTATTTCTCTAGACATGGATTATTTCCTGTTTTTCTAGTGTTCTATGCATAAAAACATCAACCCTGTGCTCTGGTTATGCGCATGACAGGCGATAACGAGCGCAGATGGCAAATAATTCTCGCCAGGTGTTTGCGCCCTCGAACAGCAATAATAAAATCCAGCGTGGATGAAAGCCCATCTCTCTCTTCAATACTGACATTTTCAATATTGCACCCCATCTCTGCAATAGAGGCTGCAACCGTTGCCAGGACACCCCGTTTGGCACCCACCTCGATACGGATCTCTGTGCTAAATTCGGTATCCACATCCTCTTCCCAGCAGACATCCAGCCAACTCTCGCCTCCCTTGCGAAAATCACCCAGATTGGGGCACTCCTGCCGATGCACACTCATCCCGCTCCCTGGATTAAATACCGCGATAATGGCATCACCCGGGATAGGTCTGCAGCACTTGGCAAAATTGACCACCATCCCCTCTGTGCCCTTGATCGCCAACTGACCTGCCGGCTTCTCATGATCAATAATCTCTTCTGCACGTTCAGCATCTGGGCCTGCCATACGGCGAGCAACCAATCGGGCCATGCGGTTGCCCAACCCAATATCTGCCAACAGATCATCCAGATCATGGTGTTTAAACTCAGATAGAAGCTGCTACACCTTGCTCCTTGGAATACCATCCAGCGACTGATCATAGGCATGCAACTCTGCCTCCAGCAATCGGCGGCCCAAGTTGATCGCCTCCTGCCGCTGAAGATTTTTCAGGTAGGTTCGGATATTGGCTCGCGCCTTTGCGGTCACCACAAAATTCAGCCATGCCGGATTAGGCGTGCCACCTGGTGCAGTGATAACCTCAACGGTCTGCCCATTGTAGATGCGGCTACGCAGAGGCGCCAACCGCCTGTCTACCCTAGCCGCTACACATTGGTTACCCACATCCGTGTGGACGGCATAGGCAAAATCAATCACTGTGGCCCCCTTGGCCAGCACCATGATCTCGCCTCGTGGGGTAAAGACGTAGACCTCATCAGGAAACAGGTCAACCTTGACGTGCTCAAGGAACTCCAGTGAATTGCCTGCACCCTTCTGCATCTCCAGCAGATTTTTTACCCACTCTGTAGCCCTGGCCTGGGCGGAGCCGCTCCCTTCATCACCCGTTTTATACATCCAGTGGGCGGCAATGCCTGACTCGGACAGTTGATGCATCTCTCCGGTACGGATCTGGATCTCGATGGGCATTCCATGCGGCCCGAACAGTACGGTATGCAGCGATTGGTAACCATTGGCCTTGGGTATCGCAATAAAATCCTTGAAGCGGCCCGGCATGGGTTTATAGAGATTATGTACCGCGCCCAGCACCCGATAACAGGTATCGACCTTGTCTACCGTGATGCGAAAGGCAAAGACATCAACCACCTCCGAGAAGGAGCTCTTTTTTGTCCGCATCTTATTGTAGATGCTGTAGAGGTGCTTTTGCCGGCCAATCACCTCACCCGGCAACCCTTCCTGGCGCAGACACTCCTGAATTGCCGTTTCAACCGTACCCAACACCTCTTTGCGATGACCTCGCGCATCCGCCACCGCCTTTTTTATGGCCCGGTATCGCATGGGCCAATGCGCCAGAAAACCCAGCTCCTCAAGCTCCAGACGCATCGTATTGATGCCCAGCCTGTTGGCAATCGGCGCATAGATCTCCAGGGTTTCACGTGAGATTCGACGGCACTTTTCCGGGCGCATAACACCCAGTGTGCGCATGTTGTGCAGACGGTCTGCCAGCTTAATCAGGATGACGCGAATATCCTTGGTCATCGCCAGCAGCATCTTCTGCAGGCTGGCGGCTTGAGCCTCAGCATGCGTCTTGAAATCAATCTGGGTCAGTTTGCTGACCCCATCCACCAGCTCCGCAATCTCTTCGTCAAAGAGTTCAATCAGCTGATCTTTTGCAGTGGGGGTATCCTCAATGACATCGTGCAGAATGGCGGCCATAAGGCACTTATGATCCATGTGCATCTCGGCCAGGATGCAAGCTACAGCCAGCGGATGGAAGATATAAGGTTCGCCGGTTTTGCGTGTTTGGCCTTTATGGGCTTCACTGCCAAACTGAAAGGCGCGGCGCACCTCATGGATTTGATCCGGTTAGAGGTAAGAGCTTAGAGACTTACAAAACCCATCGATTGAGGGATGCGAGTCATCTGGCTTGGCATCTGGAAAAGATTTGGTAGGGGCCATCTGGCACGTAACCGTACTGCTTTAGTGAAGACGAAGAGAGTAATTCCAGCCGTCGGCCAAGCATTTGAACCGTTTAATCATCCTTTGAAAAGCATCAACTCCTCTCTCGGTCATGTATGAAAGAGACCGAACCGGCTCACCCTTGAGCTCTCGTTTACTCCCCACTGGCAGCAGCGGCGTTCGCTTCTGCCATCTCGGCCATCTCTGCACTCAGCGCCTGCTCGGGGTCAATGATCTCTTGCGGCGGATTGATGGTTGCATCATCTACCAGACCTTCAGCGATTTCACGTAGCGCCACAACCGTTGGCTTGTCATTTTCCCAGGGTACCAGTGGATCAACACCATTTACCAATTGACGTGCGCGCTTGCTTGCCAGCAGAACCAGATGAAATCGGTTGTCCACATTTTCCAAACAATCCTCTACTGTGATACGCGCCATAATTTAACTCCGGGAAAAACATTGGCCCTTGGCGGGGCGAAAAACAGGGACCGCACTCAGCCCCATCTATAAAGGCGAAGTGTAACGTATTCAGGCCATTCAGGCTAGTAGAGCACTTAGCTGCGGCTGCAATCTCTCTGCCTGGATCAATTGCCGCAAGCGCAAGCTGCGCACGATGGCATCCAGCTCCTTTAAGGCAGTTGAGAAATCATCATTTATCACCAGGTAATCATACTCGGCATAGTGTGACATCTCATTTTTTGCATCGCGCATGCGGCGGGCAATCACCTCTTCACTGTCCTGGCCACGCGCACTCAGGCGCTCATGCAACGCCTGGGGGCTGGGAGGCAGAATAAAGATGGATACAGCACCCAGCATGCGGTTGCGAACCTGTCGCGCTCCCTGCCAATCAATCTCCAATACCATATCCTGCCCGGCTTCCAGACGCTCTCTCACTACAGCCTCAGCAGTTCCATAGTAATTATCAAACACCTGCGCATGCTCCATGAAGGCACCCTCACCAATCATCCGCAGGAAATCTGCCTGTTCAATGAAGTGATAATCCCTGCCATCCTCCTCTCCCGGCCGTTTTGCTCTGGTGGTATGGGAGACTGAAATATTAAGCAGCGAATCAGCCGTCACCAGCTCTTTTAACAGGCTGGTCTTGCCTGCCCCCGAAGGGGCGGAAACGATAAAAAGAGTGCCTTTCATTTAATCTTATTCAATATTCTGTATCTGCTCGCGCATCTGCTCAATCAACACCTTCATATCCACAGCAAGCTGGGTCATCTCTGTGTCATTTGACTTGGAGGTCAATGTATTCACCTCACGGTTGAGCTCCTGCATCAGAAAGTCCAGTCGGCGGCCAACGGGTTCCTGCTGCTGAAGCACCCGTTCAACCTCATCCAGATGAGTGTACAAGCGATCCAGCTCTTCATCTACATCCAGACGCTGGGTCAGCAGCACCATCTCCTGCTCCAGTCGACCAGGATCCAACTCATCACTCAGCTCACTTAGGCGACTACGCAGCCGCTCACGAATGCCTTCCAACACAGACGGGATCCGCTGCTTTACCCTGCCCACCTGGTCACGCATGGTGACGCAACGCTGCTGGATCAGCTCAGCCAGACGCTCACCTTCACGCTGGCGGGTCTCAACAAGCACATCCAACGCCTGATCAAGCAGCTGTGTGGCCTGCCCTTGAACAGGCGACAGATCCTGAGGCGCTACTGTCATCACCCCTGGCCAACGAAGCACATCCATAATAGAGGGCGGAACCGCCTCATGCAGCAGATGCCCAACCTTGTCGGCTGCCTCCATCACCTGGGTCGCCAATCGCTCATTGACCTCAATCCCGGCCACCGCACCCTGTACCGGCTTAAAGCGCAGGCTACAATCAAGCTTGCCGCGCCCCAAACGCTTGTTAATCTGCTCCCGAACCAGTGGCTCTATCGCCCGCAGCTCCTCTGGCAGGCGCACAAATATCTCCAGATAACGATGATTTACCGACCGAATCTCCCAGATCAACTCTGCCTGCTCATCTCTATTTTCCTTTCGCGCAAAAGCGGTCATACTGTGAACCATCATCGCCCCTTATACATCATAAAACAGAAGAACAAATACACTTAATCAGGTTAAGCCTTGAAAGCATATATCATAGTGCGCCAATCATCTCCTTGCACCTGCAATTATTGATAATCTTTTAATGACACAGCCCCGTAACAGTCTGCCAGCAGGCACCATTATAGACTGCTACTCCATTGTAAAGATGATTGGCAGTGGAGGATTCAGTCTTATTTACCTTGCTGAAGATGAGGACACTCAAGAGCGCGTTATCATCAAAGAGTATCTGCCCAAGAAGACAGCCTCACGCAACAGCGCCAACCGGATCACCATTGCCAACAGTGCAAAACAGCAAAACGCCTTCCATCATGGGCGCAAGCTCTTTTACCAGGAAGCCAAAGTACTCTCCAACCTGCAACACCCCAATGTGGTAAAGGTACGAAACTTTTTTCTTGCCAACGAGACCGCTTATCTGGTGATGGATTACGAACCTGGAAAAAACCTGGGGGGCTATATCAAGCAGCGTGGAGGCAATCTCAGCACCACATTCATCATGACTGTCTTTCCCCCCATCCTTGATGCCTTAAGCCTGATCCACTCACACAATCAACTTCACCTTGACATCAAACCTGGGAATATCCACCTGCGCCCCGGAGGCAACCCACTGTTGCTGGATTTTGGTGCGATACACCACATCACCAAAACCAACAACATTAAAACCAGCCGGGTTATTACAGCAGGCTTCTCCCCCATTGAACAGTACTACGCATCAGGCAACATTGGCCCCTGGAGCGATGTCTACGCCATCGGCGCCACCATGCGCGCCTGCATTGAAGGCAAGCCACCACCGTCTGCCATCAAACGTCATGCCAAAGAGAGGCTGATCCCTGCCATAAAAAAACATAAACAGCGTTATCCTGTATATTTATTGGAGGCAATGGATTGGGCAATGGAGATTGATCATCATCAACGGCCACAAAATGCCGGGGATCTACTAGCTGCCCTGACCAACAAAAGCGGCCGCCCCGCAGCTTCCGCCACGAATAAATCCGATATCAGCAAAAAAGATCCAAAATGAGAGAGATCGGTTATAAAACTGCAAGCACAACGATTATTGGTAATCGATCAACAAACCAGGACAGATGCGCCCTGATCGAATCCATCAACAGTGTACTGATCTGTCTGGCTGACGGCATGGGCGGCCATCCAAAGGGAGAGGTGGCTGCTCAAATACTGATGGACACCTGCACAGAGATGTTTACCGAGGCACGCAAGCCCATCCCAAGCCCGGCTGCCTTTCTCACCATCGTCATGAACAGGACCCACGAACAGATTATCGCCTACGGAAAGGCACAGAAGCCCCCCATAAAACCCCGTACAACCGCAGTGGTTGCACTCATCCAGGAGAACACCCTGTATTGGGCGCATGCGGGCGACAGCCGCCTCTATCTGTTTCGGGACAAAAAAATCCTGGCACGCACCACAGACCACTCCTATGTAGAGCTATTGCGTAAGCGAGGTGCTATTACCTCTTTAGAGTGCGCAACCCACCCACAGCGCAATTATGTGACACGCTGCCTGGGCGGCAACCAGCTCTCTATCGATTTTTCACATGGCAACCCTACACCACTGCTTCCGGGTGATATGCTGTTATTATGCTCGGATGGATTATGGGGTGCGCTGGATAACGGCAGCCTGGTTCAAGGCATATACACGGATGAACCACTCACCGAACGCATAAACCATCTGGTAACACGGGCCGAAAAAACCGCCGCCCCGGAGAGCGACAATATCACTGCCATCGCACTCCAGTGGATTGAGGGGGTTCCCTCCCTGCCTTTGCAAAAATTAACCGGAGACCCAACTGCAAACAGCAACCATACCGACAATCAACGCTCAACGCTCAATCAGGCTGTTGACGACCTAAGAAATACCATTAAATCCTTTAAACCATAATCAGGAAACCCTATGAGACCCAGTGGCCGCAGCCCAGATCAACTTCGCCCTATCACCATCACCCGAAACTACACCAAACATGCCGAAGGCTCGGTATTGGTAGAGTTTGGCGACACCAAGGTGCTCTGCACTGCAACGGTCGAGGCCAGGGTGCCCCGCTTTCTCAAAGGAACCGGGCAAGGCTGGATCACCGCAGAATATGGCATGCTCCCCCGCTCCACCAACACACGCATGGGGCGCGAGGCATCCCGCGGCACACAGGGGGGACGCACCCTTGAGATCCAACGCCTGATTGGCCGCTCACTACGCGCAGCCGTTAATCTCAAGGCCCTGGGCGAGCATACCATCACCCTTGATTGTGATGTCATCCAGGCCGATGGCGGCACTCGCACCTCCTCCATCAGTGGTGCCTTTGTTGCCTTGCACGACGCCATCGGCACCCTGCGCAGTGCCAACAAAATCAAAAGCGACCCCATCTACGGCATGATCGCCTCTGTCTCTGTCGGCATCTACAACGGAGAGCCGGTACTCGATCTGGACTATGCCGAAGACTCCAATGCCGAAACCGACATGAACGTCGTCATGAATGACGCCGGCGCCTTTATTGAACTACAGGGTACGGCCGAGGGGCATGCCTTTCGCAGTGAGGAGCTTAACGCCATGCTGGATCTGGCCAAAAAGGGGATCAGTGAGATCCTCGAACACCAGCGTGCAGCACTGGCTTAACAGGCGCAAAAACGTGGACCCTAAACCACATCACCATCGTGTTGTATTGGCCAGTGGCAACGCCGGCAAGGTCAAAGAGATCAATCAACTGCTCAGCAGCCAACAGATCCAGGTTATACCACAGAGCGATTTCAACGTACCGGACATTGCAGAGACGGGACTGACCTTTGTGGAAAACGCCATCCTCAAGGCCCGTAATGCCGCCCAACACAGCGGCCTGCCCGCCATTGCCGACGACTCGGGGCTGGAGGTCGATGCGCTCAACGGCGCACCGGGTATCCACTCAGCACGCTTTGCGGGGCCAGAGGCCAGCGACCAGGCGAATAACGACAAGTTGCTGGAGCAGCTGAAAGATATACCCGAAGCCGAGCGTAGCGCCCGCTTCCAGTGCCTGCTGGTCTACCTGCGCCACCCGGCTGACCCGACACCACTCATCTGCCAGGGCACCTGGGAGGGGCAGATCCTGTTCCAGCCGCAGGGTGAAAACGGCTTCGGCTACGATCCGCTCTTTTTTGTACCCGATCACTACTGCAGCTCTGCCGAGCTGCGGCCAGAGGTCAAGAACCGCCTCAGCCACCGTGGCCACGCGCTACGGGAACTCCTGGCCAAATTGTCAGACAAATACCCATTGCCATAACCCAATATATAGTGCTACTTTTTTATTCTTATCCACGGAGTCCCAAACATGAATAGATTAATCCTCATCCTGGCGCTGTGCGCCACCCTTATCACAGCCACTGCCAGCGCAGGCAATATGGGCACTCACGCAGCCAGCAATGCCGCCCTGCCAAACATTGGCAAGGTGCTTGAGGTCATCAACGTGACGGGGTACACCTATCTGCATGTCGAGGGTAAAGAGAAAAAGGAGTGGATTGCCGGCAAGGCGATGGAGGTTAAAGAGGGTGATGTCGTAAGCTATAGCAAGGGCAGCGTCATGCGTAACTTCTTCAGCAAGACCCTGAACAGAACCTTTCCCGAGATACTCTTCGCCAGCACCGTTCAACTTGAGGGCGCACACCCGACACCCGCCAGCACGGCCGCCGCAGCCGCAGTGACCCAGGCCGCCCCTGGGCAACCACTCGGCGTCATAGAGAGCCAGGTCATCAGCACCATGGACAGCGGTTGCTACACCTATATCGAAGTGGATCAAGATGGTAAAAACATCTGGTTGGCCGCACCCAAAACCAGCGTTAAAAAGGCGATACCATTCGTTATGCCGATGATGCTGCCGTCATGAAAAACTTCTACAGTAAATCGCTGAACCGTGAATTTGCAGAGATCCTTTTTGTAGGTGAAGCGCAGGTTATCCAATAGTTGTAAAGAGCGCGCAAAATAGTCCCGTTTGCGCTATATAATAAAATGTTGCAGGAAGGTAGCTTAACTCAGAGGGTTGCAACCCATCACTATGGATACCGCCTCACACAACATATCCAAAATCACCAGCAGCATCTGCCCCTACTGCGGGGTGGGTTGTGGCATCGGGTTACGGGTCGAACAGGGCAGGATCACAGGTGTAGAGCCTTTGGCCAACCACCCGGTCAGCCAGGGAAAGCTCTGTACAAAAGGGTGGAGTACCGCCTTTGCAGTAGACCCCATTGACCGCATAACAACGCCACTTATAAAAGAGAACGACACATTCCGTCCCGCCTCATGGGATGAGGCCTACCAGGTTATTACTGAGGCCTTCTCAACCGCCATTGCTGAAAAAGGGGCCGACGCGCTCGGCATTATCGCCTGCGCCCGCGCCACCAACGAAGACTGCTACGCAGCACAGAAATTTGCCCGTGCCGCGCTGGGCACCAACAATGTTGATCACTGCGCCCGCATCTGTCACAGCCCCTCCGTAGCGGGCCTGCGCCAGACCCTTGGCTCTGGCGCCATGACCAACTCCATTGATGATATTGAGAAGGCAGACCTCATTGTCATCTTTGGCTGTGATCCCACCGAAAACCACTCCATATTGGGCGGGCGCATCATCCGGGCCAAGCTGGCGGGCACCAAACTACTGGTGGTCGACCCCCGCCTGACACGTCTCGCCCGAATGGCCGACCTCCATCTGCAGCTGCAACTGGGCACAAACATCGCGCTCATCAACGGCCTGTTACAGATCATCTTTGCCAACGGCTGGGAGGCGACGGAGTTTTTGAGCAACCGCTGTGAAAACGAGGAGGCGCTGCGCGCCAAGGTGGCCAAGTACCCCCCCGAGCGGGTGGCTGCTATCACCGGCGTACCGGAGGAGAAACTCATCGCAGCCGCCCGCATGTACACCGAGGCAGAGTGCGCCCTGCTCACTTACGGCATGGGCATCACCCAGTACACAACGGGCACCAACAACGTCATCTCCATCTCCAACCTGGCCCTGGTGGCAGGCCAGATCGGCCGTGAAGGCACCGGCATCAACCCACTGCGCGGACAGAACAATGTCCAGGGCGCTTGTGATATGGGGGCGCTGCCCAATGTCTTCCCCGGCTATCAGGAGGTTGCAGCTCCCGCAAGCAGGGAGAAGTTTGCCGCCAGCTGGCAACAAAAACTACCAGAGTGCAAAGGCCTGACCTCTCTCGGCATGACCAAAGGAGCGCTGAGTGGTGATGTGCGCTGCATGCTCATTATGGGCGAGGATCCCGTTGTCACAGACCCCGACCAGCACCATGTCCAGCAAGCCCTGGCCGCACTGGATCTGCTGGTGGTTGTCGAGCTGGTCATGACGGAAACCGCCGCCATGGCTGATGTGATTCTACCCGCCGCCGCCTTCTCCGAAAAAGCGGGCACCTTCACCAATTGCGAACGCCGGGTACAGCTCATACAACCCGCTATACCCGCTCCTGGCGAGGCAAAACCCGATTGGCAGATACTGGGCGGGCTGGCCAGCCGCCTGGGTTATAACGGCATGAACTGGGAGAGTGCAGAGGCAATCTTCAATGAGATAGCCGCCCTGTCACCCCTCTATCAGGGGATGAGCTACCCCAAACTGGCGGCAAACTATGGGCTGCAGTGGCCCTGCAATGAAGCAGCGCCCAATGGCACCCCACTGCTGCACAGCAAGCAATTCAGCCGCGGCAAAGGGCGGCTCATCCCGGTCAGTCATGCTGATCCGGCCGAGATGCCCGACGAAGAGTACCCTCTCTTCTTCACCACCACCCGGCTCCACTTTCATTACGGCTGCGGCTCGATGACCCGCAAGTCTCCACTGCTGGAGCGGGAGACACCCAGCGGTGTCCTCTTTATAAACCCGGCCGATGCACAGGCGCTTGCGATCAGACCACAAACAAGAGTACGCATCAGCTCACGACGCGGTGAAGTGGAGACACGCACCGTCATCACCGATGAGGTTCCGCCCGGAACCGTCGCCATGCCCTATCATTTCAAAGAGGCTCCCTCCAACAGACTGACCAATAACGCACAGGATCCCGTCACCAAGATGCCGGAACTCAAGGCCTGCGCCGTACGGGTCACCAATCTGGAGGATGGGACAAAATGAAGGCCTTTCTGCTGGATGATATTGATCAGCTGCGTGACCATCTGGCATCACAGCGGTCACTCTTTACCCCGCAGTACACAGAGGGTTCCACCGAACTGAACTGGCTACCCCTGACCAGCAAGACCAAATCAGTCACTACTGAGCGCCCCCTGCTCCCAACCTATCCTGCCAAGCAGTTCTTTTTTCCAGACCGGGAGATACTCTTCCAGTTTGATGGCAGTGACTTTAAAGAGACCCTGCCTGAGCCAGAACCGCAAATACTGTTTGGCGTTCGGAGTTGCGACCTCTGCGCCATCGCCTATCAGGACCGGTTTTTCCGGCAGGATCCCTACTATCAGGCACGCCGCAGGGCCACGCTGCTGGTCGGCATCGACTGCAACATGCCCTGTGAGGGCGGTTTCTGCCCGACTGTAGATGCCGGCCCCTTTGTCCGGGATGGTCTGGCCGATCTGGTCTGCCATCAACAGCAGGATGCAAGCTGGCTGCTCATGGTGCATACCCCAGCAGGAGAGGCATTGATTCAGGGGCTGGAACTAAAGGCCGCGGAGAGCCATCACATCACCCGGCGCAACAAACAGGAGCAGCAGGTTGCCGCCCGGTTTCCCTCTGCAACACATATTGAGACCGGCATCCAGCGCATCAATCAGGCCCAAGTTCCCGCAGAGACCTGGCAGGCCATGGGGTTGCAGTGCCTGACCTGCTCTGGCTGCACCAATCTATGCCCCACCTGCTCCTGTTTTACCAGCTATGACCGCCCTGTTGCCGATGGTTTTGAGCGTGAACGCTGCTGGGACTCCTGCCTCTATGACGCCTTCCAGCGCGAGGCCAGCGGCCACAATCCAAGCGCTACCGCCGGTCAACGCGTGGAGCGCTTCTGGTTCCATAAATTTTCCAATGAGTATACAAAAACCTTCGACCGATACGGCTGTACCGGCTGTGGCCGCTGTGAGAAGACCTGCCCCGGTGTCATTGGAGTCCACTCCGTTATGAAAAGAATTTCAGCCACGCTATGAAAACGCTCATGACACCACAGCTCATCCGCATCACTGAAATCTATGATGATGGCGAGGCATCCAGTCATTTCACCTTTGAACCCGTCAACGGCATCAACCACTCAGCCAGACCTGGACAATTCTTTACCCTCACCCTCCCCGGTCATTGCGAAGCAGCATTCACCTACCTTTCACTGCCCGATGCAGAGGGAAGGTTCAAGGCGCTGATCCGCCGGGCAGGCACGCTGACCTCCGCACTTTTCAACTGTAATGCCGGAGATCTCATCGGTTTTCGCGGCCCCTTTGGCAATAGCTGGCCACTGGATCAACTGCTGGGGAAGCGCATATTGATCATCGCTGGTGGCATAGGGCTGCCGCCACTGGCCGCTATAGCAGATCATCTGATCAATAGCAACAACACCCAGGTTGCACTGATCTATGGCAGCCGCTCACCTGCTGATCAGGTTCTGAAATATGAACGCTCAGCCTGGCATATGTATATGCCTATACTCGAAACCTTTGACCACCCTTCAAGCCAAGAGCAACTTGCAGGCACCCCACTGGATCATCTGCAGGAGATGACGGTAAAACTCGGGGGGCATCCTGAGGCCATTCTGACCTGTGGCCCAGAGGTGATGATGAATGCCGTAGGCCACCACTTTGTACAAAATGGACTTCCCCCAGAGAACATCTGGCTTGCATTGGAGAGACGCATGCACTGCGGTGTTGGCGAATGCGGCCACTGCTATCTGGGCAGCAGTTACGTCTGCACAGATGGCCCCATCTATAGCTGGCAACAACTCACCAGGCTACAACTGCAAACCACAGCCTAAAGAAAAAGCGGGGACTGCCGATCCAAAAGTCATATTAAAGACAGATACGGTATAGACTTAACAATGGCCAACAAAAACATTGCTGATTTTTTGGAAGCACTGGAAGAGGGTGCAGACTTATTAGACAGGTTGAATAAGTCCCACCCTGACCTGGCCAATGATTTCACTCATGAAGCCGTTGAAGAGTTCCACCGTACACACGTCTTCCTACAGGAAAACAGAGAGCCAAACACCCGCATCAACACCGTTAAACAAGAGCCTGTTGAAGAATCTGTCAGCACCAATCAACAGAACCAGAAACTGATTGAAACCACCCAGGAACTACTGGCAATCCACGGTTTTGATGATGTTTTAGACATCCTGCAAACCGAACATGGGGTCACACTAAACCTGGTACAGCTGGTAAATCTGGTTGGAAACAGCGCTTATATCGCAGCCTTGCGGCGCGAAGCCCTTGAGTTCCAATCCAATGCCATCTCCCTGCCTCAGATGGCCCAACTCTGGGCAGACTTTGGTCGTCCACCCATTGGTGATGCAGCCTGGACAGCAAGCACCGTTTCCAGGATTCTTGAATAAGACCTGCTAATAAAAACATGATACCGTGTAAGTCATAGGGCTATAAAAAATATGTCATCCGCATTCATGCCAGATCATATCTCCTGCCCTATAGAAGGCTTTGGATGCAAACCTGTTCCACATGCTTAGGAGAGTTATAAATGTTACACACTAAATCCTCAAAACCCTTGCAGACCACAGGAGCATTGCTTCTTGCTCTGCTACTGCTATTTTGTATAGTCCCTGTGAGCCTGGCCTCAGACGGCCCCACTTCAGCTGAATATGGTGTAGTTCTCAATCTTTCAGGCAAGCAGCGCATGCTGAGCCAGAAGATGAGCAAAGAGATCATGCTGGTCGCTCTTGGCATTGACACCGAAAAAAACCTGGCCAATCTGGCAAAGACCTCCGGACTGTTTGACAAAACCCTGAAGGGTCTGCGCAACGGCAGCAGTGAACTGCATCTGCCCCCCACCAACGCCAAGCGCATCCTGCGCCAGCTCGACAAGGTTGATACCATCTGGGCTGGGTTCTACCCGGTCGTCCAAGCCATCCTCAAGAGCAAAGCTGTCACTAAGGATCAGGTAGCCACTATGGCCAAAAACAACCTGCCCCTGCTCAAAGAGATGAACAAGGCCGTTGGACTCTATGAAAAAGATGCCAAGAAGGGCGGGCTTAAATCAGACCCCAGTCTGGCAGCTACCCTTAACCTCTCGGGTAAACAGCGCATGCTGACCCAGAAGATGAGCAAAGAGTTCCTGCTGGTAGCCTACGGCTATAACGTAGATGACAACAAACTCAGCCTGCTGGAGACCTACAGCCTGTTTGAGCGCACCCTGAAAGGCCTGCGTGACGGTGATGAGACCCTTGGTTTATCAGCAACCACACAGCCCCGCATCCTCGCTCAGCTTGCAGTTGTCGAGGGACTCTGGGCAAAGTTCAAACCCATCGTAACCTATGGGGCAGACCCCAAAACCACCAGTATTCCAAAAGAGAAGATTGAAGTGCTGGCCAATACCAACCTGCCACTGCTCAAAAACATGAACAAGGCTGTTGGCATGTATGCAAAGGAAGCTGGCAAATAGGATTTCCTTCAACTCATTGTCCTAAAAGGGGTAGTTGTCACATAGATTTCAGCTGCTCTTTTTAGGGCTAATTACCCAGATCTATCAGGGGTTCACTCATGACAATAAAACAGAGAATGTTAGGTGGGGGCATCGTCATCAGCATACTGCTGGCCTGCGTACTCGCCCTGACGATCTTTTCATTCACCAACCTGGGCAAGGGCTTTTCACAAGTGGTAGAGAAGTCCACTACCGGCGTTAGGAATTCACGCTCCACCGAGTCCAGCATTGTAAAGGCCGACAGCGACCTGTCCCAAATCTCTGGCGATATGCTGGCCGTGGTTGATGACATCAATCGCACCAACATGACGGTCAGAGTACTGGAACGCAAGATCAAGCAGCTCTCAGCCACCCTGCAGGAGCTGGCAGCTGACGTCAGTGAAGTTGGCGCAGAACTTCCTGAAGGGTTAGCCAAAGACAGTCTGGATGATGTAACCGATGCCGTAGGCGACATCGAAGAGACCATGCGCAGAGAGGCCCTCATCAGTCTGAGTACAACAGTCAATAAGATGAAGGAGTTCACCAAAAACATCAATGCCCAGGTCTCTGGCATAAACAACCTCTCCAGCGATCTAAACCAAGTCAAAAAACTCAGCTCGGAAGTGGTTTCTGCCAATCAGGAGATCCAATCCCTGGCAAAGGATTCCAGTGAAGAGATCAACCTGTCGCAAAATATTATCAATGTTGTTTTGGGTGTTCTGGTGTTATTAAGCATGGGCGGCGTTTTATTGATCACCGGCTCCATCACCAAGCCCCTTAACCGGGCTATAGAGATCGCTGGCGCCATCGCCAGCGGCAAACTGGATAACCCCATAGATGTTAAAACCAAGGATGAAGTGGGGCAGCTGCTCAGCGCCCTCAAAACCATGCAGGAGAACCTCAAAGAGCAGATTGAGACCGAACGAAGACATGCTGCAGAGACCAACCGCATCAAGGTGGCATTGGATCATGTCTCCGGCAACGTCATGGTGGCCGATGCCGACAACAATATCATCTACCTCAACAAGGCCGTACAACAGCTATTTCAGGATGCCGAAGAGGATATCCGTCAGGTTCTGACAGACTTTGATGCCAGTCAGATCCTGGGCAACAATATAGATATCTTCCATAAAAACCCCATACACCAGCAAAACCTGTTGGCGAACATGAGCGGCAGTCTTGAGTTCGAATTCCCTATTGGTCCTCGCACCATGCGCATCATCGCCAACCCGGTAATCAATGCCGACGGAAACCGCATGGGAACGGCAGTGGAGTGGAGTGACCGCACCCAGGAGCTGGCCGTGGAGCAAGAGGTGGCTGATATCGTGAGTGCTGCACGTAATGGCGACCTCAGCCAGCGCGTTAACCTTGAAGGCAAGACCGGGTTCTTCAATGCATTGGGGGGCGGCATCAATGAACTGCTGGATGTAACTGACCAGGTCATCAATCAGACAGTAACCGTACTGGATGCACTCTCAAAAGGCGATCTCACCAAGAGAGCCAATACCGCCTATGAGGGTTCTTTTGGTCGTCTGGCAGGCAACATCAACCAGACCATCGACCAGCTAAACCAGATCGTTGCCAAAATCCTTGAATCCAGCAGCATTATCTCCAACTCATCTGAAGAGATATCCAGCGGCAATGACAACATGTCCCAGCGCACCGAATCACAGGCCTCCTGCCTGGAGGAGACCGCATCCACGATGGAGCAGTTCACCAGCACCTCCAGACAGAGTGCTGAAAATGCCCAGCAGGCCAGTCAATCTGCAAAATCAGCACAGGAGTTGGCAGAAAAAGGCGGCAATGTCGTCAGTGAAGCCGTTGCTGCCATGGGTGAAATCAGCGCCTCCAGCAATAAAATTGCAGACATTATCGGCGTCATTGATGACATCGCCTTCCAAACCAATCTACTGGCGCTGAATGCATCCGTCGAAGCTGCCAGGGCAGGCGAACAAGGCCGTGGGTTTGCTGTGGTATCCAGCGAGGTGCGCAACCTGGCAGGCCGCAGCGCCACCGCCGCCAAGGAGATCAAAAGTCTTATCCAGGATAGCGTTGAAAAGGTGAATGTGGGTACAGAACTGGTAAACCGTTCCGGTGACACCCTTGTTGAAATCGTCACCGCAGTGAAACAGGTCGGCGCCACTGTCGCAGAGATTGCCGCTACCGCCCAGGAGCAATCGCAAGGGATCGAACAGGCCAACACAGCCGTCACAAAACTGGATGAGATGACCCAGCAAAATGCGGCATTGGCAGAGGAGACATCAGCCACCAGCCACTCCCTCAACAACCAAGCCACTGATATGGCCAATCTTATGAGCTTCTTTCGAACCTCAAACTAGGGCCTGTTAACACTAATCCAATAGGCACTGTTGCACCTGAAAAAGTGCCAATCAAGACGCGAGGAGCGTAGTTTGGTTACTCCAAATAAGCAACGAGCAACGCTGAGTGGCGCTTTTTCAGGCGCAACCCGAAGGGCTGGGACTATTTTTCCACCCAGCTGCGTTATC
>JAJRZI010000054.1 GCA_024275295.1 Gammaproteobacteria bacterium | reverse complement strand
TGCAGCCACTGGGCAACGGCACGAAGATCAGACTGATAGGCCGCCAGCGTATTTTGGCTCAGCCCCCGCTCCATCCACAGGGCATCAGCAAAATGTTCGATGACTGTTTCATCAGACTGAGCACTCAAATCGTTACCCCTTCATGGGCCAGCAGCCAGCCTTTAATCGTCATACTCCGCCCTTGGGTCTGCCCTGCATAGCCACCAGGGCCACTGGCGGCAACCACCCTGTGACAGGGCACCACCACCGGCAAAGGGTTTTTACGGCAGGCATTACCGACCGCACGCGGGCCTGATCCCAGCGCCCTGGCAATCTCACCATAGGTACGCACCTCGCCCATTGGGATCTGCTGCAGCTGCTGCCAAACTGCCCGCTGGAAGGGGGTGCCCACTGGCTGCAAAGGGAGTGAAAAATGCCAGTCAGCCTGTTTGAAGTAGTGCTGAAGTTGCGAAACCACCTGAGCCGTGAGTCCATCTTCAGCCACCTGCAACGCCACATCATCAGCCAGGAAGTTGATCCTGTAGAGCATCTCCCCCTCCATTACGATTCCCAGAGAGCCAATAGGGCTGGAGATAATAGCCTGGTAGCATGCTGTAGCGTTCATTGTTTAGTGATCAAAGCAGGCAGAGGATTTAGGTCATATAATAGGGTTAGTTTCCCTGCAACGTGACAGACAGAGCCAATAGGAAATATCACGATGTATCAAAACATAATCTCTTCAATCCTGCTAATACTCATCATCATTTCAGCGCCGGGGTGTAAAGAGTCATTGGAGAGAGCCTACACGTTAGGGGACAATATTGACCCTGATGACCCCATAAGCAGAAGGCTCGCTGCTGCCGCTGCCACAAAAAAGCCGGTGGCTCGATGCGATAAAGAGCTGGCCTTTGGTTACTACTGCCTTGGCAGCAGTATCAAACCACTGCTGGATCAACGACCCCCACTACGCCAGCATGCCAAAGAGGGACTCTATATCTTTGATTTCCGTGAACGTCGGGGGCTGACGACCATCACCACCTTCCGGGGCAAAATATTGTCCGTCAGCCGCAATGACCGCCCAGCAAACTGGAAGACCCTCATAGCCGTTAGACAGCGCATAGAGGCACTTTATGGCAAAGCCGATGATAGAAGCACCTTTGCATCAGATATCAATAGCCCACGCCGAATGGAGTTTGCGGTCTACAAGAAAAGAGCCAAGGCCCACTATATCTGGCCTATGTCAGGCTGGCGTATTGATGTGGTCTGGGACAACATTCGTAATATCCAAATTACCTTTCTCGACGAAGATCTAAACGAGCGCTATCTTACCCGTCAGAAACAGCCACCACCAAAACATCAACCTCAAGAATAAAATATGACGTCATCCAATCGTTATACCGGCATATTGCTGGTGCCACTGCTTCTGTTCAATGCTAGTCAATTACACGCAACCGCCCCAAACCGTATTGATCAACTCGAGGCAGAGCAAGAGAAGTTAAAATCAAAGACCCAGGCGATAAAAGAGCAGATCCAGGTTGAACAGTCCCGGATTGAACTGCTGAAGCAGAGAATTGAGCTTTTCCGGGCGCAAAACGAGGCGCTTGACCAGCGTATTCTTAAAGAGATGCAACAGTATAAAAACAGGATGAGCAGTGAATCTAATGATTTAGAAGCAGCAGAATAGACTGGAGTGCTTTTATTCACAGAATCTGTGGATAACTATGTGCAAAAAAGAGCGCATCACACGCTTAACCCGCATTATTGCAAGATTGCATTTAAAATGACCACTTTTTATACAGCGCCTATTATTGTATTTAATTTCAATTGGTTACCGTATTTTTAACATAGATCAATTTTACACCTTAACCCACATATCGCAGCGATATGATCCCTATTCCGGTATTGTGCATAATAATCCCATAAAGACAGCATGTTATGTCACAATTCAGTCTCAGTACTGGAGGATATGCCTCCAAGTTAGCTTTAGAAACCACCCGCACTATGCCACATATCCAGCCCAATTTTTGGACAGAGAAGAGACTTAGCCAGCTCACCCGCGAGGAGTGGGAGGCGCTATGCGATGGCTGCGCAAAATGCTGCCTGCACCGACTTGAAGATGATGAAACACGGGAGATCCATTTCACCAACGTTGTCTGCCGCCTATTGGACCTGGAAACTGCCCGGTGCACCCGCTATGCCGCACGCTCTGTTTTGGTGCCAAACTGCGTGACCATGACACTGGCAGATCTGGATGATCCCTACTGGCTACCCTCAACCTGCGCCTACCGTCTGCTGGCGGAAGGCAAAGCACTGCCTGAGTGGCACCCTTTACGCTCAGGTGACCCAGAGAGTGTTTTCAACTCAGGTAACGCCATTCTGGGCCGGGTGATTTGTGAAACCGAGGCCGATGATCTGGAATATCATCTGATCGATTGGATCACTTAGGGACGTTTCAAGATATACTCTGCACCCTCAAATCACAGCCACAGATGATCCTAGAATCGGCAGTTGACCGCTCCATTCTGATACTAAGTTACTGATATGCAAGCTATTGACCTCAAGTACCCTATTCACCTGCTGGGTGAATCACGCTACGGAGCGGATTGCACGCTTGCGGCGGCGCATGGCTGCATTGCAACTCCTTGGAATAGAGCAACTATTCTACGTCGTTGCGCCTTGCCCTGCACCCCCGCAAGCGTACATTCCACCCCGTCCAACTGCCGATTCTAGGATGATAGATGAGTAAAATACCCACCATTACCCAATTTCTTGAAAGCAACAGCACCCGGCTGCGCCTGTTTGATATGGGACGGCGGGTGGTCAGGATTTCACACGAGCAATTCCTGAAATTTGAGCACTGCGAAATAAGCTATCCCTTTCCTCTCCAGCAGAAGGCCTGGTTTGGCATCCTTTTCCAGGAGCAGGAGAGGGAACCCTTTATCTGGTTTTTACATCTGCCACTGGATGAGGTGGGCCGATTGATACCGGCTGCCAGGGATGATTTCCTGCATCGGCTGCTGGAGCGGATTGGCGAAAATATTCAAGCTGAAAAAGAGGGGCAGCCACTGGGGAGTGCACTCAAGGATAACCCCTACTGCTTCAAGCCCAAAGATGACCGGCTGGCAATCTTTCATGCCAAGGCATCACAGGCACTCAGAGAGCCACCCTCAAAATACTACGCCCATGCCCGGCAATATTTTTCCGGCCGTCTAGGCTGGGATCAGTGGCCCTTCGTGGGTTATCAGGGTATCGCAGATATGGCAGTGCACCTAAATGAAGACAATAACAACAGGCACCTGAGCCGGGCCATTCTACAGCTGCCCGCATGCCCCCTTGAGGCATTGTGCCACTGCCTGGAAAACGAAGAGATCACTCTGGATATTACCCAGGCATTGCTGGATCGGGTCAAAGAGACGCTGACTGAAGAGACGCCAGACCCCGTCATTATTACCAGTGCAATTCGAGGGATGGCTCAATCCTGTTCAGTCAATCTTCGCAAAGAGCTATTGCATACCATTTTGAACCAACCGGATATTTGCAGCCCGGATGTACTTATTGCCATCAGTGGGCGGGCGTGGGAGCCACTAAAAGAGACCGAGACCGGGCGGCTCTATCTTGAACGGCTGGCTGAAAACAGCGCTGGACAGCCCTTCTTCAGCCAATGCCTGGCCGATCTGCTCTATCTGCCCGGGATGCGGGAATCACTACTAAAGCTCATCCGTAACCCCGACCGCTCTGAGCGCCTGTCTCAAGCAGTTGGAGAGATGTTTGGCTCAGCAGGATGAATGCGTGGATCATAAGCCCTGCTCTGATCCACCCACTCCATAAATGCCTCTGCCGATAGCGGGGCGCTGACAAAATATCCCTGAATGGTATCGCAGCCCAACCCCTGCAAGTACTGCCAGGCCTCTTCTGTCTCAACGCCTTCTGCCACAACGGAGAGTCCAAGGCTGTGCGCCAGGGCCACGGTTGAAGAGACGATCATGGCATCATTCTCACTCCCTAACATATCGAATATAAAACTCTGGTCGATCTTCAACTCATGCACAGGCATCTTCTTGAGATAGGCCAGTGAGGAGTAACCTGTCCCATAGTCATCAATCGACAGCGCGACCCCCATGGATTTCAGCTCATCCAGCACCACCAGTGAACTCTCAGGGTCAAGCATAAAAACAGACTCAGTCACCTCTAATACCAGCTTCTCGGGCGCTAATTGATGTATTTTGAGTAGCTCTGCCACTTTGGATGGAAGCGAAAGATCTATCAGATTATGGGCCGATATATTGATTGACATTTTTATATCCAACCCCACCTGTACCCATGCTGCACACTGCTTCAACGCCTCTTGCATGACCCAGTATGTCAACGGGCCAATCAACCCGGTTCTCTCGGCAAGCGGGATGAATTCATCCGGCCCGATAAACCCCTGTTCAGCATGATGCCAGCGGGCAAGCGCTTCAACACCTTCAAGCCGACCACTCTTGGCATTGACCTGTGGCTGGTAGTAGACCACCAACTCATCTGCACCAATGGCCTGGCGTAACTCACCCACCAGGGTTAATCGACGTATGCTGTAGTTATCCATGCTACTGTCATATAGCTCACACTGTTTATTGAGCGCCTTGGCCTGACGCATGGCGACATCTGCACAGCGAATCAGCAGCAGTGATACATCGCCATGCTCTGGAAACCTGGCGACACCGGCAGTCACCTCAACCGGCAGTGCTACACCATCCACCGTAATCGGAACGGTAAAAAGCTGCTTCATCCGCTTAACAGCGATTCCCATCAATTCAGGTGGAGGCGCAGGAAGCAGTACAGCAAACTCGTTGCCCCCCAGGCAGGCTACAACCTCGGCATCCGTCATTCCATCACGCAACCGCTGCCCAACCTCCTGCAATACACGGTCACCCACATCATGCCCCAGGGTGTCATTGATCTCCCGCATTCGATCAACATCTAGCAGCATCAATACATAGCCATGGCTATCCTCTTTTGCATCATGAATAAGTCGGCTCAACTGTGTATCAAGGTTTTTACGATTGGGTAAGCCGGTTAACGCATCATGCAGGGATTGGTACTCCACCTCCAACACATGCGCTTCCTGCATTTCAAGTTGGGCCTGGGTAGCCGCAACCACTTTTTGTTGCCGCCGCGCCAACTGCTTTTCAGCCCGATCAAGTACGAAATAAAATAACACCAGCAAGATTAATCCAATGATAAAAGCAACAGCCGAGATAAAAGAGACCGTATTACGCATGCCATGAGCACGGGAAGTAAAATCCTTAAGAACCAGCAGGCTGCCGATATGCCTGTTGCCAGCATCAGTAACAGGGATCAGAGCCGCCTCATGAGGGCTATTTTCAATATCCAATTTCATTATGAATTCCGCATCTGGCAAATACGGCAACATGAAGCTGCTTAATCTATCAACAGAGAAATCATACGGTGCTACCAATGAAACCACCGAACGGTCTAATCGATCCCATTCAGCCACTCGATCCATCATGTGCATGCCTGATTCCCATCCCTCCTGATCCACAAAATCCTTCGATATCAACAAAGCCAGCTTAACCCCAAATATCGACGCAAGCTCACGGGTTTTTTCTTCAATATTCTCACCAAGCTCAATATAACCAATCCGCTTACCACCATCCCACAGAGGTATAATCACTCTTACTGTAAATGTTCCCATAGGCCCAAGCTCAGCACCCCATGTCAGCTGGCCACTCTTCTCTGCCTGTATCAGGCTAAACCGCTCAATCGTATCTCCGTAGTGCTCTGGATGATGCACTCGAAGAGTGTTTTTTCTTTTATTATCATGGAAATAGAAATGGGTGACACCATAATCAGCGCGTAATTTCTCAAATATTGGAGCCGTTACAGCTAATAACTTATCCCTATCCTTTTCACGCAAAGCATCCCATACCTGCCTGTTTTCAAGGACATAAGAGAGCGCCAATGAGAGCTTTTTTACGCTGTTGTGCACTAGATTTGCGTAACTGCCCTCTATTGCAGAAACATTATCGCGAAAATCAGCTTCAAGATGCTCTTGTTCTTCCTGATATATGCCAAACAGCGAAAGGACAAATAAAAACAGACAGGCAAAGGCAAAAGGAAGAAGCACCTGAGGTTTCAGCTTAACGGCATTCTTTTGATTTTCAGTCACACTGCGCATATAACAGAAAAATTTATCCGAGATTACGGGGATATGGTATTAATTTTTAGCTGCAAAAAGATTATAGAAGCATTTGATGCATATTTCCTGAAATAAGAGAACCCTGTTTTTAATCTACCGGCGCATTGTTAGGAAGAACATGCCTTATTTGTTACAACTCTTATACAGCAAGCTTTATCCATACCGCATCATCTGCACATTATCGGCGTGACATTTATCCTTCATCGTAACAAGATGACAATGCTGAATCACAAAGCATGGATAATTACCTATATATTAATATAGCTGTATAAACAAACAGTCACTATTTTAAAACCACGCTTAATAGGCTTTATATTCTGCCAACCCTTTGGCAACAAGCAGATCACTTAGATTCTCATCATCATGCCAGATCTCTGCCAAATAGCGCCCATATTTCCCTTTTTTATCGTGAATTGTTCTAACAATTACACGCTTATCAAGAATCCGGTCACGCAACCAATCACGGGATACCAGCCCTTGCTTCTTGCTTTCACCCCGCACCTCTGGCGCATCAATCCTATTCAGCCTTAACCGCTCCTTGTTTTTCCATACACCCATTCCCAAATCAATGTTTACTGTTATCGTATCACCATCATATACAGCTGTAACATCCGCCACATAGGTAAAGAGTTGTTTTTCTATATGATCCATAGCTTTAGTTTCCACAAGAGTAAAGCAACAACATCTCATATCTGCTAACTTTTTAATACCCTCTATTGCAGAAGGTAGCCCCTTATTCAGCCAAACCCGCCATATCACAGGTGGTGCTGGCTTTAGCCTGCGATTTCAATTCCATCTGGAAACCATGCGCCGCATCAAACCTCTTACCATAGCCTTTAATTACTTAATGCGAACGATTAGCGTTTACATTCGCATCTTATTGCGCTACGATGTCCACTCATCAAGGTTAATTTCTGGAATCAGCTTCATGAATCACTGGATAAGACTATTAATATCGGCATTTGTGCTTACTCTGCTCTCAGCCCCTACCCTGGCAGCTGAAGAGGTCAACCTCTACTCCGCCCGCAAAGAGGCGCTCATCAAGCCATTACTGGACAGGTTCACCCAACAAACCGGCATCAAGGTAAACCTGATTACAGGCAAGGCAAAAACTCTGCTGAAAAGAGTTCAAAGCGAAGGGCATAACACGCCAGCTGATATCCTGCTGACGACAGATGCAGGTAATCTACACGCTGCCACAGCAGCCCATCTGCTGCAGCCCGTCGATAACGTCACCCTTAATGCGGTTGTCCCACAAAATCTACATGATCCAGAGGATCGCTGGTACGCACTCTCCATCCGATCACGGGTCATTGTCTATAGTAAAGAGCGGGTTAAGGCATCTGAACTCTCTACCTACGAGGATCTGGCAAACCCAAAGTGGAAGGGGCGAATATGTGTTCGCTCATCCAGCAACATCTATAACCAATCTTTGCTCGCTTCGCTCATCAGCCACAACGGTGCAAAACAGGCCGAAAACTGGGCCAAAGGCATCGTGGCCAATATGGCGCAGCCGCCAAAAGGCAATGATCGTTCCCAGGTTAAAGCGGTAGCTGTTGGCATTTGTGATATTGCCATTATCAACACCTATTACATGGGCGTCATGCTGCAAAAGGATGGCCCTCAGAAAAAAGCGGCTTCACAGGTCTCCATCTTTTTTCCTAATCAGGATGGCCGTGGCGCCCACATCAATATCAGTGGTGCAGGCATTATTAAAGATGCAAAACATAAAGAGAATGCAATCAGGCTGCTGGAATTTCTGGTCAGTGATGAAGCACAACAGTGGTACGCCCAGGCAAATCATGAATACCCGATCAAATCAGGAATTCCTGTCAGTGATATTGTGAATGCCTGGGGCTACCCCTTCAAGCAGGACACTCTTAATGTAGCTGAATTAGGCAAATACAACGCTGATGCTGTAAAGATATTTGACCGCGCTGGCTGGAAATAAGTACAGTTCAATCTAGCGCTATGCAACACTCCATCACAGGCAGTTCAGCTCTATCAGCACGGCCCTGCTTCACGTTTTATCGCCCCTCGGGCTGGACACTGGCAGCCGCTGTAGTCGCACTAATTATTGCAACACCCATCCTGACCATTCTGGGTTTTCTCTTTTATCCTGGCAGTGGCACCTGGCAGCACCTGGCCGATACCGTTCTGGCTGACTATGTCATCAACTCACTGCTATTGATGCTGGGTGTTGCCGCAGGGGCCGGCAGTATCGGGATCTGTACCGCCTGGCTGACCAGCATGTACAGCTTTCCAGGCCGCCAGCTTTTTGTCTGGTCACTGCTGCTGCCGCTGGCCATACCCGCCTACATCATCGCCTTCACCTATACCGGCATGTTTGAGGCAGCAGGCCCGGTACAGGAGTGGATCAGGGAGAGCTTCAACCTGCGCTACGGTGAATACTGGTTTCCAGAGATCCGGTCACTGGGCGGGGCCATCAGCATGCTATCGCTGGTGCTCTACCCCTATGTCTACCTGCTGGCACGCACTGCATTTCTGGATCAGTCTGTCTGCGCCCTGGAGGCCAGCCGAACCCTGGGATGCGGCCCATGGCGCAGCTTCTTTTTTGTCGCCCTGCCCCTGGCACGACCGGCTATCGTCACCGGACTCTCACTCGCATTGATGGAGACACTGGCAGACTACGGCACCGTGCAATATTTTGGCATCAGCACCTTTACCACAGGCATCTTCCGCACCTGGTTCGGCCTTGACGACAGCGTAGCGGCTGCCCAGCTATCCGGCCTACTGATGACCTTTGTCTTCGTGCTGATCCTGTTGGAGCATTGGTCACGCCGACAGGCCCGTTTTCACCACACCACAAATCGCTACCAAACCTTACCCAATATTAAACTGCCACCCCTAATGGGCTGGATCGCCACCATCGCCTGCCTGTTACCACTCTTTTTTGGTTTCCTGCTACCGGTTGGACAGCTCACCCAATGGGCCATTATGACCTTTAGCGAAATGGTCAACGAAAGCTTCTACGAATTAATGCTGAACAGTTTTCCACTGGCAGGAGCTGCGGCTGTGCTGGCACTGATCCCGGCATTGATACTCGGCTATGGCAACCGCAACCGCGCCACCCCCTTATCACGCTTTCTGGTACGTTTATCTGGCATGGGATATGCCATACCTGGCACCGTCATTGCCGTTGGTGTTCTCATTCCATTTGGCGCACTGGATAACAGCATCGATAACTGGATGTTGAAACACTTGAACATCAGCACTGGACTTATATTCAGTGGTACTGTTTTTATTTTGCTCTTTGCCTACATGGTGCGGTTTTTCACCGTATCACTGAACAGCGTTGAATCAGGCCTGGCCAAGATCAGACCCTCACTGGATGAAGCCGCCAAGACAATGGGCTACGGTGGTTTTGAGATACTGCGCCATCTGCACCTGCCCATTATGAAAGGCACTCTCCTGACAGCCCTGATTATTGTCTTCGTCGATGTAGTAAAAGAGCTGCCTGCCACCCTGGTGCTACGGCCTTTCAACTTTAATACACTGGCGGTCCGCGCCTTTGAATTGGCCTCTGACGAACGTTTGGCAGACTCTTCAACCGCCGCCATCGCCATTGTGTTTGTAAGCATTATCCCTGTAATTATACTCAGCCGAACAATCGCTCACTCACGACCCGGTCAGCCTCAATGACACCACAGCTACAACTTAATAAGGTCTCTATCGAACTCGGCGGCCAAACCATTGTGAGCAACATCAGCCTGGAACTAAAGCCAGGTGAGATCGGTTGTCTGCTAGGACACAGCGGCTGTGGAAAAACCACCCTGCTCAGATCCATTGCAGGCTTTGAACAACCTGCCTCAGGTGAGATATTACTGCACGGAAAACAGGTTGCCAGCCCCCAAACCACGCTACCTACTGAGCAACGCAACGTAGGCATGGTATTTCAGGATCTGGCACTTTTCCCTCATCTAACCGTCGGCCAGAATATCGCTTTTGGCATGCGCAATTATAGCAAAAAAGAGACCAATCAACGTATCGAACTGTTACTGGAACTGGTTGGATTACCACACCTGATAAAACAACATCCACACCAACTATCAGGTGGACAACAACAGCGCATTGCGCTGGCACGCTCCATGGCACCACGCCCCGACCTGCTGTTGCTGGATGAGCCTTTCAGCAGCCAGGATGCCGAACGAAGGGAGCAGTTAGCCAGAGAGATAGGCCATATATTGCGTGAAGATAATATCACCGCCATGCTAGTCACCCATGACCAACACGAAGCCTTTGCAATGGCTGACACTATCGGCGTGATCAATAATGGCAAGTTATCACAGTGGGACACACCTTATAACCTTTATCACCGCCCCAACTCCAGAGAAGTCGCCGGCTTTATTGGGCAGGGTGTGCTGGTCAAGGGCACAGTATTGGAAACAGCCAAACTACACACTGAATTTGGCGAGGTTTGCGGTAATTTTTCTCAACCCTTTCCAGCTGGAACAGAGGTTGACCTCTTGGTTCGCCCAGACGACATTATTCACGATGACCGCAGTGATAATTTTGGCTGCGTAACCAAAAAGGCCTTTCGTGGTGCTGAATATATGTACAGTTTACGCCTGCCTGGCAATACTGATGTCCTCTGCCTTGCCCCCAGTCATCACAATCATAAAATAGGCGAGAAGATTGGCATTAGACTGGAGCTGTATCATCTGGTGATATTTAAACACACTGCTCAATCAAGCTTTCTCGCTTCAGAGACAAATAAAATATAGGGAAATCTGCGCTTTAGTCCCTTACTATAAAACTTTTTCATCAGGGTGCCATTAGGGTATCCAATACGATCCCCCACCCTTAGATCCTTCGCCGGCGCTGCCAGCCATATTACATTATTATTATCTTCACGCACCTGCAGGTAGCTGTAGAGCTTTTGCTTAAAGTGCTGAACAATAACGCCCTCATGCGGCAGAGGCGGTTTGCTGTGCTTGCGCAGGTCTTGGGCCGCTTTATGTTGTGCCACCTCTGCGGCG
This sequence comes from Gammaproteobacteria bacterium, assembly GCA_024275295.1. GTDB lineage: Bacteria > Pseudomonadota > Gammaproteobacteria > Chromatiales > Chromatiaceae > WFXD01. The sequence goes on along the minus strand of JAJRZI010000054.1, from coordinate 1,840 downwards.
GTTCCCCAATACCCGATATCACCTTGCTTGTTGAAGCCCGAATAAAAAACATCACGCAGATAAGTCAACCCGTCGCTTCCACCCAGCAGATAAACCTTATCATCAATCACCACGGCATTGGCGCCGCCAACAACCGATGGCGTTGGCGTAGTGTATCCCCAACTGGAAAGCTCGCCCTCCTTCAGGATTTTTGATCGCTCAATCGTATTTAGATGCGTTGCCCCTGTAAGCCCGCCAATCGCATAGAGAGATCCATTATGCGTAACCGCCGCCAGTGCATAACGGCCAGTCTGAAGCGGTGAGGTTTTCTTCCACGGAAGAAAAAACACATCTTCATCTGTTTTGCTCCAACCCACATCGGCAATACCCGAACCCCCTGCCTTACTGTGCCCTCCAATATTGTAGATGCCGTTACCGATTTTGACCTTGCCATGGACATAACGCGCAACAAGCATAGGGTCATTGGATACCAGCCACTCATCAAGTGTGCCGTCCGGATTTATATCTGCCTGTTCAATGGTGTCTAATAAAATGCCGCCGTATCCACCAAAGGCATAGATGGTGTCGCCAATCACGGCCAATTTCACACAGCGCCGTGGGATATTCATTATGGACTTCTCCATTGTCCACTCTCCCAGGGCGCCATCCTGTTTTATCTCTGCCCGCTCAACCGTTGCCAGCAGCTCTTTTCCATTTTTGCCACGGCCGCCACCCACGGCATAAAGATAGTTCCCATGTTGCACTACTGAAAAATAACCCCGCTCAACATTAAGGTTCGGGCCTGACTGCCAGCGTGATAGTGATCCATCAGGTTTGACGCGGGCATATTCTGATGTTCGAAGATAGGCAGGTTGCCTCTTCGCACCTGTCGGCAGACGCCTCTCCTCCAGCCCTAAACCACCGATCATGTAGATATAGTCACCCGAGTGGTAGAGCGCAGCACCTGTACGTACAGCCAGCATGGATGAGGTCGCTTTCCAGCCAGCAATCCAATGACTTTTTTTAGTTGATAGCACATCAGCAAATAAAATAGGTGATGCAATAAGCAACAAACTGAATATTAAGAAATAAATACGATACAAAAATCTGTTAATCATAATCCTGGTTTCTTTTGGTTGTTGTATAGAATTGATATCTTGGCAGAACCAGGTTACGGCTCGGCACACACTATCGACCTGTTTTTTATGGCGCTATAAAGTCGGGGGTGATCACCCTGAGAAGCAGTTGATCCAACCTGATAGCGATACCGATGGTTAGCCTCTTTTTGTGTAAATTCTGTAGCAGAGAAAAGAACACCGGATACGGAATAATTTCCATCCGGCATCACTTTATAGAGATAAAATCGTTTTTCCCAGGCAAAGTTTGTCTGTGGATCATAGGGCAATTTTACATCCGCTCCAAGCACCCGACCCACCTCCTGCTCAAACCTGCTGGGCGGCATTAACTCACCTTCTATCTCTTTGGGTGGATTTACTGTATAGCTTTTTGGTAACACCTTGTTTGTGATGATGACACTGATTGCAGTACCCGGTGGTTGCCCATCAGGTGAATTGAAATCGTTATTGGCTAAAGGATAGTACCCCTGTTTTTCATGGTACTTTTCTGCCAGATCTGCGATGGCATGCACCGCCTCTATCCGTCTACAATCAATGGCCGCCTGATATTGCAGTGCAAAATAGTTCTCTGGATAATACATATAGACTAGGAGTCTGTCGGATTTAGCGACGTATCCCTATAGAATAGGCTCATCGTACCAAGAAGAGATCGACATCACCATGTCAGGCAAATTCCAGCCCATCAATCGAGATACCGCGTACCTGTTGCCGCCCTCACTACAAGA
>JAJRZI010000053.1 GCA_024275295.1 Gammaproteobacteria bacterium | reverse complement strand
TGATTAATAACAAAAATGCACGCTGTTTCAAGATATTGACCATCATAAATATTAAGGGAAATTATAAATATCATTTTACTCCCTGGCAGAGAATACCCATAATGAGAAGTTCAGGCCAATCAGATCGCCTGTTTACAGTGCTCATCCCCACAATAAACAGCACCTAGCAATATCTGGTTGTAAAAGCAATGGAAAGTTTAAACCCAAAGATCCAATCGCCCAGCTTTAAATACCAACAGGTTATAGGGCAATGCAGAGATCTGGCCCTTATTGAACTCTCTGCCCTTCTTAGTGAAATGTACGACCATGCTGAACCGGCGCTGCTCGAATTTGCAGACAAGGCGGAGAGCAACGCCATTCGAAGCATCTTTATCGAAGCCTCCCAGAATATACGGGATATGCGCCCCATTGTTGAGCAGACATTTCAGAAAGAGATATCAAAGGGATATGCAAATTTCCTGCATAAGCGAACCTCAACACCAGAAGAGCGTGAAGCAGAAGCACCTCAGCATTCACAATGGTCACTTATTGATAAAACAGACTTTGAAGATGGCATCGCTTTACAAAAAATCGCCTATAAAGCAAGCAACCTCTACTATAAAGAGATCTATGCCTACACCCAACTAATGACACTGATTCATGGGGGCAAAAAACTGGCCGACAGGGATATGCCTGCCAACCCTGTCCACATCATGAATGCATTTAAAACCGCCATCTCAAAAATTGAAATCGACAGTCGCACCCGACTCATTATGTATGCGCTCTTTGACAAGTATGTCATGAAGAGCATGGGTAGCATCTATAATGAGTGCAATGAGCACTTGATTGAGGCCGGCATCTTCCCCAACCTCAAACCTATCATCAATCAAACCGCTGCACCTGAACAGCAAAAAGCAGATACCCCCTCAAAATCCGGCACGCCAGCAGCTAAAAACAAGGGACACCCTGCATCACCAAAGAGAAGCAACAAAGAAGCTCACACAACATCTGAACCCGAAACGCTTAGCTCAGAATTATTAGACGCTATAAGCTCACTACTCATTAGCCATCGGAAAAACGCACCTGATTACGCACCCATAGTCCCAGCCCCTGGCGCAACACCTGTTAAAATGGCAAGCAAGGCCACTCTGCTTCAACAAATTACCAATATTCAGCCATCTATCAGCAAAATGGCATCAAACGTTGAAACATCCAAACCCACAGGTGGGTCACCGTATACAACCATTCCAACACTGCAGGTTGACCAGGTTTTCATCGAAGGGCTGCGTAACACGCTAACAGAGGAGCGCAACAAGCTCTTTGAGGGGGTTGATCGGCGCAGAATTCCAACTGCCGATATGAACACCATCGAATTGGTAGGCATGATATTTGAGCAGATACTGGACGACCCTGTTTTACCCAACACAGCGAAGACCCTGCTGTGCCACCTGCACACACCTTATTTGAAGGCAGCCATACTGGATACAAAAACACTCACATCAGAGAAACATCCATCCCAGCAGCTTCTGAACCTTATGATTCGCGTAAGCAGCCAATGGATAGATGAGATGAACTTTGATATTGGCATCTATTCTCATCTACGGGAAATCGTTGACGCCATCCTGGCTAATTTTGAAGAAAACATGCAGATATTTGAAGATCTGTATAAAGAGCTGCAAGCGCATGCAACCCGGCTTGAACAAAAATCCTCTGCTATTGAAAAGAGATCTCAAGAGGCGGCTCGCGGACGGGATAAGTTTGAAAACGCGCGTACCCAGGCAATACAAACCATTAAGGATCGCATAGAAGCACATAAGCGGCCACCCAATATTGTCCTACAATTTTTAAAGCACACCTGGACCGACAAACTGATCCTGATTATCTTGCGCGACCCTAATTTTAAAGACTCTGAAATATGGCGTGAAACCCTTCAGATCATCGATGAAATACTTGAGCTTTTAAACACGGATGCAGCTGAAAAAGAGGGCATACCCTTTCGTAAACGGCTCGATGCATTACGTCAAAACATAGAACAGAGCCTGTCTACTCTAGGCAACTACCAGCAGAGAGATATCGACACCTTATTTAAACTACTATCTGGCAAACTGACAGAAGCAGAAGAACAACAGGCAACATCCGCAATTGCAACCACACCCGAAAGCACAAAAGAGTCACTGGGCATCGACTCTCAAATACTCACCTTTACAGATGAAGAGCTTGAGATGCTACAAAAACTGGAGACCATAAAATGTGGAACCTGGTTTGAGTATCTGGTCAACGGACGCAAAGGCAAGCGGCGCATCAAACTCTCCTGGTACAGCCCTGCAACAAAAAAATATATGTTTGTTGATCACAACGGCATACAGGCCATGGTCATATCCACTCATGCCCTTGTTCGGGATCTCTGCGAAGAGAATGCACGTATTCTTGGGCGCACACAGATTCCTTTTGTCAGCCAGGCTTATAGAGCGATTAAAGACAAACTGCAACGAACTCTTAGTACAGAACCCGTTCCAAACTAACATCTGGAACCTGATCAATTGACAATGCCAATTTTGAAGAGTGTATCCGCCATGCGGAATAAAAGAGTATTCACCAGAAAACGACCCAACGAAAGTATCGCCATCTGCGACATCAATACAGAGCATACCCTTGGCTATCTGGCAAACATAAGTATGGGCGGTCTGATGCTTGTTGGACAAATCTCCACAGCACCCGGCACACTGTTCCAGTTGCAGATGCCACTATCAACACCAATAGATGGCGTAAAAAACATTGAATTTGGAGTAGAGAGCCTGTGGTGTCAGCGCGCAAAAGAGACCTGCAACTACTGGACGGGGTTTCAAATCATAGATATTTCAGATTCAACATCCAAAACCATCGAAGCACTTATTTCAGGCTGGCAATAGTCAGACTCAGTAGCCGCAACCACTCTCTAATCATTCAAAAATATGGGCTATAAATAGAGTATGGATTGCATTTATAGCTACACACCATAATTTTGGAGCACAATATGAAAACCAGGATAACCCTCATCACCCTCATATCACTCACCCTGTTAATGGGGTGCGAACAGGCGACCAAACGGGAGACCGGTGCAGTTGTTGGAGGCATCGCCGGGGGCATCATTGGCAATCAGGTCGGCGGTGGATCTGGCCGCACCATTGCCATTATTGCTGGAACCCTGCTGGGCGCATATGCTGGCAGTGTTATTGGTAAACAGATGGATGAGAATGACCGCTACCGCACCCATAAAGCACTGGAAGCAACCCCAACCAACCAGCACTCAAGCTGGAAAAACCCGGATACGGGCAATGAATATAGGGTGACCCCCACCCGAACCTACAACACCACCAGCGGCCCCTGCCGCGAGTACACCACTGAAGCAACAATTGATGGCAAACAGGAGACTGTCTATGGCACCGCCTGCCGCCAGCCCGATGGAACCTGGCAGTCAGCAAACTAAGTGAACTATCTGTCTGAACCTGGCAGTGCCGCAGGTTCAGGCACATCTTCCAGCTCAACCTTCTCTATCTTCTCAAACCGGCTGGTGATCTTTCGTGCCGAAGTATTAACCTGATCCACATCCTCATGAGCCTGGCGAATGTGCTGAGAGAGCTTATTCATCCGCTCCTGAAAGCGCCCAAAATCCTTTGATAACGCTCCAAGATGCTGCTGGATAATATGCACTTGCTCACGGGTTGCCGCATCCTTTAATACAGCCCGTGCAGTTGTCAGAATAGCCATCATGGTCGTGGGTGAGACCAGCCACACCCGCCGCCGATTGGCCTCTTCCACAAGATCAGGATAGTGGGCATGGATCTCTGCAAACACCGCCTCTGCCGGGATAAACATCATTGCACCATCCGCCGTTTGGCCTGGCAGGATATACTTCTCTGCAATATCATTAATGTGCTTGCGAATATCCTGCTTGAACTGCCTGCTTGCCTTCTCACGGTCACTCTCCGACAACTGCAGATCCGTCATGCGCTGAAAACTCTCCAGGGTAAACTTGGCATCTACAGCTATATTGCCTGTCGGTTCCGGCAGAAACAGCATGCAGTCCACACGCCGGTCATTCTTAAGCTGGAATTGCAGTGCAAAGCTGTTCTCAGGCAGCATATTGCGCACTAGCGCATTGAGCTGAACCTCACCAAAGGCACCGCGCGAACGCTTATCTGCCAGCACCTCCTGCAGGCTGACCACACTGCTGGAGAGCTCGGTGATCCGCTTCTGCGCTTCATCAATACGTGTCAGATGTGTCAGCACCTGGGTGAAGGCCTCCGTCGTCTTCACAAAGCCTTCACTCAGACGCTTGTCCACCTGACCACTGATCTCCTGCAATCGTTTATCGGTACTCTCAGTCAACCCCTCTACCCTTTTGCCCAGCTCTTCCGTATTGCGGGCCAGCACCTCATTGACCTCTTTCCCCACGCCGACAATGCCCTCATGCAGGGTCTTCTGCAGGGATTCACGCAACTCGGACTGTGACCGCTGCTGGGCCAAACGGCCATCCGCCAGGCTCTCTGAAACCGTTTTCTGCAATGATTCAAAGCGCCCCACCAAATCAGTTCGCAATCGGGCTGCATCTTCCGCCTGACGCTTTTGTACATCAGCAAAGCGCTGCTCCAAGGCTTTTTGGTCATCTGCCAGCTCACGCCTGAATACCCGTTCCTGCTCGCGCAGCAGCTCCTCAATCCGGGCAAGCCCTGTCTCATGATCAGCCTCTCCTTTGGTTGTCTGAGAGAACCGCAACCACATCAATGCCACCAGCCCCAAAGTTAAGAGGCTCAGCAAGAGCAATACAATAAGCAGACTATCTGTTTCAGGCATGCAGCAATTCCAATTCCTTAATTTGTTGCATTATGCCGCACCTTGACACTCAATACACTTGAAACCAAGCTCAACCACAGCTACCGTTACACCCTTTTTAAATCATTACCTATCCTCACATGCGTATCCACCTAAAAACCCTGGGCTGTCGTCTCAATGAAGCAGAGCTTGAAACCTGGAGCAGAGATTTCCAGGCACTCGGCCATGAGCTGACCCAAGAGCTAAATGAGGCCGAACTGGTTGTGGTGAACACCTGCGCCGTAACCGGCGAAGCGGTGCGCAAATCACGCAAGCTGATACGCCGGACACAACGCAATAACCCCACAGCCAAACTGGTCGTTAGCGGCTGTTATGCCTCACTGGATCCAGCCGATTCCTCAGGTATCGACCTGATTGTCAATAATCAGGATAAGGATCAACTGGTTGAGATCGCCACAAAACAGCTTGATCTTCACGCCATGCCGCAGATGGCAACCGAGCCTGGTGAAAACAGCCTGCTGGCCAGAGGCCGCCAGCGCGCATTCATCAAGGTGCAGGATGGCTGCCGCTACCGCTGCACCTTCTGCGTTATCACCCTGGCCCGGGGTGAAGAGCGCAGCCGCCCCGCATCAGAGATAGTCGATGAGATCAACAAGCTGCATGCAAGCGGCCTGCAGGAGGTGGTTCTCACCGGTGTACACATCGGAGGATATGGCAGTGATATCGGGAGCAGCCTCTTCCAGCTGATCCAAACCATTCTCAAAGAGACCACGGTTCCACGCATCCGATTAGGTTCAGTCGAGCCATGGGATCTACCTGAAAACTTCTGGTCACTATTTGAGAACAGGCGCCTCATGCCACACCTGCACCTCCCCCTGCAGAGTGGTGCAGATTCAGTACTGCGGCGCATGGCACGCCGTTGTAGTACGGCAGATTTCCGGCAGCTTATCGAACAGGCCCGGCAGAGGGTGCCCAACTTCTGTGTCACCACCGACATTATTGTCGGTTTTCCCGGCGAAACAGATGATGAGTGGCAGCAAACCCTGACATTTGTCGAACAGATGGGGTTCAGCCATCTGCATATCTTCAGCTACTCACCCCGCCCCGGCACAAAGGCAGCCGAGCTACCGGAGCATATTGACAGAGAGAGACAAAAGCAACGCAGCCAAGCTCTCCATGCCCTGGGACAACAACTGAAACAGGCAAATCAGCAAGCAAACCTGGGAGAGGAATTTCCTGTATTGGTTGAAGGAAAAGCAGAGGCAAAGGAAAAGGGAGAAGCAATCTGGAGTGGATATACGCCAAACTTTCTTCGGGTTGCAGTGCAGGCTCCCACCGGGCTGGCACTGGAGAACACCATCCAGCAAGTACAGCTAAAGGCGCTATCTGACACTGGAGACTATATCCTCGCCACTTTGCTATAAACAACCTCTCGCCCCACAAATATTTTCATTGACAACAAGGAGCCATATCAGCACAATGCGCCCCTCAGTTAAGCGCCCGTAGCTCAGCTGGATAGAGTACCTGGCTACGAACCAGGGGGTCGGAGGTTCGAATCCTTCCGGGCGCGCCATCTACCAAGGGGTTGGCGGTTAGTAACCGCTAACCCTTTTTCGTTTTTCCGACAATTTTCCGACAATCAAGCCGCACGGCTTTTGATTAACGTCAGTGTCGGTGTCTGGGCAATACCCCGGTCCGTTACTTTTTGTGCTGCATCAATCAATTCTTTGATCTCTGCGGCACTGTAATGGGTCGTAATATCTCCCATGGCATGGCCCAGCAGTGCCTTCCTTGTCTCTATAACCACACCAGCTGCCCTGAGCCGTCTTCCAAAAGTGTGCCGCAAATTATGCACGCCCTTTAGAAAGCCTTTTTCCTCAGGTAATCCAGCCGCTACCCACGCACGCCTCCAGGCGCTTGTGCGGAGCTTTTTCAGCGGGTTTCCCCGATAGCTGAAGACATGGCTGGGATGAATGCCACGTTGTTTTTCAATGACACGAAAAGCCACGCAATTCAGCACCACAATCCGCTCTTCCCCCGTTTTGGTCACCTCGGTCGGTAAAACAAAAACCGAAGTGCCCAGATCGGGGATCTGGATTTCCCAGTCCCAGCGCAACTGACAGACTTCCTGTTCCCGGCAGCCTGTGTTCACATCAAACAGAGCGGCACTCTGAAGATGTGCAGGCAGCTTTTTGAACAGGCGATCCTGCTCGGCCCAGGACAAGGGATAGGGCTTTGCCTGTTTTCCCTTGATCTGTAGTCGCGTCAGTCGCGGTGGGGCCTGTCTTAGCCACGGCGTTCCTTGCTCATTCCGCCAGATCCGTGCGGCACGATTTAGAACGGCAGAGATGACACCGATTGCATTGTTAATGCTCTTCGGGGCCAATCCTCTGTCCTGTTCATGCTGCATGAATGCCGCAAGGGTTCCATCATGCACGGCCTCAAGCATCAGGTGCCCGATAAAGGGGAACATCTGGTCCAGATGCATTGCCGCATCATCAGCTGATGATTTATGGGCAATGTCTTCAAGATACCTCAGTCCCGCTTCTTCGAACGTATAGACGCTCTGGGCTTTCCTTTGTGCTAACTGCTCTATTTCCGCCAGACGGCGGATCAGGTGCTTTTCCGCTTCAGCGCGCTCAGATAGGCCTGTGCTTTCCCTGAGCCATCCGCTTTCGCAGTGTTTGCACCTTTTGTCGATTTGCCAGATACCACCTTTGAGGCGGAGCCCCGGCATTTTGTTGCGTGTTGACATGTGTCGTCCTCCAAGTGCTTGGCTCTTGGACGACGCCCGTTGCACTGTATATAGTCGTCTACCCAAGCATCTAATTCAAGTCGGTCGAAAGCAATTCCTTGTTTGCCGAGCGGAATCTCGGTCAGATAGGGCCGTACCTCGGCATTAAACCGGTTACGGTCCATACCGAGATAGATGGGGGCGTCACGCAGCCTGAGGAGCCGTGGCGCGAGATGTATGCCGCTTCCGGCCAGCTGTTCAGGCTGGTATTGAGTGCGATTTAGATTTTTTGCAGGCCTTTCCATGCCATTACAATGCCACGCGCCTGGGCAATGAAGCCTCTTGCGTTCCTCGCCGCCCTAAGACAGGACAAAAAAAGAGCTAGTCCCGTGTGCGGAACCGGCTCTAAGTATGGTGGCTGTCCTTAAAAGCCCGGTGGTTTGAGTTGCAGCGTTTGACGGGTGTTTATGGCCCGGTTGATATTTTCCAGACTGGCAAGTGTGTTGCGCCTTTCAGGTGAGCCGGGTTCGCTTTGTACCAGATCTTGTGAGACCTTCCGAAACAGTGCGCTAAGTTCGCTACCGGTTTGTTGTTGCAGCTCCATGGTTGTGATGACTTTTTTCATCTTCTTTCCTCCCTTTTGGTGTGAGGCCCCGATCATCAGGACCTTTCTCTTGCCCCAGATGTCGAGGAAGGCCTTGGTCGGCGGTTGAACCGCCAAAAGAGGGAGGAGAGTGGGAAAAAATCAGAATTCAGGAGTTGTGGCAAGCCCCTAGTTTTCTAGACAGTTAATAGTTTCTCAAAATACTGTTTTTCGAATGCTATAGGCGACATCCCTCCATTATTGCCATGGTGGCGTTTTGGGTTGTAGAAAAACTCGATGTAATTAAATATCTCTGAGCG
>JAJRZI010000052.1 GCA_024275295.1 Gammaproteobacteria bacterium | reverse complement strand
CAGTCTTGTAGTGAGGGCGGCAACAGGTACGCGGTATCTCGATTGATGGGCTGGAATTTGCCTGACATGGTGATGTCGATCTCTTCTTGGTACGATGAGCCTATTCTATAGGGATACGTCGCTAAATCCGACAGACTCCTATATTGCCGATATATCTAAAGTTGGGGGATGTGGCACAGTGCTTACTTTGCTGCTCCCATTGTTTTACGCCTACTTCTTATTCAGGGACAGATCAGTGGATGACGATTATCTACTATTACCCTGCCGGGTCTCTGGCATCTTTGTTTGGCATCCGGATATTCAACAAATTAAGGGGGTCATATGATTGATCCTCAGTTGCAAAGTGGTTTGCGCGCTTGGGCGCGTGCTGCCATTCCTGCCACCGCCCATGCCGTCAGAGATGACAAAATATTAAGTTCATATAGGGTCGAAAACCTTTCTGCGGGCGGTGCCCTTCTTTCGGGTGACCCGCCTCTGGTACTGGAATCTGAATACCGGCTGATCCTGAATCTGCCAGACTCGCGACCAATCGCATTGACTGGCCGTGTGGTGCGCCAGCACGTGGACGCCAATGGTAAAAAGGGCTACGGCATTGCCTTTCAAGGCACTGATGCCGACACCGAAGACTATATCCATAATGTGATTCTGTCGCATCTGGAAAACCAACCGGAGCCAACCCCTTCAATACTGGTCGTTGACGACTGCGCAAACGTTCGCCATGCCATAAAAAGAGAACTTCGTTCGCTGGGCATGTCGGTGGTATTGGCTGCCATGCCGCTCGATGCCTTGAGGTTGTTGCTCGACAAGGGTATTCAGATCGAAGTTGCCATTGTTGATCTGTTTCTTGGTTCGGCAGACGGCTTTCAGCTCTTGAAGTACTTAGAGACAGAGCATCCTCATATTCGACGCATACTGATTTCCGGGCATCCACGTGCCTGTCAGCTCGATTTAGCCGTGAGCACTGGGCATGCTCACGCAGTGTTACCCAAACCATGGGATCGCGAACAGATAGCCAGGGCGATCGCTGTGTAAACGTCCGGCTGACCTCTTTACTTATGAGATCGGCCCAGCATGGAGGAATGATTATGTTTATATCTTATATCAAGCGTTGGGCTCCTCTCGTGCTTGTTGTCCTTAGCCTTGTCATCCAACCAGCAGCTGCCAACGCTGAGGAAGGTAAGAGGCAAATCAGGATGGTGATAACCGCTGCCATCGTCTCTGATAAGGGTATGCCTGTGTATGATGAAATAGCAGCATATCTCTCCGAAAAGACAGGCTGGGACATTGAGGTCGTGTCAGGGCTTTCCTATGAAGAGGCCGATCAGATGTTGGACAAGGGGATCATCCAGGTGGGCTATGTATGTGGTCTGCCTTATATCCACAAGTTCGCCGAAGGTAAATATGAGTTGCTGGCGATACCGGTGATGGCGATGAAAAAGGGGCGCTTCCCCGACGCCAAAGGTTATGAGGATATTCCGGGCAAATATTATTCCTATACTATCGTGCACAAAGATTCCCCATACAGAAGCTGGGATGATTTAAAAGGCAAGACCTATGCCTTTAATGAGCTGATCAGTAATTCCGGTTACAACATGCCTCGCTATAAATTGGTGCAACTTGGCGCCAAGTCCTGGCAGGAGTATTTTTCCAAGGTGGTGGTTTCCGGCACTCATGAGGAATCAATCCGGCTGGTTGCCCAGGGCATTGTGGACGCCAGCTCGGTTGATTCTCTGGTATTGGACTATGACCGACATATCGGCGATGCCGATGCCTTAAACGTCATGATCATCGAGCATCTTCATCCAGGTGGTGCGGGTATACCACCCATCGTCCTTAGCAAGAAAGCTAATCCGTTGATTAAGCGGGTGTTGCAAAAGGCCATCCTCAATATGCACAAGGATCCGAAGGGAAAGATGATTTTAGGCAAGGCGCTTACCCTTCGGTTTATCCAGCCGGATGACTCGAATTACGATGACATTCGCATGATGGAAGAGGCTGCTCACAGGGCCGGTTTTCGTGACTTCGAAGAATGATGGGTATTTTGAGATATTTTGGGTATAGAACCGCACGCAATACCAGCCCGGATGCAAACAGGCAAAGAGCGAATTGAGTGATTACGGTTAACATTAGACACAAACTCACGGGTGCCTTCATCATTGTGGTCTTGATCTCTACGGCCGTTGTGATTGCAGTCAATCTTGACAGGATGGAAAAGGCAATTAATAGCTCTTATGAGAAAAAGGCCAAGGCGGACGCGATCCAGACCATCGACTTTGTTATCCGTTATATGCTGGAGACCAGTTCCAACTATGTTCAATTTCTGGCAAAAGACTCTAACCTCATAAAGGCCACCTACTATGCTGTTAATATTGGCGCAACTCAGGATCTACAAACGGTTCTGCCAAAATTCCAAGACCGATTAAAACTCTCCTTTATCGAGGTTATGGATCTGAACGGGAAGATCCTCCATAGCACTCAGGGCAGCCAGGAAAGAAGTCTGTTTATTCATCAATCAGCCAATACTTTTGATCAACGGTTGGGTGAGTATGATGCTACGTTTGAGTATGATAAAAATGCCAAGCAGTTTCGGATACACACGGATGCGTATATTGAGCGTAAGGGCAAGCGGATTGGCTCTATCCATGGTGGTTATATTCTAGACCGGCATCTGCTCAAGGCTCTGGCTGGAGATACAGTCCTTGCATTCTATGACGGTACAGCCGAGTTTTCTGTTGCCTCGGCTGATATTCAAATCGACAAGTTGTGGCTTCGTGGCGTGTTCGATGCCGGTACCAAAATGTGCAGTAATAACCCCTCTGGTAAGTCCTGTACGCAAACACAGTTTTATGTCACCCACAAAAAGATTAATGGCGTTGCTCATATTGTGGTTGCTGCACCGATCCGAGTGACTTCGAAGATGCCGGTAGGGACGATGGTTATTGCCCAAGAGGCCAGCCAAATGGAATACGACCTGGCCAGTGCGCGCGATACAACCCTCCTCTTCAGTCTCGGGGGAATCGCTATTGCTGTTCTCCTCGGCTCTTTGCTGTCCCGGGGGTTCTCTGAGCCGATTATTCAGCTTAAGAACGCAGCTATCGATATCGGTAAAGGTAATCTGGAGGCACGCACCAATATCCATTCAAAAGATGAAATCGGTGTTTTGGCCACAGCTTTTAATGAAATGAGCGAGGCGTTGAGCCACACAACAATCTCCAAACACTACGTGGAAAATATCCTTCAATCGATGGCCGATGCTCTTGTTGTGATTGATGTAAAGCGCCGAATTAAGACGGTCAATCGCGCAGCACTTGAAATGTTGGGTTATGAAGAAGGGGATCTTATCTCTGAGGACATAAGCAAGATCATTCATGATGAGTCTTTCCTGATGGACGTACTGCAAATGCTCGATGAGCGTGGAAAGGTATATGAGAAGCAAGCCACATTCCGTGCCAGGGACGGGAATAATATCCCAGTGCAGCTTGCTGCCACACAGGTGCATGACGTGGATGGTGAAGTCACGGATATAGTGTTTCTGGCGCAGGATATTACAGAGCGATTGAAAGTGGCACAGACCCTGGCGCGAAAGCGGGCGGAACTGGAACGTTCGAATAAAGAGCTGGATCAGTTCGCCTACGTTACCTCCCATGATCTTAAAGCCCCCTTACGGGCCATTGCCAATCTCTCCCAGTGGATTGAGGAGGATATTGGTGAACAGCTCGAGGGCGACACCCGCAAGCAGATGGATCTCTTGCGTGGACGGGTGCGCCGCATGGAAGACCTTATCAATGGCATCCTGCAATACTCCCGTGTGGGACGGGTGGTGGTGGACATCGAGACCGTGGATGTTGGTGAACTGCTGGCGGAGATCATCGACGGCCTGCATCTGCCCGAGGGAATCAGCATTGACATTGCCGGGCAAATGCCGGTGTTTGAGACTGCGCGGGTGCGCCTGTTCCAGGTATTCGCTAACCTGCTCAGCAACGCCATTAAGTACCATGACCGCACCGACGGGCGGGTGTCGGTGTCGGTGCAAGATGCCGGGGAATTCTACGAATTCACGGTAGCCGATGATGGTCCCGGCATCGCGCCGGAATACCATAACAAGGTGTTTCAACTCTTCCAGACCCTGATAGCCAAGGATACGCTGGAGAGCACTGGTGTCGGCCTGACCCTGGTGAAGAAGATTGTGGAAGACCAGGGAGGGATCATTGAGTTGGAATCCGAGGTGGGTCAGGGGGCGGTTTTCCGCTTTACATGGCTGAAAAGCAGAAGGGATTTATAAATAATGAAGAATAAAAGTGTCACTATTCTATTGGTGGAAGATGATGAGGTGGATGTTATGAGCGTCCAACGGGCGTTTAAAAAGAACCAGATTACCAATCCATTGTATGTGGCCGGGAACGGCCTTGAGGCTTTGGCCATGCTGCGCGGTGACGGGGTGCCCAAGCTGGATCCGGTCCCCAAAATCATCCTGCTGGATCTGAATATGCCGAAGATGAATGGTATTGAGTTTCTAAAGGAGTTGCGTGCCGACGAGGTGCTCAAGCCCATCAGCGTGTTCGTACTCACCACCTCGAATCAGGATAGTGACAGGGTAAATGCCTATGACCTCAATGTAGCCGGCTACATCCTCAAGCCTGTGGAATTGGACAAGTTTATCGAAGCGGTGAATACACTGGGCCTCTATTGGTCGTGGAATGAGTTGCCATAGAGCTGGGATGGGGCATGAGAAACGCCATTATGTCTAAGGTTGGACTTCTGCGCTTCACCTGGCCCAAACAATTGCAAAAGGAAGATGAACATGAAGGGTGAGACTATCAATATTCTATTGGTTGAAGACGATGAGGTCGACGTGATGAACGTGCAGCGTGCGTTCAAGAAGAACCATATCTCCAACCCCCTGCACGTGGCCGGCAACGGTCTTGAGGCCCTGGCCATGCTGCGTGGTGAGGGGATGGTCAGGCTGGAGCCGACCCCCCGGATCATTCTGCTGGATCTGAATATGCCAAAGATGAACGGTATTGAGTTTCTGCAGGAGTTGCGGGCGGATGAAGCGCTCAAATCCATTAGTGTGTTTGTGCTCACCACCTCGAACCATGATCAGGACAAGGTGGCGGCCTATAGCTTCAACGTGGCCGGTTATATTTTAAAGCCGGTTGAGTTG
>JAJRZI010000051.1 GCA_024275295.1 Gammaproteobacteria bacterium | reverse complement strand
TATAAAATCTATCTTTGGCATGACCTTGGTTCTCAGCAGTAGTACGCTCCTGGCTGATGACAGGCATCTTCTAAGCACTCTGGACGAACCACGTCAGCACCTGGAGGAGCGAGGCATTGATATTGAAGCCATTTTGACCACTGACATCATGCACAACATTGATGGAGGGATTGAGCGCGACAGCACGCTTCTCGGTAATCTGGATCTAACCCTTGAAATTGATACCGAGAAGGCCGGACTCTGGAAAAATGGCACCTTTTTTATCTACGGCCTGGGGAATTTCAATACTGGCAAGCTGCTTACCGAAATCGTGGGCGATTTTCAGACCACCAGTAATATTGAGGCTGATGAGGCCTTCAAGCTGTATGAGGCCTGGTATGAGCACCGCTTCAACGATGACGCCTCCCTGCTTTTTGGCCTGCACGATTACAACAGCGAGTTTGATGTGGTGGAGTATGGTGGCCTGTTTCTCCACAGCTCCTTTGGCATATCACCTGACATCTCCCAGAATGGCCCCTCGATCTTTCCGGTCACTGCCCTGGCCCTCCGGCTGAAGCTCTGGGCTACGGAGAGCAGCTACATCATGGCGGCCATCTATGACGGCGTGCCGGGTGACCCGGCAAACCCAACCCGCACCTCGATCCGGCTGGGGCATAATGACGGCCTGTTTGGCGCATTGGAAATAGGAGATACCCTGGGTGATCCAGGCAGCCTGGAGTACCACAAATATGCCGTGGGAGTATGGATGCTTACAGCGGAGGTCGAGAACTTTGCCGGTAATATGCAGGATGAGAACAGCGGCATCTATTTCATTGGCGAAAAGACCCTGTTGGAAGAGGCAGCCGGCCACGGCAGCCTGGGTGCCTTTGTGCAGCTTGGCTTTACCCATGCAGACCGTAACCAGGTTGACTCCTATTGGGGGGCGGGCCTCAACTATACCGGATTGTTTGCCTCCCGCCCGAAGGATGTTACTGGGCTGGCCATAGCCAGCGCCAGAAACGGTTCCAACTTCATGCGTTACGCCAGAGATGTGGATGGCCAGGCCGTTGATCATACGGAGACCAGCATCGAACTCACCTACCAGGCCAGGATTCAACCCTGGCTAACCATTCAGCCTGACCTGCAATATGTCATCAACCCAGGGATGGACAGTACGCTGGACAATGCACTGGTAGTTGGTGCGCGTGTTGAAGTGATTTTTTAGAGTCCCCGATAGGGGAGATCTGCAAGTCCCTTATTTCTAAGTAGGTGAGGGATTCCTGAATATATTTGGCTCTAAATGGCTTGCTAGGCCGCTTGGCCGTATTGAGGGTAGTAATAGCCGCACAACTGCAAGGTCTGGTTAGGCAGTTCTAGATATAAAGCAGAAAATACTGATTCAGATAATGGTGATCAAGGAGTAAGTTATGGACTTTGATTTTGATGAATGGGTTCGATTGGCACAACAGGATCCAACTGCCTTTGAGGCGCTTAGGAAGGAGATAATAGAGGAGATAATAAAAGGATTTCATCTCGATCAGCAGCGTGTGTTGGAAGGTCTCCAGTTTCGCATTGATATGGAACGTCGTAAATCAAAAAATCCTATGGGATCTTGTATTCGATTATCTAATATGCTGAAGAATAAAATTCATACTGATTTTTATCCGCTAATTGAGAGTATGGATGATAGTGATTGTTAATTTGATGTATCGGTTCAAGAAAGGAAGGATGGGAAGATTATCCCTTTAAAAAAACCGGCTGGGGAGTAGGAATGGAATACTGTAAATTGAAAACCCCAATGGGATGCCGTATTTGGTTATCAAATATACTGAAAGAGAAAATTTATACTGATTCTATATCCGACAATTGTAAGTAGTGATGATAGTTTAAAGGTCATGATGTTAGTGTAAATCAGCAGCTGATCGAAGCAATATTTTAGAGGAAACAGATCATGGACTTGCTTCACAATCTCAAAATAACCTACAAGCTCATGGCTCTATTGGCATCCATGGTGCTCATGGGGGCCATTGTGGTGGCCGTGACTTACGGCACAGTGCGTCCCCTTAGTGGTGAGTTTGATGACTACTTGGCCCAAGTTGCAGAGCGCCAGCGCCTGCTGATGGAAATTAAATCAAGCTTTGGGTATGGAGGGGGTATCCATAATTTCAAGAACTATGTACTTCGCGGAACACCTAAATATTTTGAGTGGATTGATCTGGATTTCAAACAATTGACTAGCCTGTTTAATGAGTACCGCACGCTGAAGGGGATTACGAAAGAGGAGAGTGATGCGCTGAAGACCATTGAGGCTACCGCTAACAAGTATCGCCAGAACGCAGATTTTATCCGCCCCATGGTGGAAAAGGGTAATACTCCGGTGGAAATTGACCGGATGGTAAAGATAGATGACAACCCGGCCATCGCTGCCTTCGATATTCTGGAGAAACATTACCGTGCCCTCTCTGCCAAGCACTCTGAGAACCTGTCTGAGCAGATTGGATCATTCCTGATTAACCTGCTCAGTATCATCGGGGTTATGTTGCTGGTAGTGTTGAGTCTTGGCATTGTAATCACCCGTGGAATCATGCACTCCCTGAAGCGCTTGCAAGGCACAGTGATTGAGGTGAGTGAGGGCAACTTCAAGGCCCGCACCAAGATGACTGGTAACAATGAACTAGCCGCCCTAGGCAAAACCCTTGATGATATGCTGGATCAGCGTATCGCCACAGAGGAGCATATCCGCAGGCTTGCCTACTATGATGAGATCACAGGCCTTTCCAATCGTGTTGATTGTCATCAGCGGCTTGATCTTGCGATAAAAATCGCACAGCGTAGCGAGCAGAAATTCGCTCTCCTGTTTCTGGATCTTGATGGCTTCAAGGATATCAATGATAGCCTGGGCCATAGAGCTGGTGATGAGTTATTACAGGCTATTGGAAAACGCTTGCAAAGTGTATTGCGTGAAACTGACTTTATCGCACGCCAGGGTGGTGATGAGTTCTGTATTCTTATCGAAAATATTACTGATGGTTACCCTGCTGCTCAGATGGCTGATAAATGCCTGGAGGCTATCACCCAACCCATAATCATTGCGGGACGTGAGCTGCGGCCACGGGCCAGTATTGGTATTACGCTCTTTCCTGAAGATTGCCGGGGTCGGGAGCAACTGTTACAAGCTGCCGATAGCGCCATGTATGCTGCTAAACATGCTGGAAAACACCGGTACGCATTTTATACACCGGAACTCACAACCAAGGCGGAAGAGCGCCTATCTTTGGAACATGACCTTCGCCAAGCTATTGGCTCATATCAATTTGAACTCCACTATCAGCCCCAGATCGCCCTGGACAGTGGGAGGATAGTTGCTGTTGAGGCGCTTATTCGCTGGCATCATCCTGAACGGGGGCTTGTCCAACCGGATCAATTCATTGAAATAGCTGAGCGGATCGGACTGATCTCTAAGATTGGAGAATGGGTTTTACATACGGCTTGCAAGCAACTCCTTGCATGGCGCCGGCTTGGTGTTCCTGACCTGCGCATGGCAGTGAATATTTCAGGAACACAGTTTCAGGATGAGCAGTTTGTGGATACTGTTCAGGAGGTATTGGAGGTGGCAGGGCTTGAGCCTGAAGCCCTGGAACTGGAAATCACTGAAGGTGTGATGCAGGTCACCGATCAAAGCATAGCAACTTTCCGGCGCCTGAAAGAGTTGGGGATAAGTATTGCCATCGATGATTTTGGTACGGGATACTCCTGCCTGGGGTCATTAAAACAATTGCCTATTGACTGCCTGAAAGTAGATAGAACCTTCCTCCATGGGCTGCTGGAAAATCCAGATGATTCTGTAATCATTGCAACCATTATCGGGATGGGTCATGCCTTAGGGGTTTTGGTAGTTGCTGAAGGTGTAGAGACGCAGGAGCAGCTTAAGTACCTGCATGGAATAGACTGTGATCTGGTGCAGGGTTATTATTTCAGTAAGCCAGTCACTGCTGATCAAATCCCTGAATTAGCGGCAAAGAATTTTATGCCGAAAAGTGGTGTACGTGGAAAAGTTGCATGAATACCAGCAGTGTTTGCCTTAAAAAGCAGATCTTACAACATGATCAGCTTCCAGTTTTGCCTTCCGGAGTTCCTTATCTCCTCCAGACGCTAATGGATGAAAATATCGATAACAATAAACTAAAAGCTGTTATTGGACGTTTTCCGAGTATTGCAGCCCGTCTGCTGTGTCTGGCTAATTCAGCATGGGCAGCACCACCTGTTCCGGTCACAAGTCTGGACATGGCATGTGCAAGGTTGGGTTTGAATATTGTTCGAAGTGTAAGCATAGCACTCGCCATCTCTTCACCTTTCAATCCGGCACGTTGCCCCGCCTTCGATGCCGAGCGTTACTGGTGTACGGCCTTGCTGGTTGCAGATTGATCTGCATGGCTGGCTTCCTCCGCCCGGGGTGTAGTGGATCTCGACATACAAGTTATGCGCACGGCTGGTTTGCTGCATAATCTTGGCTTATTGTGGCTGGCTGACAATAGACAAAAAGAGGCAGCCTGTGCGCTCAATTTGGCAGCGCATGAATCAATCTCGATCAACCAGGCTCTACAGCAAATTGTAGGTGCTGGTTACTGTGAGGTTGGGGGCTACCTGGGTGATGTGTGGGGGCTCCCCGATATTCTAGTGGTGGCTATGAGGGAGCATCTCAACCATGGCTATAATGGGACAAATTGGCAGTGTGCGGCCCTTGTGAGGTATGCTGCGGTGATGGTGTCAGCAGTGTACAAGGGTGTAGAACAACACCCTGAAAACCTGTGTCCTAAACAGCTGAATATTGATCCTGCTGATAGAGATGCTGTATTTGCAAAGATAGCAGCTAAGCTTGAGGGCACACGTGAAATAGCACGAACACTTTTTCCGGGATGAGTCTAACTTTGTTGTATTGCCCTTCGCTATCTAACGGTGGCAGTTACGGTAAGCACGTTTAAGAAATACCTGTAAGGGATGAGAGTAGTCATCGGTAGCGCAGAGTGGTAGGCTCCACTGATTTTTCCAGGTTAAAACTCATGAGCGTTGGTGATGATTAGATCATGTTCAATCTTTACAATTTCACCGTTGATGCGCATGTCCCGTGCGATAGCTTTATAGTCGATATAGTAGCGGAGGTTTTCCGGTATTGTTGTGGTCTCTTCAATAAGTGCTTGAGCATAGTCTCTTGCTGTGCCGTAGTGGAGACAAACCTCATCGTAACGGTTTAGTGCATTACCCAGACTCAAGCCCAGATCAAGCAGGAAGCAGATCCGGGTGGCATCACTTGTTGCCAGCTCTTCAAGCTCATCGAACCAGAGGGAGACTGTGTTCTGATCAATACAGGCGACGCTAAAGAGGCGGGGATGGTGGGTATCGCCATCGATGAACTGGATCTCCACCTCTTCAC
>JAJRZI010000050.1 GCA_024275295.1 Gammaproteobacteria bacterium | reverse complement strand
GGGAAAGGCCACCACATCGACATCTTGCGGGCGGATACCGGCAAACTCCAGGCAGAAGCGGGTCGCCTCATAGGGAAAGCGCCCCTTGGCATGTTTGTCACGGATGAAGCGCTCCTCTTCCGCCGCTGCAATCAGTTTGCCGTCAATAAAAAGTGCCGCAGAGGGGTCGTGACTGACCGCGCCGGATATGCCAAGGACTATCATTTAATATATGCCATTAAGTTTTTTGAGTTGATACTGGAAGCCTATCCAAGAATTTAAAACTATAGGATATATCACATTCTATCTGCTACTGGCTTTCTGGCACTATAGTTTCTACCTCTACACTCTCTACCTGAAAGCGCCCTGTGTCATTGAGTAGCACATTATATTCAACCAATCGAAAAGAGCCTGTCTCCAAATCCAGCCAACTATTGGGGTCAGCTCCCCAGCCACTGATTTTCAGACGGCCATCCTGATAGCTTATCCGGTCAATGGCTGTCTTCTCAGGCAATGCACGCAGCAGCATATCCAGGCGCGCCTGGGCTGTTGATGCAGGCATTGCCGCCAGCTCCTCCAACCCTGAGATGGCGGATTTCATGCGCTTGATAGCTTGGTATCTAGTCAGCAAAGGCTCACCCTCAGCCCGAAGTTTGCTGTAGCGTGCCTGGAAAAGCTCTGCCTGTTCTGCCTGCTGCTGATCCCAGTTGTACCAGATCCCACCCAACAGCAGTGTGGTAAAGGTCAATAGCATCAGGGTACTGCGCAGTGCCGGGTTTATGGGCTTGGGGCCATTGAGCAGGTCAGCAATGCTGCCTCGCTGAAGCCATCCATTCAGAGCAGCATGCAGTGAATCTGAATGCGCTGGAGAGACCAGAATGGCCTGTGGATTATGCACGCCCGCTGACAGGATATCATCCAACTGCTGACGGGGAATACCATACAGGTAACCGCTGCCTGCCTCTTCTCCAATCGCAAAATAACCATCAACTACTGGAAATGGAAACATGCCATCGGCAGCGGCCATCAATGCATTGCGATGAAAACGTCTGTCCAATGCCAACTGATAACGACGACGGAATGGCATGCCAGGATCCAACACCAGGATAGGCTGTTTGGCTTTTGTCCTGGAAATTGCTTTAAGCCGCACCCGCCCATCCAGCTGGCGAGCAATTTTATACCAGTGCTGGCCCAGATCAGCATCCAGATAGACCAGATGCTGCGGGACAAACAGACGTGATAGTGGATTTTTTTGCATCACAGTAAAGGTAGCGATCAGATGCAGCTTAAGGATTCTGGGAAGGCATTGCAGGATCTATTGGTACAAATGAACTCCGTAAATTGGGGATGGGCGTTATAGAACCTGCGTCGCTTTTAGTAGCCACATCTGCCTTGGAAACAGGCTCATAAAGATGTTTATCATAGGCCCGTTTTGCCGCCATCAGAGCCAAAGCGGCTTTGGCATTACCCTCTTTATCCAGCAGCAGATGGGGTGTTACTAGCATAATCAGCTCCGTACGTTTAGTTTCATCATCACTATTTCCAAAGAGCTTTCCGACAAAACGTAAATCACCGAAAAAGGGTAACTTCTCATTTGCACGTGTTGAGGTGGTTCGTATGATGCCGCCGATAAGAATGGTTTCACCATCATCTACTATCAGGTCTGTTTTGATACTGCGTTTGGTGAATTTCGGTTGGCCGTTGCCATCTACACCCGCATCCCTCTCATCCTGTAAATCAATTTCCAGTTGAATCTGATTTTCTACCCCGATTGTTGGCTTTACCTCCAGGGTAATAGCCACATCACGGCGCTCGAACTCATTCTGTGCTGATTGGCCGCTTGTATCCGTTGTCAGTGTTGTTTTTATAATGGAGATCTCTTCACCGATCACCATTTTTGCGGTGCTGTTGTTTTTTACAATAATTTGCGGGTTGGCGATGATGGTAAATTCGGTCTCATTTTTCAGCAGGTCAAAGGCAAGAAACCTATTACTGCTTTTTGATACAGAGCCAAGGCTCAAGCCGCGGCCCGCCAGCGCTGTTTTGGTGAGCGTCATAGTGGCATCTGTCAACGTGTTTTCCAGCAATGAGTCCAGGTACCACTGTACGCCATATCTCATTTTATCCGTCAGATTCACCTCAACGATGGTCACATCTACATGCACAGCAGCAGGACGCTGATCCAATTTTGCCAGCAGGCGGCTAATCTCACTAAAATCATCCGGTGTGGCGGTAATGAAGAGCGAGTTAGAGCCCCTATCAGCTATGATTCCAATCTCAGGCTCACGCTTGAGCACCTGATCAACCAAGCTCTTTACCGTGCCCTGAATGTCTGTCACTTTCTGGTTGGTGAAGGTATAGCGAAAAACCTGACGCTGGTTGTGCTCAGGATTATCAATCTCTTTCAGATACTCTTTAAGCTTCTCCCGCGCAGCATCCGATGCGACAACCATGACCAGGAGGCCCATCTCTTTAACAACATTCACCTCAAACATCTTATTGGGTGACTTGGCGGTAGAACCCAACATGGATTCATACTGCTCTACTAGCACTTTCAGGCTGGATACTGTTAAATGCCTTGGGCGGTAGATGAGAAGATATTTATCATCGAAATAGGGGGTATCAAGCTCCTTGGCCAACAATCGAATAGCCTGTAACTCAGCCTTTGAGGCTCGCACAAAGATTGCATCAGAGCCATTAAGCACAACCGCACCTTTGGGTACCTGCATAAATTGTCTGGCCACCCCCAGGAAATCCATGCCAGAGATATATTCAGGCTTGAAGATGCCAATTGATTCGCCCATTCCACCTGCTGAGGGTTGCCCTGCCAACGTGGAGTCCTTATTGGTTACGCCATAGATGCCATTGCTGTAGATCAGTTTTACCCCATGAAAATCGAGCAGTGCATCCAATACCTGCAACAGCTCAGCCTGAGAACTCTTGGCGTGATAATAAAAATTGACCTGTTTATCTTTGAACTCTGGCAGGATGGTGTAGGGTTTCTGCAGATATTCCTTAAACATCAGCTGCAGAATTTCGCTCAGCGCTACATCATTAAAATCGAGTGTTACAGGCAGTTTTTTACCTTTGCCGCCCTTTTGATTTTTGCCTTTATTGACGGCCAACCGGGGAAATTTGGTTTCACTTACAAAGCCACCCGCCTGCTGCGGTCTGCCCATGATAGGATCCTCAGGGCGTTGCTGGCTTCTAAGCTGTTCGTTGTGCCTGGTCAGCCCATCCAAAGTACCGCGGGTTGCTGTCACATCTTCACTGGTGGCAAGTATTTCTGCGCTACTGGGTTTCTCGTCAGGCAGCATAACCGCCTCTTTCAGCTTATCCTTCCAGCCTGTAGACGAGCAGCTGCCCAGTAGCATGGCCACTGCGAGAATAACGATCGCGTTATAAGAATGAGATTGTTTCATTTATGCTTAAAATTAATCTGGTTTCAATGTGGGTAACGGGGAAAACCCTGTATATGTATCTTATCCAAAGGTGTGCGGCCTGTTGTCAATTTCTTAGTTGCCTCATCATGTTCCCCGCGTATAAACACAACCTCTCCCAGTTGCAGGGATTTAACGGTGGCACCCTGAAACAGGCTCCCTTCTCTAACCACGCCATCCTTGGTCATTAAAGCAGATAATCCGGGCAACTTTACAAAGCCATTAACACCCTCCAGGCTGATATCTTTCAGCTGCTCAGGTGCGGCTTTCATACTACCCTTCTTGGTTGTTTTTTGTGTTGCAGCTGCATACTCAAATTTCCACGGCTTACCATCACGGCTAAAGGGGTTCTCTGTTGAGATCTGCAGGTCATGCCACTCTGCCGGGGCAATCTTGTTATATGAAATTCGCAATGGCAGCTGCTGATTCGCTGATTCAGCAGGTACCGGCTCCCACCAAAAAATCATCACCACAGCAGCACTGACAGCCAATAAAAACAGCCCCATCAGGGCGCGGTTCAGGCCAACAATCGTCACTCTGCCGCCTGAACTGCAATAAGCTGCAACTCACCCAGCAGCGAAATCTTCATGGCGTTTTCATCAATGACCATCTCATAGGATTTCCAGGCTGTTCCATTTCGTGGATCACCCAGGAGATTGAGCGCCCGTAGCGCACTCTGGTGCGATGAAAATTCCAGATCAATAGAGGCTGATAAATTATAGACCCCATCCCCCTGGTCAATCGGCTCTCCTACCATCAGGCTGCGTAGCTCACCCGCACCCACATTCACTGCCAGTGAGCGCACGACAGATTCAGCCACCGTCTTTGGCTTACTATCATCCAATATAAAGGTCGCCAGTGGAGCCATCTGCTCCGCATAGTCCAATGCAATACTTTGGTAAGCACTGTTCACCTGCTTTTTTGATTTAATAGCCTGTGACCAGATCTCTATTTTCTGCTGACGACGTACTTGCAACTGATCTGTTTCAGTGGCTCCGAACGCTATTTCACCGACTTCATCTTCATCTGGAAAATAGTCCAGATAGACTGCCACACCCAATACCGCAATCAGACCCAACTGAATCAGCTTTTTTGTGTTTACATTCACAATATTGCCAACATCCAGAAATTAGAACAGCTTTGCAGGGTGGGCATGGTTTTCTGCCCACGCGGATGGTTATTCAGGCGCTGCATGAGCACAAAAATCGTACCCACCTTGCATGACAACAGGTATATCATCGCGTCAGCAGTGCCCTGCTTTTGAGTGAAGTGGGTTTTACGGTACCCGTATCATCGGCAATAGGAAAGGTGATCTCACCCCCGCCCTTCAGCCAATCAGATCCTAACGTGACGGTTGTGGTTTTATCTGCCTGAAGGTCAACAGTTATGAGATTTAATGCATCCTTGGTTTTATTGAAATAGAATGCGGTGACTGATGTTTTTTCAGTTTTCCATTTTTTTGGTCTGGCGTAAGGCTGCAGGCTGGCCACCTCAAAAGGCCTTCCACCCAACTGCATACGCGCTACAGACACTTTGGAGAGATCCAGACCCGAATTGGAAAATAGTGCTGCAATCTGCTGCTTGCCTGCGATAATACCGGGTTCTGTGGAAACCATAGGCTTGGGTACTGTTGTAGCCATAGCGGAGTCAGCGGCCAAAGTGGTAGTGCTCGCTGTGCTCTGTTGGCTTTTATCAGCAGATTGTGAGCCATCCATGCTTTTTTGCCCAGTGGTATCATTACCAGGTGGCCCACATGCTGTGAGCAGCATTACTACAGTCAAGAGTAATAGAAATTTTGCCATATCAATCATCATCTCTTCCTTATCCGTCAGCCATGCTATTAAAAGCCAGACTGAATCGGTCTGTTGGTTTTTCTCTGCTGGAAATGCTGGTGGTGCTGTTAATCGTTGGTCTGCTGACTGCTCTTGTGGCCACCCGGGTGACTCGACCACCCACACACAAGCCGGAGATTATACATTTTCTTGAACTCACTCGCACCTCAGCGATTAACTCCGGATACAGCATAGATGTATGGCTAACTGCTGAAGGATTCAGCACATCGGATGGGCAAAAGCTACTGCTCTCTGAAGAACAGGTAATTCAGGTGCAATATCCAGAGCCAAATGCCTATCTTGACCCGTCAAGATTGACAAAGTTCTACCCTGACGGCACCATGACTGCAACTGAATTCAGTGTCTCCAGCTCACAATCAAAGCTAAATGTGGTGCTGTCACCTTTCTCAAGCACTATAAAATATGCGACACACTCAAAATGACCCTGTTAAATAAATCGCCTCAAAAAAAACAATCTGGCTTCACTCTTATGGAGCTATTGATTGTTATCACGATCATTGCCTTACTCGCAGCCCTGGTTGGCCCCAGGATAATGAAATCACTCAGCAAATCACAACAAGGCACAACGCTTGCCCAGGTCGAACTGCTATCCACTGCACTGGATAACTACCGCCTGGATATGGGGCATTACCCTAAGCAAGAGGAAGGACTAGAGGCTCTGATCACTAAACCTGCAAACGCATCAGATAATTGGGACGGCCCCTATCTACGGAAAAAGAAGCTGCCAAAGGATGCCTGGGGTAGTGAATTTCAATACCCCATCCCTCCAACTCAAGGAGGCATGGACTTTGACCTCTTCTCACATGGCGCTGATAAACAGCCCGGTGGTGAAGGAGAAAATGCCGTAATTGGTAATTGGCAATAAAGCAGCCACCTTGGATAATACCGTGGCCACAACACAGTCATTGATTCACTCTCATCTGCTGAATGATACTCTGCTTGATATGGGGCTTGTAAGTCACGATATTCTGCACCAGGCTCAAGAGCTGAATTCTGCCGATATTGGTAGCGCCCTCATTTCAATGGGAGTCCTCTCAGAACAGCAACTATTTCAGACCTATCAGCAAGTTACAGGCCTTATGCTATGGGATGTGGATGGCGACCTGGTCAGTGACGAACGCTTTGAAGGTGAGTTTCTAGCCACAAACAATATTCTGCCTGTCAGACTAAACAACCAGAGCCTGCTGGTCATTGATGATCCGCTGGATGATGGGTTGATCGACATGCTAAAACGCATGGCCAGTGATACAAAAATAGCGATTACCCCGCACGCTGATTTAGCATTAAGTTTACAAAAACATCCTCAGATTGCAGATTGTCTGGATGATAGCGAGCATTTAGAAGAGACTAACGAGCGGCTGGATACCGAGCACCTGAAAGATCTGGCACTGGAGGCACCCATCATTCGGCAGGTCAACGACATCATCAACAATGCCGTTCATATCCAGGCTTCAGACATCCACTTTGAACCCTTCCGTCACCGCATAGAGTTAAGGTTTCGGGTTGATGGTGCTTTACTGCCCAGATCTGCACCCTCAGCAGAAGAGTATCCCGCTGTCGTTTCACGCATCAAGATCATGTCTGACATGGACATTGCAGAGCGTCGGCTGCCACAGGATGGACGTTTCAGGCACCGCAGTGGCGGGCGTGAAATCGACATCCGCGTCAGCACCATGCCAACCCCATACGGTGAAGACATTGTTCTGCGAATCCTGGATAAACGACACCAGGTTCTATCACTGGATGAGTGTGGCCTATCACCCGCTATCCTGACCGAGTTTCGCAGCAACCTGAAAAAACCGAATGGCATCATGCTGGTCACAGGCCCAACTGGCTCAGGCAAAACCACCACACTCTACTCTGCCCTGCAAGAGATGATTGATGGTGAACGCAAAATCATCACCGTAGAAGATCCAGTGGAGTATGAAATCGCTGGCATCACGCAGATCCCGGTCAATGAAGCCATCGGCATGAGCTTTTCTACAGCGCTAAGATCCATTCTGCGCCATGACCCTGATATCATCTTCATCGGTGAAATTCGTGACCAGGAGACCGCAGAAATTGCCATCCAGGCAGCTCTAACCGGCCACCTGGTACTTTCAACCCTGCACACCAACCAAGCCATTGGCGCTGTAACCCGCTTCCTGGAGATGGGGATACCAGATTACCTACTGGCATCCAGCCTACTGGCCGTCAGCGCCCAGCGCTTGGTCAGGCAACTCTGCTCTCACTGCAAAACAGAAGCCACCATCCCTGGTCATTTTGCCGAACGCTTTAAACTCTCCCCCACACAAATCATCTACCAGGCCAATGGCTGCCACAAATGCACTCAAACTGGCTTTCATGGTCGACGGCCAATTGCTGAATTCAAACAGATCACACCTGTAGTTCGAACGGCCATTGTGCAAGACCCCAGCTTTGAAAACCTGGAAAAAGCAGCACACCAATCAAACCCAAAAACACTATTGGATGATGGCATTGAAGCCGTATTAAAGGGTCAAACCACCTTTGATGAAATCATGACAGCAGCTGGATAAGCAACCCTGCTCATTGCTAGCCACAAAAAAATGCCTGAATTCTCATACACAGCACTCACTCGCGATGGCAAAGAGGTTAGCAGCCGCAAATTCGCACAAGATAAAGAGACACTGATAAGGACGCTTAAAAAGCGCCAGCTACTGCTGCATAACGCCAAAGAGATTCAACTCAAAAAGATCCCACAAAAAGCCCTTAAATCACTAATCTCTGAGCTGTCTGATCTATTAGAAAGCGGCATCATGCTAGAACGCTCACTCCAGATCGTGGCAGAAGACAATGAAAATGAACAGGTAGCACAGCTGGCTTCCAGGCTCCGCAATGCGCTCAAAGGTGGACATTCACTATCACATGCCTTCACCATCATCGGCCAAACAGACCCCTTGGTAGTCCCTCTGATAAATGCCGGAGAAATCAGCGGGAAGCTGCCGTACTTCCTCACCAAATTGAACACCCATTTCGAAGATCGTGCCGCCCTGCAACAAGAGGTAGCCGCCAGCCTGGCCTACCCCGCCATACTGATGGTCGTCAGTCTGCTCTCAATTATTGGTTTAGGCATCTATGTCATCCCTGTTTTTAAAGAGATTTTTGAAGATGACATGGGCAGTCTCCCGCTTGGGACACGCATCGTCTTTATGTTCAGCGATTGGCTGGTTCTGAACGGCTGGGTTCTGCCCCTCATATTAATAGGCATCGTTCTCGCTGTTGCAGCACTGCAACGGGCAAGCTATGCAATCCGCTACAACATGGATCTTCTACTGCTACGGATGCCCTTTGCCGGGCGCTTACTGGTTATCAGTGAAGCTGCAAAACTCACCAGCATACTTGGCATACTGCTTATTAGCGGACTACCCTTGGTCAAAGCACTGGAAATTACCCACAAAGCCATCAGCAACAGAGCCATAGCCTGCGGTCTGCGCGATGCCACTCAGGATATTCGACAAGGGCGCGCCATGTCAGGTGCCATCGAACATCTTCCTCACTTTCCCTCTATTGCCAGTCGCCTGATAAAGATTGGCGATGAAAGCGGCAACCTTGGAGAAGCAACAGCCAAGGCAGGGCACATATTAGAACGCAGCCTTAAGCAGCAACTTAAATCCCTGGTCTCCATGCTGGAACCACTCATCATCCTCACCATGGGCGGGCTGGTTGGATTTGTGGTAATCTCCATGCTGCTGGCTGTGTTCAGCATGTCAGATATGATGTAATTATACGCACCACCGCCATACACACAGGGTATAAGTGATCCCTGTTGCTAAGAAAATACCCGCAACATCACCTCTCGCCATTCTGGTTTGCCTTTCACCAATTCAAGCTCTGAGCCACTGGCGCGAATCAAGGTCTCTGCACACTTGGATTGCTCAGCAGTTAAATCAAAATCAGACACCAGCACATCCCAGTGCTCTTCCTCTTCCAGCAAGGCCTGAAGCTCCTGATAATCCCCCGTTTCAAGTACCTGATCAAAATAATCCAGACAACGATCAGCTAAATCCTCAAGTCCCTCCACCGACTGCAACGCAAGCAACAGGCGTGTTTCTTGAGAAATAAATGCCTGATTGGGATTAATCATCGGCAATGAAATTTGTACCGTAATACCTCCATCAGCATTTGATAAGAGCAATACCTTGCCCCCATGCGCCTCCATTATGAGATAGACAATAGCCAACCCCAACCCACCCTGACCAGCCCCCTTTGTTGAGAATCCAGGCTCAAAGGCACTGGCAATCTGCTCTTGGGTCATGCCAGACCCCTGATCACTGATAAGAACCTGAACCATCCTCTCTCCCTGCCTGCAACCACGTATAGCAATCTCACTACCCTCAGGAGAGGCGCGCAGTGCATTAGCAAGAATATTGGTAACAATCCTGGCAATCTGCCCGGCATCAGCCTGCACCCATAATTCATCCTCAGTATCAAGATTCAGCCTTATTTTCTGAGCCTCAGCTTGAGCAGACTGTATTGTTATAGCCTCTCGCAGAACATCGCTCAAATTCAGCAACTCCAGGGCGGGCTGAGCCAATGAATTACTATCACCAAATGTTTTCAACATCTCTCAACAACGTGAAACAGAATTAAAAGCGGCTTCTGTCACCTCATCAAAACCAACATCATCCCCTTTTTTGTATGCAAGCCGCAACTGGCCTAACAGCCCCTCCTGTGCCAGCATTAAGTTAGAAAAATCATGTGCAATCATGCGGCTGCTCTGCTGAATCCCATTCAGCTTCTGCTCAATTCTCTGACGCCGCGAACCAAGCACATACTCAGTAACCTCCTCAAGCTGTAGATAGAGACCAGCCACCTCGCCATGAGCACTGAATAAAGGCATCGTATCCACCCTGACCCAACGCTCCTCATCATCTCCACCAATCAATTGCATCCGCACTCCTGTTTGTGAACGTGGCGGCAGAATCTGCTCTGCCAGCGTCCTTCCCTTTGGCTTCAAATAATCAAGAACAGAGCTGGCACCTGATTTTAAAGCACCAAGCATGCATGTTGCTGCCGGATTGGCAAAGCTGATCACACCACGCGAATCTGTATGCAATATGGCTAGAGGACTATGCTGTAGCTGATATTCATTGATTCGCCGGGACTCTTCCAGCTCATTATTAAGCTGCTGCAATTCCGAAATAATTCCTTTTGCCGCCAATACATCCTGATGAGCCTCAGTCAGGTTGCTCTCGATCTTGCGCCAAAAGCTAAAAACATCCTTCACCGATCGGGTTGGCATAAACCAAGCCAGTTTTTTTGCAAAGGCAGCATAGGCTATCATCATCAATGCAGAAATTAGACTCCAGCTAAAATACTCCTCCATCTCAAGATGGAACTTGACCATACCCGTTACAAAGCCATACTCCAGCGCAGCACTAACAGCCAGTATAACCATCATGCCCACAGGGACTGCCCCGGCTAATGCAAGCATGCGTGAATAGCGTTGAGCAACGGCATACCAAAGGAGCACAGCAGCCATAGCACGCAGAAGAGCCAGAAAAGTAGCACCCTGTGCAACCGTTGATATCTCAAGCAGTGCGTTAAGCGGAATATCCTGAGCCAGGGTGGAACGAAAAGAGGAATAGAGCCAGACAAGGCCACCACTACCAAGCACCGTCAGCAGATAGGCGCGGGCAGCCAGCAAGCCATCCATAGCAAACAACAGTACCAAACCAAGCAACACCGAAGGGGTCATACCCACCAGGGCTGCATCAATGGTGTGCCCATTCCACTCAATCCACCAGCCAAACTGCTGGATCTCCCATAAAAGGAAGGTAAAAATAGCACCCAGAACATAGACCGGCGCGAGGGTTATGCGTGCCCGCAACATATGAGCAGCAATCACCAAACCCAGGGAAATAATACCAAGCAGCAGAAAGAGAGAGAGGCTATTCAACTCCATACCGGTATATTACCAGCCGTGAGCACAGAATATACCTTGGCAACGCTTTTGTTAGTTGATCCTGCCTTCTAAAAAAAAGGGGTGCCGAAGCACCCCTTCTCACTACTACTCTAGTAAATCAAATACGATAATTACTTACCGAATTTGAAGTCCTTGGCGTCAGCACTGAAGTAAACAAAGCATGCTTTGCCTTTCTGCATGCTGTTAAGGGTCTGATTGCTAGCGCCCTTAAACCATGATGTTGAATCTTCACCACCACCGGTGCAGATCACAGCATCAATGTTGCTTCCAGCAAAGCTGGCTTCAGGGATGGCTGCAACACTGGTCATCAGGGTCCAACCCTTCTTGACAGTACGCATAACAGTGTTACCTGTTATTGGCACCCAGATGCTGTGCATGGCAGCAGCACCACCTTCATCAAAGGCCAGGCCATCACCACCATTAAAGGTAGGGATCTTGCCGCTGGTGACACTGCTTGCACCATTGTTGATCTCAACATCCGTATCCACCTTGTTATCCCGCAGACGGAAAGCCATATCCTCGTTACCATCAAACAACCAACGAGAGTTACCCGCTGAGCCTCCATTGGCGTCAATGGTCATGAAGAAGCGTTCCAGAGGAATCTTCTTATCCTTGGCTTTGAATGAGAAGTCCCCGCTCATTGCCAGCAGTTGCCATACATTGGTATTCGCAATCTTAACCTCTTCGATCTTGGAGAGGTCTACGGTACCCAATGCACCTGTAATTTTGCCAGCGCTATCCAGCTCTGAAACAAATGGCATATGGTTGCTGAAGTTAGGTACTGGTGAGGTCACCAATATGGCTTTTACATCCGTAGGCCGCTTAACAGAGACCAGTACGAAGGCAGGACGGGTTTTGCTGTTAAGCTTCCCTTTCTCCTTGTCCGTTACACCCACGCTCATACGGATATTGCCATCACTACCAACGGTCTGCCAAGTATCATCCAGCACTGTGATGGTACCCGTGGCTGTATGCTTGTAGTTGACCTTGCCTTTCACCTGCCCAGAAATAGCACCCGTCTTGCGATCAACCTTAACCTTGTAGTAGGTCCTGCTATCATTACCAGCATTGTTAGGCAGGACATTAAGCAGTTTTGCATACTTGGCAGTTGCGCCATTATCAGCGCCGGTGTCACTGTCTGCCTCTACGTATGCATCGATGCTCTTCTCGCCATACTTATCTTTGACAACGTCAGTCCAGGTCCAGCCTGTAGCATCCTGCAGGGCAATATTTATGTTCTTGCCATCACAGTTGCATGGCACAGAAACCGTACCGCTGCCGTAGGTATTTGAAGGATCATCATGCACTTCAACTAACTGAGCACGCACCAGAGTACCCTCAGGCACTAAAGCAGTACCATCGCTGGTCAGCTTGGCACTGATCTCCTGGATATGCAGCTCTTCGCTGTTTCTTGGAACCTCAAGCGTTGTAGCACCAAAGTTGGCCAGGATGTTCTTGTCAGTATCCTCATAACCCTTGGTAGCCGCTTCAGTGTTGGTGTAAGTAACGCTACCGTTAGCCGTAACGAGGTCACGACGGATGCCAACGCCGGGCAGGGTTATGGTCAAAATATTGCCAGATGCAGCAGCTGTTGACGGGGTAATAGCGATACCATTAAGTGTGACTACAAAGTCAGAAGCCTTTGGTGCACCCTTAAGGGTTACGGTCTCTGAGATATTCAGCAGTACCGTTTTGATAAAACCGTCTGAGCTTTCAACCGCAACAGCCTTCTTCACTGTTGGAGCAATCTTGGTGTCATTGGTTGCCGCATCTGCAGCAATCTCTTGAGCGCCAAGCAGGTTGTCATCAAAACCGGAGATCGTGGTATTACCTGCAGTGATACCTGCCGCAGTTATCGCATCAAGTACGGCATTGTCAACATTGTAGAAGGTCAAGGTGTCATTGGCTACTGTGGTTGTGGTGTATGCGCCACTACCTGCAGTACCACCGCCAGCAACATCGGATACAGCACTGCCCGCATCATTGGCATTCGCCACTGTCAGTATCAGCGCACCACCGTCTACAGCTACATCCTTTGTTTTAGGTGTAAGCGCAGGTTTACCGGCTTCAGAAAGCACCAGGTTCAGAGAGCCTTCTGTGCTGCCTTTTAGACGAGTAACCTTAAGTACCACTGGTGCAGCACCATCAGCAATTGCGCTCGCAGCACCTATATCGGAGATCTTTAACAGATTACCGGTTGCAGCAGCGTATATCTTGGCAAAGGTGATATCGGAGGATGTCACCGTCACGTCATAAGGCATTTTATTGACTGAAGTGCTGGTATTTGCCGTATTCATATGGGTTGCAACAGTTTCACCAGCCGCCAATGTGGTTTCAAGCGCCTTTGCTGTGGTCTCGGTAACACTCAGCGTAGCGCCTGTTGCATCCTTTGAATTAACCGTCACGGTAGAAGGAACGACGGTTGCAACGGTGTCGCGGTCAACCAGCTTAACGCCGCTAGCTGCCAATGGTGAAGTAAGCGGTGCGCCAGCTTTGATCTTTACGCCGTCCAGGGTGCCGTTGGCATCCGCATCAGCAGTGCTTACAGTTGAGGCTGCAGGAACAATAGCTACTTTAATGTTGACGCCAGCCACATCGGCATCAAGGGTCTTGCTTTCAGCTGTTGTCAGCTTGCTTCCTATGACTGACGTTAAACCAAGCTTCAACTCTGCACTATCAATCAGCAGGTTGCCACTGGCATCCAGTGTCAGCGTCTCGGTTGCACTTTCAGTCAGGGTCACGGTAAAGGTGTCGGCACCGGCGCCGCTGCTGCTGACAGCTACGCCCATGGCACCGTTTCCGGTAACGGCAATATCGGTGGCCGCATTTACACCCGTGCCATCAAATTTTTCATCCATGCGTACGGTAAGAATAAGGGTTTCACCACCCGTCAACTTCTGACCTGTAGCAGCATGAAGCGCAGCAAGGTCACCCGCTACGATACCTGTACCCGCTGTCAGCATTACCTTGGCAGTGCCTGTGGTAGCAAACCGAGGTGCAGCGAACTCTTGAGTGGCAACTGTCTGTGGGAATACCACGGGGTTGGCAGCCAGATCCCGCAAGTCTGCTGAATTGTTCGCAGTCTTCACAGAAGTAGCCACACCCGTAAATGCACCGCCAGCATCCACCTTCACAGAAGTAGCAGCGAGGCCAACTGCGCCATCAACTAATTCATTACCCGTGATATCCGTGCCGTCACCCTTTAGCACCTGGATATCAGCAGTAAGATCCACGTTGTCAGAAATAGCTGCCATCGGGTGATCAAAGGCCAATTTCAGGTAGTTGGTGTTGGCAGCGGTGCTGGTCTTGGCGCTGGTAATTGATGGACCTGTGAAAGCGGTCATATTAAATCGACCTGCTGCAGTAATCTCAGCAGCAATAGCGTTTGCCTCTGCCCCGGTGTCACCACCGGCGATGGCACCAGTGCCATCGGCGATCAAATCTGCTGTGGCACATTTAGTTACCGTAAGGGCCACTCGTGTCGCAAGCGTACCGGTACCGGAGTTAATAGCAGTAATAAAGCCCGCATCACTGCCGCCAACATTATCTGTGGCAATAGTGGTGGCAACCACAAAAGCAACCTGTTTGGCTGCAGTATTACCCGTCAGGGTCAGGGTTACATTGTCTGCACCTATAGCATCGACCTGCTTACCGGCGATGTCGGTAAACAGGAAGTTTCCGGAGGCATCAAAATAGAAGGCATATATATCACCAGCTGCAGCGTTGGTGCCAAGCTTGCCGCCAGTCGTAGTAACAATCCTGACCTTCTTACCGTAACCAAAGGAAGGTGCCAGGGCTGTGCCTGCTGCCTTGCTTACTTCAGCCTGTGAGATAGGGGCAATAAAGTTGCCAGCCACATCGGTAGCACCGGAGATATCCGCAGCCAGCAGCACCTGAGGTGCCGCTATTGCGGTAGCCAGGCCTACTGCCAGCGCTGATTTTTGAAAAATTGATTTACTCATTGTTTTACCTTTTGAGTTTGGTTTAAGTTGATCTCGATCAATTCCTGATCAGACCGAGACCCGCATTTAAAATGTATTGATCAATACTATTTAATTTTGTCTTTTAGGACGCTAGTGATAATAGTGGCTCTGGGGAATAGTAATATAGTTATAAATGGTTATATTGAGAGCCTCTTTAAATAACTGGGGTCAGAGTAAAGTTAAATCCACCGAACCTATCATATTAAATTTTACTCTGACCCCAGTTATTTGGTCATCTACAACACAATCACTTTACCGCGCAAGAATCCGCACAATACCTAGGAGCCTGTCCGAGAATAGGTGAATTTGCGATTTATCAAATATTAACTCCTTATAATTCAACGAGTTAAAAATCTTGATTCACAAAAAACCGAGTTCTCGGACGGCCTCCTAGAGGTCTCTTTGCCCACATTTAGACGCCAGGTACAATCGGGAAGAATCACTTCTGTAGAAACAATCGGACGCAGCCAACTCTTTTCAGCTCGAGACCTTAAAGCTCTGAGGAAAGGAGTCAAGTCTGAATAACTGGGGTCAGTGAATTCCTTGATAAAAAGCATCGATACGGCTATCGTAATACTATATGCAAATCGATAGGAGCGCTGAATAATGTTAAGTGTTAAAGTATCACCTA
This sequence comes from Gammaproteobacteria bacterium, assembly GCA_024275295.1. Taxonomy (GTDB): domain Bacteria; phylum Pseudomonadota; class Gammaproteobacteria; order Chromatiales; family Chromatiaceae; genus WFXD01. Next base: position 764 of record JAJRZI010000050.1, on the reverse strand, counting down.
AATACCAAGTTGTTATCCCTAAAGAAATCAGAGAGTCATTGCACCTATTGCCTGGTCAGCGAATGCAAGTTATTCAATATGAAAACAGAATTGAATTAATTCCAGAAAGAGATATAGGTGAGCTTGAAGGCTTTCTTAAGGGCATTGATACATCATTCACTAGAGAAAATGATCGGTTATGAATGTTGTAGATACTTCAGGGTGGCTTGAATACTTTGAAGGCGGTCAGAATGCCAAAAAATTCTCTGCTCCCATAAAAGAGGTCAAAGAACTTGTAGTGCCAACAATATGTATTTACGAAATATCAAAAATAATACTTCGAGAAAGTGATGAAAATCATTTGTTACAAGCTCTTGCAGCAATTCAAAAGGGGCAAGTTGTAGCACTCACACCATCAATATCAACCGCTGCTGCCAAGGTTAGTTTGAAGTATAAATTACCAATGACTGACAGCATTATATACACAACAGCAAAACAATTTGACGCTACAGTATGGACACAAGACATTGACTTCAAAAGTTTACCAAACGTCAACTACATACCAAAAATCGGGTGCTAACAAGATAAATTTATCTGACATTTTTAACGCCGTGGCGGAACTAAGGATGTGGACACCGCAGGATGAGTTATAGTCAAATCTGGTGTTTAGCCAGTTGAATCAAGCGGCGACCTGATCGGCTCCTGCTACCTCAACACCATCTTTAAATTTGATTCCGGTTATCACCTTCGCCAGGTAATCGAAACCCCGTAATCGTCTCCACTTC
>JAJRZI010000049.1 GCA_024275295.1 Gammaproteobacteria bacterium | reverse complement strand
GATGCCATCTTCAAAGTCTGTTTTATCAATAAGTGACCATTGTGAATGCTGAGGTGCTTCTGCTTCACGCTCTTCTGGTGTTGAGGTTCGCTTATGCAGGAAATTTGCATATCCCTTTGATATCTCTTTCTTAAATGTCTGCTCAACAATGGGGCGCATATCCCGTATATTCTGGGAGGCTTCGATAAAGATGCTTCGAATGGCGTTGCTCTCCGCCTTGTCTGCCAATTCGAGCAGCGCCGGTTCAGCATGGTCGTACATTTCACTAAGAAGGGCAGAGAGTTCAATAAGGGCCAGATCTCTGCATTGCCCTATAACCTGTTGGTATTTAAAGCTGGGCGATTGGATATTTGGGTTTAAACTTTCCATTGCTTTTACAACCAGATATTGATAGGTGCTGTTTATTGTGGGGATGAGCACTGTAAACAGGCCATCTGATTGGCCTGAACTTCTCATTATGGGTATTCTCTGCCAGGGAGTAAAATGATATTTATAATTTCCCTTAATATTTATGATGGTCAATATCTTGAAACAGCGTGCATTTTTGTTATTAATCAAACTGATATCTCGCCTTAATTGGCGTGCTCTCCAGTGGCTTGGGAGATTGATCGGGCGCTTGCTTATTTGGATCCCCAATCGAGAGAAACGGTGTGCTCGTGTAAATATTGACCTCTGTTTTCCTGATCTATCAAGCCAGAAACGGGAAAAGATCCTTAAGCAGAGCCTGATTGAAAGTGTGACAACCATGATAGAGCTGCCGGGTTTCTGGTGTGGGAACCCGGATGATCTGCTTTCACAGCTTGATGACCCGGATGATCAGAAAACATTAAACTCACTTATTGAGCAAGGCAAAGGTGTCATTGTTGCTGGCCCTCATCTGGGTAGCTGGGAGATTGTGGGGCTGTTTTTGGCACGCATTGCCCCTGTTACAACCCTATATCGCCCGCCTCGGTATGAGGCGCTGGCTGAACTGATTGTTCAGGGAAGAGGCCAAACTGGAGCCAGGTTGGTTCCAACTGATGCCTCGGGGGTAAAAGCACTCTATAAGACGTTGCGGCAAGGTGGGATGGTTGCCATTCTGCCTGATCAACAACCAAAATCCACGCGTGGTGCTGTATTTGCCCCCTTTTTTGGGCAGCCCGCGTTAACCATGGAGCTGGTTTCCAGGCTTTCTGCTAAGACTGGAGCCCCTGTAATATTCTGTTTTGCAGAGCGCCTGCCGCATAAAAAAGGTCACCGTATCCATTGGGTGAAGGCGCCTGAGGGTATTGATGATACAGATGCTGTAGTAGCTGCTACAGCACTGAACCAGGGGGTTGAGAACTGTATTCGCATCTGCCCAGCGCAGTATCAATGGAGTTATAAGCGCTTTAGAAAGCACCCTGATGGTAAAACAAATCGATATGCGACTCTAAAATAGGGTATGCATGGGGGCGGGTTTTGCTATCCCCAGGGAAGAAAAGGCCATTGAATTAAAGTCTTGCTGTCGTGGAGACGCTACCCGTTTTATACCTTTAAGAGATTTTAATTCGGTTGGTGATGTGGCGGATGGATTATTCAAAATATAAAAGATGGGTTCTGGGCTGCATAAGCATCCTGCTATTGTCTTTCCCTGCTGCACAGTTGTTAGCAAAGAAAGGGCCTCCTCCTCAGCTGTCTGATGTTCGGGTCTTGATTGATATATCCGGCAGCATGAAGAAAAATGATCCGCAGAATCTCCGGCGTCCGGCGTTGAGGTTGTTGGTGGGCTTGATGCCTGGTGGTAGTCGAGCTGGGGTGTGGACCTTTGGCCAGTATGTGAATATGCCGGTTACGCTTGGGTATGTAAATGAGGTTTGGAAGGATCATGCCCGTGGCCAAGCAGAGCAGATTCACTCCCGTGGCCTCTTTACTGATATTGAAGCAGTGCTCAATCGTGCTACAAAAGATTGGGTAGGCGAGCCTTCGCGTTTTCGTAGAGATGTCATACTGCTTACAGATGGTATGGTGGATCTGTCCAAAGATACCGAAAAAAATACCGCCTCACGTAAACGTATCCTCTCAAATATTCTGCCCAGGCTTAAAAAACTGGGTGCCCGCATACATACCATCGCGCTCTCGGAGCGAGCTGACCATGATCTGATGAAAGAGCTTTCAAGCGCAACGAATGGCTGGTATGAGCAAGTGGACTCAGCTGACCGTCTGCAGCGTGTTTTTTTACGGATTTTCGAAAAGGTGAGTAAGCCTGATACGGTTCCACTCAAAGATAATGCGTTCAGGATTGATGACAGAATCAAGGAGGCCACGCTATTAATCTTCAAAAGCAAAGGTAGCTCCAAGCCTACCAAGGTTATCTCACCGAGTGGCAAGGTGTTTGATATCCATAATGCCCCTAAATCAATCTCATGGCATCAGGATGAAGGCTATGATCTGCTGACGATCTCCAGGCCGGAACGGGGAGAGTGGCGCATTCAGGCGGAGGTCGATCCTGATAATCGGGTAATGGTTGTTACAGATCTTAGGATGCATACCACGGATCTTGCCAGCCAGGTATCAGTTGGTGAGCGTCTGCCTTTTATTATTCAGTTTAGTGATCATGGTAAAAAAATAACACGTGCTGACTTCCTAAAGGTGGTGGAGATTAAAAGTGAACACAAGATTGGGGATATATACAGTGAGCCTCGACCTATACGTGATGACGGAAAATCTGGAGATAAGGAGGCACTTGATGGCACATTCAGTGCGATTGTGGGTGAAGGATTAAAACCAGGAAGGAGTGAGCTGCTGATTGTGGCTGAAGGAAAAACATTTGTACGGGAGCGACGCCAGGCCTTTGAGGTGATGCTTCCTGTAAAACTGAATGTGAATAAAAAAAATCAAAATGGAAAAAAAGGTGTTGAGATTGTTCTACAGCCAGATGAAAAGCTTATTAAAAGAGATAGCCTGAATCCTGCGGCTTGGTGTGAAGCAGGTGATGGCCAACGGGCAGGTATTATTCTGACGCCTGATGGGATAGGTGGTTGGCGGGGGTGGGTGGACAGATCCACCCTAACTGAGCAACAGCAGCTGCGCGTAAGAATTACGGCGACCAGTCAAAAAGGCAATTGGGTAGAACTGGAGTTAGATCCAGTGATAATTGAAGCAGTGTTGCCACCACCTCCTGTGCTACCTGTTCCTGAGAAGAAGCCAGTGCCACCTAAACCACAAAAAAAACCTGAAGAGCCAAAAGAGAGTGAAGATACATCGGGTGGGTGGATGAAGAGCGCCTTACTTTTCGCTGGAGGCAATTTAGTGATAATTATATTGGGGGCTACAGGATACTGGTTCTATAAAAAACGTAAGGGTGATGATTTGGTTCAGCTGCTTGATGAAGATGATGAGGTAGACAGTTAATGATTGAAGTTAACTCAGTATTGTTCATGGGGCTGTGGGAGCTGGTACTGCTGCTGCTTGCTGTGGATGTAGTGATCGTTGTTCGATTCGTCATAAGGCGTAGGCGGGAAAAGGCATCAATAGAGAGGCTGGTTGCCTTGGTGAGGCAGGATGTAGAGCGTCGGCAACAGGAAACGCGTAACCTGCTGGAAAAAAATATGGTTATAGTGATGAAAAGCTGGAAAAAACCACCAGGAAGATTGTCCGTGAAGAGAAACGTATTTATCAGACCCTGGCTAACCTTTTTACTACACGTGATAATGTAGCCATTGAAAACCTGAGTATTGTCTTTGAAGAGGCTGTAGAGCCTTATCGGACATTAGACGTTCCCAACATTGTTGAAGAGAATGATACAGATACGGATGGGGAGGGAGAGGATAATAGTGCAGAGATAAAACGTCTTAAGAAGCAAAACCAAGAACTTAGTGATGAGCTGAAAGTTACCATGAATACCATCAGCAGAATGCTGCATGAATATTCATGCATATTTTCTGAAGCGGGTGCGGATAAAAAAGACCAGGCTGCAGTTGCGGAACTTATTGCCAATAATCAGATACCAGAGGATTCTCCCCAAGAGCTGGCCGAGGATGATATTGAAGCAACATCAGAGGAAATGGATGAGACTACGACAGATATGCCTGATGAAGAGGATGTTTCTGCTGATGAGGATCTTGATAGTGCGGCATTGGTTGGCATGTTTCAAGAAGAGGATGATGCATTTGCAGGGGAGGAGGCTGTTGATAATGAAATAGCCGTATCAGCGATAGATGCAGATACTGCTAACGCATTGTCCGTAGAAGAAGGCAAACCTGACAATGAACCGGAGCCAGAAAGCTCAGTGGAAAAGATTGAACCCGTTGAAGATGTACTGGATCAAGAGATAGGTGAAGTGTTGGGGGGCTTTGATACTGATCTATCTGATCTTGAAGGGGAGGAGACAACGGATGACGCAGCAGAGGTGGCTACAGATCCACTGGATGAGCTGCTGGCACAAGCAATGGATGAAAGTCATGAAGCCCCCTTGCCTGATGCTGTAGAAGAGAATATCCCGGATGAGCCAGATGCTGAAAAACAACTTACAGATGAGATAGCCAAGACGCTAAATGGTCATTCAGAAAACCTATCGGATGAAGATATCGATAGCCTCCTGCAAGGCGCGATTGAAGATATACCAGAAAAGTAGTGTTACCATCCCTCCGGTTGCATCGCTGTTGACGTTAACCGCTGATCCAGGCAAATTTTGCCAACCCCAGATATTTCCTTTATGTGTAGTGCTATGACTGAAAACAGGCTCCTGATGCCATCCCTTCCGCATGCATTTGGATCCGTTGGCGCGAGCGGTGTAATCCGAGCCTGCGCTGAAGACTTTTTTGTTGAGGAGATTCCACCCTGCGAACCGGATGGCGAGGGTGAGCATGTTCTGCTGAAGATTGAAAAACGTGGTGATAATACCGAATGGGTTGCCCGACAGCTAGCTCGTTTGGCAGGAGTACCTGCACGAGATGTAAGTTATGCGGGGCTTAAAGATCGCCATGCTGTAACGCAACAATGGTTCTCTGTTCGATTGGCTGGAAAGATGGAGCCTGAGTGGCAGATGCTGGCTTCTGATAACCTGAAGATTTTGGATTACGCCCGCCATAGGCGAAAGCTTCGCCGGGGTGCCCTGCGTGGTAATCGATTCATCATTCGAGTGCGAGAGCTGACTGGAGAGAGGGATCAGCTGGAGTCACAACTGCGCTCTATCCGGCAACAAGGGATACCCAACTACTTTGGTGAACAGCGCTTTGGCCACCAGGGTGGCAACCTAAAGTATGCGCAGTCCCTGTTTGACGGCAGTTTGGGGCGGGTGAGTTGCCAACGCCGGGGGCTTTACATCTCTGCTGCGCGTTCATTGCTGTTTAATCATCTGCTGGCAAGGCGTGTTGAGCTGGGAAACTGGAACCAGATCCTTTTGGGTGAGCGTGTGGCGTTGCAGGGTAGCAGGAGCAGTTTTCATGCTGAAAAGCTGGATGCAGAGCTGCTGCCCCGCCTGGATGTGATGGATATACATCCGACAGGCCCACTCTGGGGCAGAGGAGAGGCCGATGTAACGGCAGAGGCGGCAGATATTGAGTCAGAGGTATTGGCCGGCTTTACAGATTGGCAGCTGGGCCTGGAATGCTGTGGTGCAGATATGGAGCGCCGGGCGCTAAGAGCGCCGGTGCGGGATATGACATGGGAGATAACATCAGACCAGATGCTGCTTGGTTTTACGCTGCCCAAAGGGAGTTACGCTACAGTGCTGTTGCGAGAGTGTCTGGACTACAGGACACCCTAGGGGGGTGTTCTCAATCACCGTTCACGGCGTGATTCTGGCCCTTTTTCGTGCTGGCGGCGTTGCAGCTCGTTGCAATAGAATAACTATTACGCCTCACCGCGCCTTGCCAGCACAAAAAATGGCTCAGAATCACGCTCGCTCAGGTAATTGAGAACACCCCCTAAATCTCTTCCTGTTTTTTTCGGGATAACAACACGTAGGTTGCGCCGCTGCCCCCATCAAAATAGGCGGCTGAACAGAAGGCCAGTACAAAGGGAAATTGCCTCAGCCACTGGTTGGTTTTCTGTTTAAGCACGGGCTGGTTTTCTGCCGATTCACGCCCCTTGCCGTGGATGATAAGTACGCAACGCAGCTGCCTCTGCTGAGCCTGCTTGAGAAAGCGAATGAAGACCGGCTGGGCCTGCCTGACCCTTAAACCATGTAGATCAAGCGTGTCAGCAGGTGGAATGCGCCCCCTTTGCAGCTCCCTGAGGACTCTTTTTTGCACCCCGGGTTGTACAAATAGAAGCGCTTCTGGTGTCTCAATATCCATATCGGCAAGAGAAGGGGTGGCGGATGCTGGCTGTGATTTTGCTTCTGGCGGCAAGGGTTCAGGTCGCCGAGGTTTGCGAAAGGGCGGGGCTTTATCCTGCTGCAGTGGCTCAATCCCCTGAACGGCCTCCTGAAACAGCGTCAAGTCATCATTATCTCTATTTTCAGGGCTTTTTTTACTCGGCATAGCGGGAATTATAGCAAGCAGAAGAGAAGGGATCGGAAAAGCATTTCCGGTGCGTGTATCGGCCCTGTTTTTCCAGTACAATTAGAGGCTTAATTTCTATGATTGGAAGAAGAACCCGCTGCTTTAGGCTACTCAACCCATGAGAATCTTGTTAAGTAATGATGATGGTTATCAAGCCCCTGGCCTCAAGGCGCTTGCAGAAGGCCTGGCTGCCATTGCAACGATTACCGTTGTGGCTCCAGAGCGCAATCGCAGTGGAGCCAGCAACTCACTTACGCTGGAGCATCCGCTTCGTGTCAATACGATGGAGAGTGGTTTTATCAGCGTTGATGGCACTCCAACCGATTGTGTTCATCTGGCGATTACCGGGCTGCTGAAAGATGAGCCGGATATGGTGGTGGCAGGTATCAATGATGGTGCAAATATGGGAGATGATGTGCTCTATTCAGGCACTGTTGCAGCAGCTACCGAGGGGCGATTTCTCGGCTTTCCTGCTATGGCGGTCTCTATGGTGTCGCATGCGCCAAAGCATTTTGATACAGGTGCCCGCGTAGCGAGGGAGATGCTTGAGCGGATACGTCAACACCCTTTAAGTGCTGATACCATTATCAATGTAAATGTGCCAGATCTGCCCTATTGTGAACTCAAAGGTTACCAGGCCACTCGTCTTGGGCATCGGCATAAAGCTGAGCCGGTAGTGAAAACTACTGATCCAAGAGGACGAATTATCTACTGGGTGGGGCCTGCCGGTGCGGAACAGGATGCCGGGTCGGGAACGGATTTTTATGCGGTACGGGAGGGATATGTGTCGGTTACCCCCTTGAAAATTGATCTGACACGACATGAGCTCTTGCCTGAGATGCAAGATTGGCTGGATAGATCGTAGGTGCAGTATGGTCAATAAAGCGCTTCTTGGTGTGGGTATGACATCCCGGCGTACGCGAGATCGTCTGGTTGAGCGGCTGATTGATGAAGGCATCACCAACCGAAAGGTGCTTGAAACAATCCGTAATACACCGCGTCATATCTTTGTGGAGGAGGCGCTGGCCAGTCGCGCCTATGAGGATACTGCGCTGCCGATTGGTCTTGGGCAGACCATTTCCCAACCCTATATTGTGGCGCGGATGACCGAGCTTTTACTGGCTGCCGGCCCTTTGGATACCGTGTTGGAAGTGGGTACAGGCTCTGGGTATCAGGCGGCCATCCTCTCTCCTTTGGTGAAGCGTATCTATAGTGTGGAGCGCATTGAATCATTCATCAAACAGGCACGATCCCGTTTTCAAGAGCTGCGACTGCGTAATATTCGACTTAATCATTGTGATGGTGGCGTAGGGTTGCCTCAGTATGCCCCCTTTGATGGGATTATTGTCACAGCAGCACCGGAGGGAATACCACTGGCACTGGTTGATCAACTTACGATAGGTGGACGCATGGTGCTGCCGATTGGGGTGCGTGATGAGCAGGTGCTGGTATTGGTTGTTCGTACCGAGCAGGGTTATGAGAAAGAGATACTCGAAAGGGTGATGTTTGTACCTTTGCTGGGAGGGACACGTTAGTGCGGCTGTTTTCACCACTCTATAGTCGAGCCATGCAGTGGGCTCGTCATCGGCATGCGCAAAGATATCTGATGGGTCTGAGCTTTGCCGAGTCATCCTTTTTCCCCATCCCTCCTGATGTGATGTTGGCGCCAATGTCGCTGGCCTCCCCGCACCGCGCCGTATGGTTTGCGACCATTACCACGATTGCCTCTGTATTAGGTGGTTTGCTGGGGTATCTAATCGGGTTATTTGCCTTTGATATGATTGAACCGCTATTACAAAGTGCAGGTTACTACCCAAAGTATCTGCAAGTTAAGGTATGGTTTGATGAGTGGGGGTTTTGGGCGGTATTTTTGGCTGGCTTCTCTCCTATACCCTATAAGGTGTTTACCATCACAGCCGGGGTTATCGCTATGGCGTTGGCACCGTTTATTTTTGCATCTTTAATCGGCCGTGGCGGCCGTTTCTTTTTGGTTGCACTGTTAATGGCATGGGGAGGGAAGCGTATGGAAGAGGCGCTTCATAAATATGTAGATCGCCTCGGATGGTTGGTTGTAGTTCTGGCTATCATAGCTGTGTTAATAATTCGACACTGAGCTACGATTGGATGAAGCTGCTGCCGATACCTATATCAACTTTATGGTCTCGGGTGCTGGTTGTGGCAACCATTATATGCCTGCTCAGTGCCTGCGGGAGTCCGGGTGGGGCTCCGGTTGTTAGCCGCAATCATCTACCATCAAAGTTGCTTGATCGTGCCAGTCGTTACACAGTTAAGCAGGGTGATACGCTATATGCTATTGCGTGGAAAGCAGATGTTGATTATAAAAAACTGGCAGAGTGGAATCGAATTCGGTATCCGTATACTATCTATTCCGGTCAGCGGCTGCACCTGAATCCGACGATAAAGAGAGCGAGCCAGAAAGCTAGTACAAATTATAAAAGCAGTAAATATGTAAATCGGCAAAAAACATCGACTGCGTCACAAAAATCAAAAAAAGCAGCAATCAAACCTTCAAGATTACAGGGTAGTGCCGCTAAGGATACTAAGCCGTCAGCATCACTGGAGGTCACTCGGAAGCTAAAGTGGCAGTGGCCTACGAGTGGAGTCGTAATACAGCGTTTTTCCAGTCGCGATCCAACCAGGAAAGGGCTGAAGATAAGCGGACGCCTTGGGCAGTCTATCCGTGCTGCAGAGTCAGGACGAGTTGTATATAGTGGCAGTGGTCTGATTGGCTACGGCCCCCTTATTATTATCAAGCATGATAAAAACTACTTAAGTGCTTATGGTCATAATCGAAAGTTGCTGGTTGCAGAGGGAGATAAAGTGGCCAAAGGAGAGCGGATTGCAGATATGGGGCATGCTGCTGATGGTAAAGCCTTATTGCATTTTGAGATTAGGCGTAGGGGCAAACCCGTTGACCCTACAGCACTTTTACCTAAGCGGCGTTAACAGCTGCAAGAAGTGGCAGGGGGCGGCATGGCGGAAGAGGATGGTAGGTTAAATGATATGAAATCAATAGCTGATATGAAAAATGATATGCATGACGTAGAAGATAAGCCGATAGCGAATGAAAAAGTCAAGCCTAAGTCGAAAGGCCGTGCCTCTACCGATATTACAGACGGTCAGGTTGATGCCATGCGGCTCTATCTGAGTGAGATTGGTTTTTCCCAATTACTAACGGCAGAGGAAGAGGTCTATTATGCCCGGCTGGCGCAGAAAGGGGAGATCTCTGCCCGTCAGCGTATGATCGAGTGCAATCTGCGCCTGGTTGTAAAGATTGCCAGGCGCTATATGAATCGTGGGCTAGCCCTGCTTGATTTGATTGAAGAGGGTAATTTAGGGCTTATCCGTGCTGTGGAAAAGTTTGATCCTGAGCGCGGCTTTCGTTTCTCAACTTATGCCACATGGTGGATCAGGCAGACGATTGAACGGGCGATTATGAATCAAACCCGGACAATAAGGCTGCCAATTCATGTTGTAAAAGAGATCAATGTCTATCTGCGTGCAGCACGTAAGCTAGCGCAAACACTGGATCATGAACCCTCTGCAGAAGAGATTGCTGAACTGCTGGATAAACCCATTGATAATGTAAAGCGCATGCTGGGTCTGAATGAACGTGTGACCTCTGTAGATACACCGTATGGCAAAGATGCGGACAAGCCCTTATTGGATACAATTCCTGATGAGGTAACGCCTGACCCCTCAGTTCGACTACAGAATGATGGCCTGAATGCCAATATTGATGCCTGGCTTGACAAGCTGAATGAAAAACAGCGTGAGGTTGTTGAGCGTCGCTTTGGCCTACATGGCTACGAAAACTCAACGCTGGAGCAGGTGGCAAACGAACTGGGAGTTACAAGGGAACGCGTGCGACAAATACAGATGGATGCACTGAAGCGTTTACGCGTTATCCTTGAAAAGGATGGTTATTCGATCGATTCTATATTTAAATAGTGAGCATTAATTGATGTAGTTGCTTACTATCAAAGATTAAACAATTGCAGGCCAGATGATCCATAAAAAAAACAGCTGCAGTATGGCGGGTCTACTACGCCAATAGGGAGATTTTTCGATGCACAATGAGAGACATTATCCACGTAAAAAACTGGATCGCAAGGTGATGTGCTTTACTGAAAATAACCGTGAAGGGGAGATGGTTCGTAGCTACTTTTTTGCGACACTGGTTGATGTAAGTGAAAACGGAATTGGTTTGCAAACAGAGCAGGATTGTAATCCAGGTGATGATGTATGGCTGCATGAATCAGATGTTGCTTTGGAGTGTGTTCCAGGGAAGGTGATTTGGACAAAAAAATCTGGTAATTCAAATAATCTCGGACTGTGTTTCTCTGTGCACTGATTTAATAGCGGTGTCCTAAAAATAGAGCGTGCTGATAATCACTTCATTAGAGGTTGAATGATCTGGTCAAAGTGAGCAGGCGATGTATATTGCAATACCTCTTTCCCTTCTGGATTTAGGGCTATATCCAAGCCCTTTTTCGGGTACAGCCAGTGAGTAATGCCGGATGGTTCGGTATAATGTTTATCTGGTTTTCCAAAGCGATTCTGAATAAGCTCTGCATCAAGGTTGGCTGCTGGTAGATAGGTGATAAGTGAAATGGGCGCATCCATGACCGCGTTTTTATCAGCATGAGCAAGTGTTATTTTCTTCTCGCCACTGCCTAATTGACTTAATCTCAATCCACGATCATACATCTGTGCCGCAGATGCCTGGTCTACGTCCAAAGTGAGTATAAGGTCAGCGCGGATGCTGCTGATATAGAGCCGTTCAAAATAGGCTTCAATGGCGTAGCTTCCTTTAGAAGAGGCAAACATACTGATTTCGGCCTCTTTTTTAAATTCCTTTTGAGCATCTGATAATGTGCTCTGGTTTAAAGTGAGATTAAATACCTGTGTGTTTCCCACAGTGTCTACGGCTATATCCCAGGGCAGTGAGGGAGACTCTGGCCCCTTTTTTCCGACAGGAAACATGATGACTACAGCTAGAATCAGCAGGATGGAGATGAGCAGGGCAGGCAGAGGTTTTTTGTTCATTAAGTCGTATGTGTCAGGTAAGGTGATTTTATATATCTGTGATTATTGCAAAAGATGAAGGGTATTCCTATCGAACATCTGCACTAAAATCTTCTTTAATGCGATTTGGCGGCTGAATTACTTGCCTGCTTTGAATGATGCACGGGGGTTTCATGGAGCGCTAAATATAGCACCATCCCCATTGAGCGTTTAGCGTTATATGAAGCAACCTATGAAGTGGTTGAGAAGTTACGAAATAGCAACCAACCGATTGTAATTAAGGCTAAATAATTGTTGTTGTCAGAGTGGCTTTAAGTAGCTTGCTGATGTATCAACAAAATAGTTATTGACAAATATCATGAATTATCGTGATATACGCCTCGGAATGATCCATCTTTGACCAGGCTATCGGTTGTTTGGTCATTTAATTTTAATAACGAATCCAATATGAGGGGGGGTTCATGGATGCGACAGCAGAACAAAAGTACAACCTAGATGTTGTACGCTGGTTCGCCGTCATGGCGGTGGTCTACCTGGTAGTAGGCGCATCGGTCGGGGTATATATTGCCTCGGAGTTGGCGTGGCCGGTTCTTAACTTTGATAGTCCATATCTATCTTTTGGGCGTTTACGCCCACTTCATACCAATGCGGTTATCTTTGCCTTTGGTGGTTGCACGCTGATGGCGACAGCCTTCTACAGCGTGCAGCGTACCTGCGGTGTTCGCCTGTGGAGCGATAAGATGGCCTGGTTTACATTCTGGGGTTGGAATCTGGTGATTGTGCTGGCAGTGATTACCCTGCCGCTGGGTCTGACTCAGAGTAAAGAGTATGCTGAACTGGAATGGCCTATTGATATCCTGATTGCTGTGGTTTGGCTCTCTTATCTGTTCAATTTTGTAATGACCATCGCTAATCGTAAGAGCTCACACATCTATGTGTCGAACTGGTTCTTCCTTAGCATGATGATTATGATCACCTACCTGCATGTGGTTAACAGTCTGGCTATCCCTGTCAGTCTGTTTAAATCCTACTCCATCTTCTCTGGTGTGCAGGATGCCATGATCCAGTGGTGGTGGGGGCATAATGCGGTGGGTTTCTATCTGACAGCGGGCTTCCTGGGCATTATGTACTACTTTGTGCCAAAGCAGGCCAATCGTCCTGTCTACTCCTACAGACTGTCCGTTGTCCACTTCTGGGCACTCTCGTTTGGTTATGTCTGGTTGGGTGCTCATCACCTTCAATATACCGCGTTGCCTGACTGGACTGGCTCATTGGGTGCGGCTATCTCACTGGCGATGATTATCCCATCCTGGGGTGGTGCATTGAACGGTATTATGACCCTCTCTGGCGCCTGGGACAAGCTGCGTACAGACTATGTGTTGCGCTTTATGATCATGTCTCTGGCTTTCTATGCGATGTCCACCTTTGAGGGGCCGGTAATGTCGATCAAGACGGTTAATGCGCTCTCTCACTACACAGACTGGACTGTCGGTCATGTGCATTCAGGTGCTCTGGGTTGGGTTGCCATGGTGGGTATTGGTGCGCTCTATCACTTGATTACCCGTTGTTTCCATACCGAGATGTATTCTGTGAAGCTGATCAACCTGCACTTCTGGGCAGCAACCATTGGCGCTGTGATCTATGTTGTAGCCATGTGGGTATCCGGCATTATGCAGGGTCTGATGTGGCGGGCATACGATGACTATGGCACCTTGGCCTACACCTTTGCCGAGTCTGTTGAGGCGATGCATCCTTACTATGCTATGCGAGCTGTAGGCGGCGGAATATTCCTCTTCGGTGCGGCGATAATGTTGTACAACGTCATCATGACCGTTCGCCAGTCCATGGCAGAGGGTTGCGTCGAGCAGGCCCGTACGGCATCACTGGCTACAGCCACAGCATAGGAGATTCAAGTAATGTCTGAAAATACAGAATCAAAAGGTCTCCAGAACTGGGCCGAGACAAACATCTGGGCCTTGGTGCTGCTAACGGCTATTGTGGTCTCAATTGGCGGCATTGTGGAGATTGTGCCGCTGTTCTTTATGAAGAGCACTTTTGAGCATAACAAGTATCCAGAGATTGTCTGGGCCGGCGTTGGAAAGCGTCCTCTGGCTGAGTGGAAGACGGGTGATGGTATCCGTCCAAATCGGCCGCTGGAGGTTGCGGGTCGTGATGTCTACATTCGTGAGGGGTGCTATCTCTGTCACTCACAGATGATTCGCCCATTCCGTGATGAGAAAGAGCGCTATGGACACTACTCCCTAGCCTCTGAATCGATGTTTGATCACCCTTTTCAGTGGGGTTCTAAACGAACCGGCCCTGATCTTGCGCGGGTAGGTGGTAAATATTCGGATGTGTGGCACCGTAAGCATCTGCGTGCGCCACGCTCGGTTGTGCCTGAGTCAGTTATGCCGAACTACCCCTGGCTGGAGGGGAATATACTGGATCCGGAAGCGATTGAGTCTCACATGCGGGGTCTGGCTACGGTAGGTGTGCCTTATACCGAAGCTGACTTTGCTGCTGCGCTGGAAGAGACCAAGGGTAAGACAGAGCTGGATGCTGTTGTAGCCTATCTTCAGGTGCTGGGCACCATGGCTAAGCTTGACGATAGTAAGGCTTACCGTGAATAGCCTCAGCGATCACTTTTATACGGATTGGGCGGCGATGACCACGAATGACTGGGTAGGTGTGATCCTGACCGTGGTCGTCTTCCTCCTGATACTCGTTGCTTACGTTTATGCTCTTTATCCAAAAAACAGGGACAAGCTTGAAGCCCAGCGCTTCATCCCTTTGGATGATGATCAATTTGATGATGGAGAAAAACATGGCGGATAAGAATCCTTTTCCAGGTGAAAATAACACCGGGCATATATGGGACGACAACATTCGTGAGTTGGCCAACCCTATTCCACGCTGGTGGATGCTCTCATGGTGGGCCAGCTGTGCCTGGGTGCTTATATATGTGGTGATTTACCCCTCTTTTCCAATTGGGGATAAGCCATCAGCAGGCCTAATGGGGTGGACGGCGATTGAAGAGTTCAAGGAAGTAATGGCTGAGGTTGAGGCTATTCGTGCCCAATATGAGAACCAGATCAAGGATATGACAGCGGAACAGATCCTGGCAGATGCCGGCCTATCTGAGTATACCGTTGCATCTGTAAAGGTGCTGTTTGGTGACAACTGCGCTGCGTGTCATGGCTCAGGTGGGCAGGGTGGCCCAGGTTTCCCTGTGATTGCTGATGATGATTGGCTCTATGGTGGTGGTATCGACAAGATTGAAGAGACCATTACCAAAGGCCGTAGAGGCATGATGCCTGCGCATGGCGGGAGGCTCTCTGCGGAAGATATTGATACACTGGCAAACTACGTCACGGGTTTAAGTGAAGGTAAGGATGACCCGGCAGGGAAGGCACTGTTTACAGCAAATGCCTGCTTTGCCTGTCATGGTATGACCGCTACGGGTAACCAGGCAATGGGTTCAGCGAACCTGACTGATAGCGTTTGGCGTTTTGCACCAGGTGGTGTAGAGAGTGCAAAACGTACCATCACCCATGGTGTGAATTTTCCAGGTGACCCGAAGAGTCGTGAGGCGATAATGCCATCATTTGCCGATAAATTATCTGCTAATGAAATCAAAAAATTAGCAGTGTTTGTCTATAGGTTAGGTCAGCAGTAAGCCGTGCTAAAAACGTGGGGTCTGCATGCGTATCCATCAGCATGCAGGCCCCACGAATCTATACGCTAAACCTTGATATGGCTTTTGGGCTGCTATCATCTGTGTGATAAGCTCAGCAGTGACAGACAGTGGGTTGTATTGCCCATGTCATTAATTCAGTTAGTAAAGATGTAACCCAACAGGATCCCGCGTGAGCAATCAGCCATCCCATTCACACCTTGCCGCCCTTGATGATCTGCTGGAAGAGGCAGATCACTGGCATGTAAATACCGGCGATGAAACCATTCATGCAAAACGGATGGGGGGCAAATGGCGTACCATCAAGTGGTTTACCAGCTCTATCTGGCTGCTGATGTTCTTTGGGCCATATCTGCGCTGGAATAGCCAACAAGCTATTCTCTGGGATATTCCAAATCGTCAGTTTCATCTTTTTAACATCACAATTCTTCCACAAGATCTGTGGATTCTTGCTTTAGTCCTGCTGTTTTTGGCGATTACTCTATTAGCAATAACAGCATTTGCAGGACGAGTGTGGTGCGGGTTTCTCTGTTTTCAGACTGTTTGGACAGATCTCTACACCTGGATAGAGGGGAAATTTGAAGGCACACCGCAGCAACGGAGAAAGCTGGATAAGGCTCCGATATCACTCCAGAAGTTTAGTAAAAAGCTAGGCAAACATAGCTTATGGATGTTGATTGCAATTTTTACCGGCATCAGTTTTGTTGCCTGGTTCATGGATGTCTACGTGTTGTGGGGTGGTTTGTTAGCACTTCAGTTGCCTTCAGCAGCCTGGATCACGATTGCGATGTTTACAGCGGGTACATACCTTTTGGCTGGTTTTATGCGCGAGCAGGTCTGTATGTGGCTCTGTCCCTATGCCCGTATTCAGGGGGCAATGGTGGATGTGACATCTATTATTCCTACCTATGATTTTCATCGTGGGGAACCGCGTAGCCGCAAGAAAAAAAGAGATGCTGATGAGCAGCATAAGGCCGGTGATTGTGTGGACTGCAATCAGTGTGTGGCTGTTTGCCCTACAGGCGTTGATATTCGCCAGGGGCAACAGGAGGGTTGCATCATGTGTGCTTTATGCATAGATGCATGCGACTCGGTTATGGATAAAGTAGGGCGACCTCATGGTCTGATTCGTTATGAGTCACTGAACGGTCTTGAGGGTAAAGCGTGCCCGCCTGTATATAAACAACCTCGCCTTATTGTAACCAGTCTGATTATCTTCGCAGCACTACTAGGCATTTTTTATGGGCTCAACAGTATTGATGCAGTTGACCTAAAAGTATTGCATGCGCGGCAGCCGCTTTATGTACTACAGAGTGATGGTTCTATTCAGAACAAATACACGCTTAAAATCCTGAATAAGCTGGCAGATGATGTAAAGGTAAAGATCAGTGCGACAGGTCCAGAAGGGCTTAAGATAACAAGTAATCCGATACTTGCTGCGCAACATGGCACAGTGACCCCCACAAGTGTCTATGTGCGTGTTCCCAGAAAAAATCTTACTGTTGAATCTCAACCTATCATTTTTCATATTGAAACAGTGGACTCAGATGAGCCGTTTTCCAGTCACCGGGAAAGTGTCTTTATTGGCCCAAAGAGGTAACGACTATGATGCATACAGCTACAGATTCACACCAATCCGCCTGGCGTAGTCCATGGGTATTGGGTTGGTTTGCTATTATTGCCAGTGTCATGACGGCAAACTTCATCATGATCTACTTTGCTATTGATGCAAATCCAGTGCTGGTGGTTGAAGATTATTATGACCGTGGTCAGCACTACGAAAAGAATATGGTTGCCCGGATGGCAAACAATCCAGGTTGGGAGATGCGCATCTCGGCACCTGAAGAGCTGCCACTGAATAAACCAACAGCTATTAAATTTTCATTGGCAACAAAAGAGGGTGGGGCGGTGCGCCCGGACAGTGTTATCTTTTACGCCTATCGCCCATCTGATGCGGAGGCTGACTTTTCACTTCCCATGCAGCATATTGGCAATGGCCTTTATAAAGCTGATGTGACCTTTGAGCTGAAAGGTGTCTGGGACATATTGGTCAGCGTGCAGAAAGATGGCGAAGAGTATAATGAGGCGCTTCGTATGGTCGTTGCTGCTGGGCAATAATTTTCTATTGCTGAACAAGCTGGTCATAAATTTCTTGCTGCATTATTAATTCTACGCTGTGGATAACAGTACTGCGCATGCCACGAATGGCGAATCATCTCTGATAGAAACAACCTGCTTTCATTGTCAGTTACCCCTGCCTGAGAAGGGCGTGGTCCAGGCAACAATAAAAGAACAGGAGCACCTGTTCTGTTGCCATGGATGTAAATCTGTTTGTGAAACCATTTTTCAAGCGGGGCTTGACGGTTTTTATAAACGAACGCCGGAAGATGGGATGCTGGCGCCTCCTCCTGAATTACCCAAGGATATTGCACTTTATGATCTGGATGCAGTTCAAGAAGAGTATATTCATGAGCTGGGAGAGACCCGAGAGATCAACCTCCTTGTTGAAGGCATTCACTGTGCCGCCTGTGTCTGGCTGATTGAGCACACGCTTAAAACAGTGCCTGGCGTTATTAAGGCAGCTGTAAATCTTTCAGGTAAACGACTATTTGTGAAGTGGAATAATAGCCACCTGAAACTGTCAGAGATTATCCAACGGTTGGGCCAGATTGGTTACTCGGCAGTACCTTTTGACCCTGAAGCAGCTGAAGGTGCCCTCCAACGGCAAAATCGAAATCTTCTCTATCGTATGGCATTTGCTGGCTTTGCCATGATGAATCTACTGTGGATTTCTATAGCACTCTACAGTGGTGCGGATAAAGGCGAGTTTCGTGGGCTGTTTCACTGGATTGGCTTTGCTATAGCCACTCCCACCCTGCTGTACTCTGGCTTTCCATTCTTTAAGGGTGCCTGGGCTGGGTTGCGTAATCTGCATCTAGGAATGGATCTGCCAATTGCAATCGGAGCAACCATTACCTATATCTATTCGGTCTATGTCACTGTATCAGGTGTGACTGTAGGTGAGGTCTATTACGATACAGTAGTCAATTTTATATTTGTAATTCTGGTGGGACGCTATCTGGAAGCGATTTCAAAGCGACAGGCCGTGGCATCGACCCAGCGTTTGCTGGATCTTCAGCCAAGAGTGGCAACCGTATTACGTGATGACAGGGAGGAGATTGTACCTGTACGCTCAGTCAAGCCAGGCGAGATTGTGCTGGTAAAACCGGGGGATAAGATTCCGGTTGATGGTCTTATCCTTGAGGGCCAGAGTTCAGTGGATGAAGCCATGTTGACGGGTGAATTTGAGCCTGTTACCAAATCGCAGGGAGATCATCTCTCTGCAGGCACTATCAATGGCCACGGTATGCTGAAACTACAGGTAGAAGGTGTACTGAAAGATACAGCACTCGGACGTATTATACATCTGGTTGAAGAGGCCCAGGCCAGCAAAGCTCCTATACAGCGCACGACAGACCGCATTGTACCCTGGTTTGTTTTGGCAACACTGGGGCTGGCGACATTGACCTTTGTCTGGTGGCTGGGCAGCGGCTTTGAATTGGCTTTGATGGCTGCGACCTCCGTTCTTATCATTACCTGTCCCTGCGCCTTTGGGCTTGCCACGCCAATGTCTATTGCTGTGGCCTCTGGCCTTGGCGCGCAGCATGGTATTCTGGTCAAAAATGGCGCGGTATTGGAGACGTTATCGAGCATCAATCATTTTGTCTTTGATAAAACAGGCACCTTGACGGAAGGGTGTATGACGATCTCTGCTGTTTATTTAAAAACGGGATGTTGGGTGCCACCTGTACCTGGAGCCAAATTAGAAGCTACTATCCCCACTGAGATTAAAAGACTGTTTGAATATATAGCACCAGCAGAACGATATTCTGAACATCCTGTTGCGCAAGCTATTCTTGACTGCATCTCAAGCTGTGGGGTAAGGGTGGATGCTAAAGAGGCAAAGGGGTTTATAAACCGTCCGGGTTTTGGCATTAAAGCCGAGGTAGAGGGCAAGATGGTGCTGGCTGGAACATCAGCCTGGCTTGACCAGAACCAAGTGCAGCGAAATGCAATATTCGACCAGCAGGCACAGAAGCTGGATGAGCAGGGTGCTGGATCTTTACGTTGCGCTATTGATGGCCAAGAGATTGCCATCATTGGTATTGAGGATAAAATTCGAGCCGATGCGCCTATGCTTGTGGATGCCTTAAAGCGTGATGCTATAAAACTTACATTGCTAAGCGGTGATCGACAACTGACTGCGGAAACGATTGCTGAGCGATTGGGTGGCATGGAGGTGATTGCCGAGGTTCTGCCAGAGGATAAAGACCAGACCATAGCCGATCTGCAACAACGGGGAGGTCGGGTGGCCATGGTGGGTGATGGCGTCAATGATGCCCCAGCCCTAGTGCGTGCTGATGTGGGTATCAGCCTTGGCTCTGGTACGGATGTCTCCATTGCCAGCTCGGATATTGTGCTTATGAGCAACGAACTGGCGAAGGTCCGCCTGGCTGCTGCGCTCTCTCGTCGCACTCTGCGCACTATCCGACAGAATATTACCATCTCCATTGTCTATAACCTTATAATGGTGCCATTGGCGATGTCGGCCATGATCACCCCACTGGTGGCTGCTATCTCAATGCCGATTAGTTCGCTGCTGGTTATTGGTAATGCTGCCCGCATCCGAACGCTGTTCAGGAAAGTCTGATTAATCCCTCCCTGGATTAATCAGACATGGATAATAAAAAATGTGATTTTTCTTATCCATTATTTTTAATCACTTACTGTGATTAAAAATAATGGCACATCCCTGTACCATGGAAACTCTGAATTAGTCAGAGTTTCCTTCAAATAGAGTAGAAGGTATCCGCTTATGGATGTTATTTATGGCTTAATTCCAGGTATGGTCTTTCTTGGGCTGGTAGCGGTGGCTGTACTATTCTGGGCAGCCCGCAGTGGACAGTTTGATGATCTGGAAGGTGATGCGCAACGTATCCTGATGGATGACGATGAGTTACCCTTAAAGGATAACAGCGACTCGAATCAGCATGATTCAAGTGAGAGCAGCCCTGAAGAAGAGAGAGGAGAACAAGATGTCAACCAGCATTAAAGGTACCCAGACCGAGAAGAATCTACTGATCGCCTTTGCCGGTGAATCCCAGGCGAGAAATCGTTATACCTATTATGCCGGCGCGGCTAAAAAAGAGGGGCTGGTGCAGATTGCTGATATCTTTGAAGAGACAGCAAACCAGGAAAAAGAGCATGCCAAGCGGTTATTCAAATTTCTTGAAGGGGGAGATCTTGAAATTACCGAGACATTTCCCGCTGGTCTGGTTGGCAATACGCTCAATAATCTCCGGGCTGCGGCAGCAGGTGAAGAGCATGAGTGGACGGAGATGTATCCTGCCTTTGCCAAGGTTGCAAGAGAAGAGGGCTTTGAACGGATTGCTTTAGCCTTTGATGCGATCTCTGTTGCTGAGAAGCAGCATGGTAAGCGCTATAAGGAACTTGCCGATAATCTGGAAGCAGGCAAGGTGTTTAAGCGTGGCAACCGGGTTGTCTGGCGGTGCAGAAATTGTGGCTACCTGCATGAGGCTGAAGCGGCACCAGAGCTATGCCCCGCCTGTCTGCACAAACAGGCACATTTTGAATTGCTTGCTGAAAACTGGTAAGCCGCGCTGAATAGAGATAACCATGGCAGAGCTTTGGTTGCCTTATATCAGTGCTCTTGTTGTAGGACTGCTTGGAGGAGTGCATTGCGTAGGGATGTGTGGCGGTATTGTCAGCGCATTAACCTTTGGACTGCCTGAGCATGAGCGTAACCGCTTTGCTTCACTGCTTCCCTATCAAATTGCATACAATACAGGTCGGATCTGTAGTTATGCCGTAGCTGGAGCAATCATGGGCGGTATCGGTATGCTGCTCACAGATTTGATGCCTATTCATCTGGCTCAACGGATCTTGCTTGGCATTGCCGGTATCTTCATGGTGTTGCTGGGGTTGTATCTTGCCGGCTGGTGGACACTCTTAAGCCGTGTAGAGTTGGCTGGGTCGTATCTCTGGAAACGTATAGAGCCATTTGGACGAAAGCTGTTACCTGTGCGCACGCCTGGGCAGGCGCTAAGGATAGGCATAGTCTGGGGCTGGTTTCCATGCGGACTGGTCTATAGCATGCTGATTAATGCTATTGCAGCCGGGAATATGCTGAGTGGGGCAGGGATGATGTTGGCCTTTGGTCTTGGGACACTGCCTAATTTGATGCTGATGGGGATGATGGCCGGTGCAGCATCAAAATTTACCCGTTCACCCCTTACTCGCAAGGTTGCTGGGGCTATGGTAATGTTATTTGGCCTCATTACACTTTGGCGAGCGATTTAAAGCAAGCACGATTGTAAAAACCCTCTACAGCTGTTTGCGCTTCTTCGTGGCGGGAAAAACACCTAATCCGCCTATCTTATACTTGAGTATATTGCTCAAAATTATGGCCTTTACCCTTCTTTTGTGATATATATCAAACTTATCGGCTATCATAAAAAAATTGCCATCCTTCCGAAAGGACTAAACAAGCCCAAAGCCAATCAGATATTATAAGATATAAACTGGCTATTAACTAACTGAATTACAAGGGTTATCCTGATTCAGGATTGTAAGTTTGATCCCCACTATATGACCACTAACCGAAATACCCCATCAAAACCACGCTCATGTAACGAGGTTGCATGCAGTAATTGCGATTTTTCTGAAATCCAGGATGTCATTCTTGGAGTTGACGACTTATCTATCGTTTCGAAGCTGCTCAAACGCTGCCAGCAGATGCAAAAGGGTGAGGGACTGTTTCGTGTAAGCCAGCCTTTTTATGCTGCTTATGCGGTAAAGTCAGGCACCTTTATGAGCTACCGTTTGTTGGATGATGGTGAAGAACAGGTGCTTGCATTTCATCTTCCTGGTGAGCTGATTGGTCTCGATGCGATTAAGGAAAAGCAGTATGCATATTCTGCTAGGGCTTTGGAGCCTGGTGCAGTTTGTGAATTGTATTTTAACGACTTGGCAATGCTGGGTGAGGGATATGCTGATGCTCAGGATAGTCTTATCCGAGTTATGGGCGGGCAGATCAATCGGGCTCAAAGACAATCCCTTTTAGCTGCCAGACAGGCTGCAGATGAACGTATTGCAGCCTTTTTACTTAATCTCTCTGATAGGTTGGGCAGACGTGATTTTTGCTCAACAAATCTGCGTTTGGCTATGTCTCGCCAGCAGATTGCTAGCTATTTGGGGGTTGCGGTAGAGACTGTCAGTCGTGGCTTAAAACGCTTTCAGACACTTGGCTTGCTTAAGGTTAGTGGTAAGCAGATTGAGTTATTGGATAGGGCTGGATTGGAGAATATCGCACGCATTTATCCAGCCACAGTCTAATTCAAGCTTCTTGATAATCTAATCTTAGCCCGGATGTTTCCAATATTCTGAAATAAGCCGTGGCTGGGTATTAGCTGATGACGGTTGGCGGTTGTTCAGAATTTTTTCTAAAAGCACACCTTGTTAGCAATTCCAAAGTAAAGTTATGCTCTATTGGTAAAATTTTTATTGCTATATGAATGTATAGTTATAGCTCAAGAATTAAAAAGATTAGTAACGAGGTGGATGTAGAAGGGTGGGTTTTTATTTATGACGCGTATAAAAGATCATTATCACAAATAACTACAAGCTCTTTGGGTCTGCGTATTGTCAATTATTAGTCTGTGATTGAGCATTCTGGCGATCTCTTAGATTAACTTCCGCAGGTTGATAAACTTGGAGTATTGAGGTTGTATGTTTACGAACTATTATCCTCAAATTCATTTCCTATAACTTGGTTTTATAAATATTTTGAATCAATTGCGTTTTGTATGCCAGTGCTTTGTCATTAGTCATATTTGCTTAAGGAACCTCTGATTAATTCCGTATTTTGAGCGATAATACCGCATCCTCCTAAGAACGCTAGAATCTGACATGCGCCAACAAACCTTTGCCGATACTAACTTCGAGAAATTCCGCAAGAAGACCCGCAAAGAACAGT
>JAJRZI010000048.1 GCA_024275295.1 Gammaproteobacteria bacterium | reverse complement strand
GCCAATCTGACTAACCTGATTAACAGCTTTTCCGATGATGCCCGTGAGATCTTCATCGAACGCTTCAAACTGCCCGAACAGGTGGCAAGGCTGGACAAGGACAATCTGCTGTATATGGTGGTCAGTCGTTTTGCACAAGCAGACCTGCACCCCGACAGGGTCAGCAATATCCAGATGGGCAGTATCTTTGAAGAACTGATCCGCCGCTTTTCAGAACAAAGCAACGAAACCGCCGGGGAACACTTTACCCCCCGTGAAGTCATCCGCCTGATGGTCAACCTGCTGTTTCAGGAAGACGCAAACGCACTGACCAAAAAAGGCACCATCCGCAAACTGTACGACCCTGCCTGTGGCACCGGTGGCATGTTAAGCGTGGCCGAAGAGTACCTGCGCGAGCTGAATCCCGATGCCCATCTGGAAGTCTACGGCCAGGAATTGAATGACGAAAGCTACGCTACCTGTAAATCCGACATGATGATCAAGGGGCAGAATGCCAAAAACATTTACCCCGGCAACAGCTTCAGTGAAGACGGCCTGCCCGATGAAGAATTTGACTACCTGCTGTCCAATCCACCGTTCGGGGTGGAATGGAAAAAGGTGGAAAAAGAAGTAAAAGCCGAAGCCAATACGCTGGGCTATCGCGGGCGTTTCGGTGCAGGCCTGCCCCGTATCAGTGATGGTTCACTGCTGTTCGTGCAGCACATGATAGCCAAGTTCAACACCAACGGTGACAGTTCCCGTCTGGCGGTGGTGCTGAACGGTTCGCCCCTGTTTACCGGCAGCGCGGGCAGTGGCGAAAGCGAAATCCGCCGCTGGATTATCGAAAACGACTGGCTGGAAGCCATCGTCGCCCTGCCCACCGATATGTTCTACAACACCGGCATTGCCACCTATATCTGGATCATCACCAACCAGAAAACGGCCCGGCGCAAGGGCAAGGTGCAGCTCATCAACGCCGTGGAGTTCCACACCCCCATGCGCAAAAGTCTGGGTAGCAAGCGCAAGCAGATTTCCGAACAGCAAATTGCCGACATCACCCGCATCTTCGGCGACTTTAGCGAAGGCGAACACTGCAAGGTATTTGATAACCGCGATTTCGGCTACCAGCGCATTACTGTGGAACGCCCGCTGAAACTGAATTTTCAGGCCAGTGATGAACGCATAAAAAACCTGCAAGCTGCCAAAGCCTTTGCCAAATTAAAAGACCAGCAACAGAATGCCATTATCGCAGCGCTGCAAACACTGGATCAGAATCACCTGTATAAAAACCGTGAAGTCTTTATCAAAGCCCTGAAAGCCGCCTTCAAGTCTGCCGATCTGGACATAAAAGCTGCCATGCTAAAAACCATCTGGCAGGCATTAAGTGAGCGCGACGATAGCGCCGATGTCTGCCTGATCCAGTCCGGTGCCAACAAGGGCAAGCCCGAAGCCGATACCGACCTGCGCGATTATGAAAACGTGCCCCTGAAAGAAGATATCAACGACTACTTTCAGCGCGAAGTGCTGCCCCATGTGCCGGAGGCGTGGATAGACGATGACAAAACCAAAATCGGTTATGAAATTCCCTTTAACCGGCATTTTTACAAATACATTCCACCCCGCTCACTGGAAGAGATAGATGCCGATCTGGATAAGGTCAGTGCGGAGATTATGCAGATGTTACAGGACGTGCATGTATGACTTATCCGGCGTATCCAGAATATAGGGATAGTGGGGTTGAGTGGCTAAAGGATATTCCTGAGCATTGGAAGGTTAAGAAACTTAAATACCTAATCAGAAATCTTGAGTCTGGCGTCAGCGTTAACGCAACTGATATGCCTGCGGAAGATGGTGAAATAGGTGTACTGAAAACAAGTTGTGTTTATACGGGAAAATTTCGCAGCAAAGAAAATAAGACTGTATTTGAAGAAGAAAAGAATCGTGTAAAGTGTCCCGTTAGAAAAGATGAAATTATTATAAGTAGGATGAATACACCTGATCTTGTGGGTGCAAGTGCTTGGGTCCAGGATGATTTTGGAAATTTATATTTGCCTGACCGGTTATGGCAAACAGTATTTTTTAATAATTCAGAACAAAGTTCTAAATTTATCAGTTACTTTATGATGGTTGAAGGGTTTAGGGATGAGATATCAAATTATGCGGAAGGTGCAAGTAGTAGCATGCAAAATATAGCGAAGGAAGATTATCTTTCTATACCCGTATTATTGCCTGCAATAGAAGAACAAACCCAAATCGCCACCTTCCTTGACCGCGAAACCCAAAAAATCGACCGCCTGATTGAAAAGCAGCAACAACTGATCAAACTGCTACAGGAAAAACGTCAGGCGGTGATTTCCCATGCCGTCACCAAAGGGCTAAACCCCAATGTCACAAATTCGTCGGGAACGAATTTGAACGCCACAGGCGGCCCGAAGGGCGAGGGCAGGGATAGCCCGAGTAAAATGAAAGACAGTGGGGTTGAATGGTTGGGGGAGGTTCCTGAGCATTGGGAAATGGTACCGCTGAAGCATTTGTGTACGTTTAGTGGTGGTGGAACCCCTTCAAAAGAAAACCTCTTTTATTGGGTAGGCGGAGATATTCCGTGGGTATCGCCGAAGGACATGAAAACTTTCTGGTTATCAGATACACAGGATAAATTAACACCAGAAGCAGTAAACAAATCCGCAACAAATTATGTTGTTAGTGGGGCGTTATTAATGGTTGTGCGTTCAGGTATTCTTCAAAAAACAATACCGATTGCGATCAACACCGTTACAGTAACCCTTAACCAAGACATGAAGGCGTTAAGGTTTAATGAAAGGATGAATGTTGAATATGCCGCCAACTACATTAAAGGTCATACAAATATATTATTATTGGAGTGGTCTAAGGAAGGCGCGACTGTAGAAAGCATCGAGCAGGAATACTTATCTGCTGGACTGACCCCCGTTCCACCGATTCATGAGCAAATTGAAATAAATCTCTATCTAAAAAATAAAACATCTGTTTTGCAGAGTTTAATCGATAAGGCATAACTTGGTATTAATCTTCTTAAAGAACGCCGCACCGCCCTGATTTCCGCCGCCGTCACCGGCAAAATCGATGTCAGGAATATCGTCAATGGATGACAGCCCGCAAAATATTGTGATCTACAATACCACCGATGGCAAAGCCAGCGTAAAACTCTATGCCCGGGACGGCATGGTGTGGATGAGCCAGAAAGAGCTTGCCACACTTTTTGATACCTCGGTGGCCAATATCAGTACGCATATATCCAACATATTGAAAGAAAAGGAGTTGTCTGAAAATTCAGTTATTAAGGATTATTTAACAACTGCAGCTGATGGTAAACAATACCAGGTGAGTTTTTATGCCCTGGAGATGATCCTTGCCATTGGCTTTCGGGTTCGCAGCAGGCGTGGCACCCAGTTTCGTATCTGGGCAAATCATCATTTGAAAGAGTATATGGTTAAAGGCTTTGTAATGGATGATGAGCGCCTGAAAAACCCCGATGGTAGACCCGATTATTTTGATGAACTTCTGGCGCGTATCCGTGATATTCGTGCCTCGGAAAAACGCTTTTATCAAAAAGTGCGCGATCTGTTCGCCTTGAGCAGCGATTATGACTCAACCGATAAAACAACACAGATGTTCTTTGCCGAAGTTCAGAACAAACTGCTTTATGCGGTAACCGAGCAGACCGCAGCAGAGTTGATTAGTCATCGTGCTAATGAGTCACAACCGAATATGGCGCTGATGTCATGGAAAGGCAGCGTGGTGCGCAAGCAGGATATTTTTATCGCCAAAAATTATCTGACCGAGGATGAAATAGATACTTTGAATCGGCTGGTGGTTATCTTTCTTGAAACGGCTGAACTGCGTGCAAAAAACCGTCATGATTTAACGATGAATTTTTGGCGGGACAATGTTGACAGGATTTTAACCTTTAATGATCAGCCCCTGCTTACCGGTAAAGGCCGTGTTACTCATGAGCAGATGGAAAAAAAGGTACGCGAAATTTATCAGCGATTTGACTCGAAGCGTAAAAAGCAAGCCGCTAAGCAGGCTGATGAGGATGACTTGCAGGCTTTGCAACAACTGGAAGAAGAAATTAAGCGGAGTGATCGATAGGATGTTTGTACAACAGCACCAGAAACAATACTTCTTTTGTTTGGTAACAATACAATGAGCATGGCTACTAAGCAGAACGTAATCAATGCGCCAGCCTCTCTACAGAGGGCAGACAGGTTACCCGTGTCGCCGTCAATCCCGACTTGCTTAACTGGGCGCTGGCGCGGACGGATTTGCCAGCCGATGCGCTGATAAAGACCTTCCCCAAAATCCACGGCTGGCTTAGCGGTGAAATTCAGCCCACCCTGAAACAACTGGAAAGTTTTGCCAATAAAACTCATACGGCCATCGGTTATCTGTTTCTGCCTGAGCCGCCGGTGGAGACTCTGCCGGTGCCTGATTTTCGCACCGTGGCCAATATCCGAATTCATCGCCCCAGCCCCGATCTGCTGGATACCCTCTATCTTTGTCAGCAGCGGCAGGAGTGGTATCGGGATTACCTGCGCCTGCAGGGTGAGGTTGCCCCCTCCTTTGTCGGTTCTGTGACGGTTGTGAATGATATTGTCAGCGTGGCGGCGCAGATGCGCGAGGTGCTGGGTTTTGATCTGGAGCAACGCCGCTCTATACCCACATGGACAGAAGCCCTGCGCCAGTTTATCTCCCGTGTGGAAGATGCCGGGGGGCTGGTGATGGTGAGCGGTATTGTCGGCAGCAATACCCACCGCAAATTAGACCCGGAAGAGTTCCGAGGCTTCGCCCTTGTGGATGAGCTGGCGCAACTGATTTTTATTAATGGCAGCGACAGCAAGGCGGCGCAGATGTTTACCCTGGCCCATGAGTTCGCCCATATCTGGCTGGGTGAAAGTGGCGTGTCCGATGCGCAGGCCGCAGTACTGCCCGATGAACAAACTGAGCACTGGTGTAATGCGGTAGCTGCTGAATTGTTGGCACCACTGGAGATAGTCCGCCGTTTATATAATCCCAATGCCGTCTTGCAGGATGAAATGCAACGTCTGGCGCGTCAGTTCAAAGTGAGCACGCTGGTTATCCTGCGCCGCTTTGCGGATATGGGAACAATGGATAGGGATACCTTCTGGGACTATTACCATGAAGAACTGGCGCGGCTGCGCAAACTGGATAAACGTGGCAGTGGCGGCGGTGATTTTTACAATAATCTGGGCGCGCGTGTCAGCAAGCGTTTTGTGCGGGCGCTGGTCAGTCATACCCTGTAAGGGCAGACCTTGTTTCAGGATGCGCTCCGGCTGCTGAATATTCGCAAGTCAGAAACCTTGCATAAGGAAGCGCAAAGGCTGGGGTTGCGCCCATGAGCTACCTGCTGGATGCCAATGTGTTTATTCAGGCCAAGAACCTGCACTATGGTCTGGATTTTTGCCCCGCATTCTGGCACTGGCTGGTTGAACAGAATCAGGTGGGCAAGGTATTCAGTATTGAAAAAGTCGGTGATGAAATTCAAGCGGGGGATGATGACTTGTCAGAATGGGCAAAAGAGCGCGAGCATGATTTCTTTCTGAAACCTGATGGCGCGGTATTGCAACGACTGGGTGATATCAGTCAGTGGGCAACCAGTAACGGTTATGAAGCAACCGCTATTACCACCTTTTTTCAGGTAGCCGATTATTATCTGATGGCCCATGCGCTGGCCAATGGCTATACCGTGGTGACCCATGAGATACCTTCCAACTCAGTGAAAAAAATCAAGATACCCAATGCTTGCGTAGGGGTTGGCGTTAAGTTTATGTCGCCCTATGAAATGTTGCGCCATGAGCAGGCACGTTTTGTACTGGGGGCTGCATCGTGAGCGCGGTGACTGAACTGGCTTTTGAAGAAGCTATTGAATCATGGCTGGTTGAACAGGCCGGTTATGAAAAGGCTGATAACCACCAGTTTGATGCAAAACTGGCGCTGGACACTGACACCTTGCTGGCCTTTATCAAACAAACCCAGCCCGAGACGTGGGACAAGCTGGCCGCCAGCTATGGCGGCAATGTGGAAACGTCAGTGGTCAAACGCATCGCGGCAGAGTGTGACAGCCGTGGCCTGCTGGATGTGGTGCGCAACGGCGTGCGGGATCGTGGGCAGACCATTCATCTGGCCTGGTTCAAACCCGCCACCGGCCTGAACCCTGACACCGAAAGGCACTACCAGCAGAACCGTCTGACGGTCATGCGGCAGGTCTATTATGATCTGGATAGC
Organism: Gammaproteobacteria bacterium; assembly: GCA_024275295.1. Lineage (GTDB taxonomy): Bacteria > Pseudomonadota > Gammaproteobacteria > Chromatiales > Chromatiaceae > WFXD01. The sequence continues at coordinate 18,570 of JAJRZI010000048.1, read as the reverse complement.
AAGAATTCCATTGACATGCTGTTGTCCCTGAATGGTCTGCCTATCGCCACGGTGGAGCTGAAAAACGCCTTCACCGGCCAGCGGTCAATCAATGCCATTCGCCAATATCTGAAAGACCGTGTGCCCAGCGCTAAAACCCCGCTGATCCAGTTCAAAAAACGGGCGCTGGTGCATTTTGCTGTGGACACGGATGAGGCCTATATGGCCACCCGTCTGGCGGGGAACAAGACCTTTTTCCTGCCGTTAAACAAAGGCAACAATGGTGGCAAGGGCAACCCCGACCATCATAACCACAAAACAGGTTACAAGACGGGCTACCTGTGGGAAGAGGTCTGGCAGCGGGACAGTTGGCTGGACATCATCCACCGCTTTATTCATTTGCAGGTGAGCGAGTCCCGCAATAATAAAACGGGCAAAAAGAGGCGCAAAGAAGCCCTGATATTTCCCCGCTATCACCAGCTTGATGCCACCCGCAAACTACTGGCAAATACCAAAGCCGTGGGGGTGGGTGAGAATTATCTGATTCAGCACAGCGCCGGTTCGGGCACGACCAATACCATTTCATGGACAGCCCACCAGCTTGCCAGTCTGCACGATGACAACAACCAGCCCATCTTCAATTCCGTGGTGGTGATATCCGACCGGCGCAATCTGGACAAACAGCTACAGGACAACATCTACCAGATTGAACACAAGCAGGGCGTGGTGGAAAAGATTGATGATGATAAATCATCGGCGGATCTGGCTAACGCCCTGAATGCCGGGGTGAAGATTATCATCACCACCCTGCAAAAGTTCTCCTTCATTCTGGACAAGGTGAACGACTTTGGCGGTAAGCGGTTTGCGGTGATTGTGGATGAAGCCCACAGCAGCCAGAGTGGGCGCAGTGCGGCCAATCTGCGTGTGGCATTGGGCAAACATAGTGAAGAAGAAGCCCTAAGTGCTGCCGAGGGGGAAGACGGAAAGCTGCCCGAAGAGCCCAGCAGTGAAGATATTATTCTGGCTGAAATCAAAAAGCGCGGCAGGCAGGAAAATATCAGTTTCTATGCCTTCACCGCCACGCCCAAGCACAAAACCCTGGAAATGTTCGGGGTGGTGGATGCCAAAGGCAAGCCCCGACCATTCCACCTCTATTCCATGCGTCAGGCAATTGAAGAAAAATTTATCCATGACGTATTGAAGTATTACACCACTTACAAAACCTATTACGAACTCTCCAAGGCCATTGATGATGACCCGGATGTGGACGAGAAAAAGGCCAAGCGCGCCATTGCCCGTTTTATGTCGCTGCACCCGCACAATATCGCCCAAAAAACCGAGATCATGGTGGAACACTACCGGCGCTTCACCAGCAGGAAGATTGGCGGTTGCGCCAAGGCAATGGTGGTGACACGCTCGCGCCTTCATGCCGTGCGCTACAAGCAGGCGTTCGACAGGTACATTCAGGAAAAAGGATATTCCGATATCAAGACATTGGTGGCCTTTTCCGGCGCGGTGGAAGATCCCGATCTGAAAGAAGTCAGCTACACCGAGGCGGGCATGAATGGCTTCGGTGAAAAGGAACTGCCTGAGCGTTTTGCATCTTCGGAATATCACACCCTGATTGTGGCGGAAAAATATCAGACCGGGTTTGATCAGCCGCTACTGCACACCATGTTTGTGGACAAGCCGCTAAAAGATTTGAAGGCAGTGCAAACCCTCTCCCGCTTGAATCGCACGGCACCGGGCAAAGTGGATACCTTCGTGCTGGATTTCGCCAATGAGGTGGAAGATATCAAGGAGAGCTTCAAGCCCTATTTTGAAGAATCCGAAATAGACGAGCCGACCGATCCCAACCAGCTTTATACCCTGGACACAAAGATTCAGCAGTTCAGTATTTTGCGCAGTGAAGAAGTTGAAGCCTTCGCTGAGGTGTATTACAAGCCGCAAGCCAAACAGACCAAGCGGGATCACGGCCAGTTGAACCGCTGGATAGACCCGGCTGTGGAACGCTACAAGCAGGAGTTCAGGGATGCCAGCGCACCGGTGGGCGAGGAACACTACACGGAAGAAGGGGAAGATTTCAAAAGCAGCCTGCAAAGCTTCGTTCGCCTGTACAGCTTTTTAAGCCAGATTATCGACTGGCAGGATGTGGAACTGGAAAAGCACTATGCCTATGGCAGGTACTTGCTGACCAAGTTGCCGTACCGCAGCAATGGCGGAACAGTGGATCTGGATGATGATGTGGAACTGGCTTTCTATCGCAATGATAAAACCTTTGAAGGCAGCCTTGCGCTTGGGGTGGGGGAGACAATACCTGTTTATGGTGCAACTGATCTGGGGACTGGTGGCGTGCCGGAGGATAAACAGTCCCCGCTGTCTGCCATTATTCAGATAATCAATGACCGCTTTGGCACCGACTTCACGGAAGAAGACAAGCTGCTGTTTGAGCAGATCAGTGGTGACATGGCTCAGGATGAAAAACTGGCCGAGCAGGCGCGTGCCGGTTCCAAGGAAAAATTCAAAGTTGTCTTTGAACCCAAGGCCATGCAAGCCTTTGTCGCGCGCCACGGGCGAAATGAAAAAATCGTCAACGATTTTATGTCCAACCCGGAAATGCGTAGCCTGATTGTGGCTGCCCTGTTGGATGACGTATACGGGCGGGCGACGAAAGGTGAGGCAGCACGGTTGAAATAACCCGTTCCTGATTACTCAAGAGAGTTTTTCAGGCGAATGCCCAATGGGTAGTATGGTACCGAGGGTCGGACTCGAACCGACAAGGCCGTGAAGCCGGTGGATTTTGAATCCACTGTGTTTACCAATTTCACCACCCCGGCATGAGGAGCGCTAAGTATATCCATTTCTATACTCATGGCAACAACTTGGTGTGTGATAACATCCTGCCCCCATGAGACGTTCTGATTTTTCCTATGAGTTGCCTGATGAGTTGATCGCCCAGCATCCCACGGGGCAGCGAGGTGACAGCCGCATGCTCTGCCTGGATGGTGATACGGGTGTGCTGGCTGATCGTAACTTTTCTGATCTGCCTGATCTGCTGCAGCCGGGAGACCTGCTGGTTTTCAACAACACACAGGTTATGCCTGCCCGGATGTATGGACACAAGACAACGGGTGGGAAGGTTGAGATCTTGCTCGAACGCATATTGGAACCCCGCCGTGCGATGGCGCATGTCCGGGCTTCAAAATCACCAAAGCCAGGGGGACGGATTATTGTTGGTGACGGGCATGAGATTGAGGTTGCAGGCCGCAGTGATGCCCTGTTTGAACTTGTTTCCCCGGAGATGGATTTCATTGATCTGATGCATAAAGAGGGGCATATGCCGCTGCCGCCCTACATCAGCCGGGAGGATGAAGCGCTTGACCAGGAGCGTTATCAGACGGTTTATGCCGAGAAATTAGGTGCGGTAGCCGCCCCGACAGCAGGTTTGCACTTTGATCAGGCCATGTTGGCGCAACTGAAATCCCTGGGTATTGATAGCGCCTTGGTAACCCTGCATGTGGGGGCTGGAACATTTCAGCCTGTGCGGGCCGATCGACTGGAAGATCATCTCATGCATAGTGAGTATGTCGAGGTGGGAGAGGCGGTCTGCGCCAAGCTAAAGGCGGCAAAAGAGCGGGGAGGACGGGTTGTGGCAGTGGGTACAACCAGCGTGCGCAGCCTGGAGTCAGCAGCAGTGGCGACGGGCGAGATAGCGCCTTTCCAGGGAGACACGCGCCTGTTTATCACACCCGGTTACTCATTCAAATGCGTCGATGCACTGCTTACCAATTTTCATCTGCCTGAATCGACGCTGCTGATGCTGGTCTCGGCCTTCGCTGGCTATGAGCATGTGATGGCGGCATACCGACATGCTGTGGGGCAGCGCTATCGTTTCTTCAGCTATGGGGATGCCATGTTTTTGAGCAAAAAAAAGCGCGGCATTTGGAATGCCGCGCAAATAAGTACGAGGATGAAAGAATCAGGAGGAAAACCATGAGACTTACTGTACTGGGGTTGAGTATATTAAAAACCAATTGTTTTTGTCAAGTAAAAAACTGCGGAAAATAGTCAGGTATTAAGGTGAAAGATAATGTGTCCCATAACTATCTGTAATGGAACAATAAATGCGTTTTGAAAAATTAGGCTCAGATGGTCTTGCACGGCGAGGGCGACTTACATTTCCTCGCGGAACCATAGAGACCCCGGCCTTTATGCCGGTAGGCACCTATGGCACGGTGAAAGCCATGACCCCGGAAGAGCTGGAGGGGATGGGGGCTGAGATTATTCTGGGTAATACCTTCCACCTGATGCTGCGTCCAGGGACGGATGTGATCGCTGCACATGGGTCTTTGCATGGCTTTATGCACTGGAAACGCCCGATTCTTACGGACTCGGGTGGTTTTCAGGTCTTCAGCCTGGGTGATCTGCGTAAGATCACTGAACAGGGTGTCGCTTTTCGATCCCCTATTGATGGCAGCAAGGTCTTTATGGGGCCGGAAGAGTCCATGCAGGTGCAGCGTAAGCTGGGTTCGGATATCGTGATGGTATTCGATGAGTGTACCCCTTATCCTGCCACTGAAGATGAAGCGCGAAGCTCTATGGAGTTATCTCTGCGCTGGGCCAAGCGCAGTAAAGAGGCCCACGGTGATAGTCCATCTGCGCTATTTGGCATTGTGCAGGGTGGTGTCTATGAGTATCTCCGTCAGGCCTCTTTGGAGGGGTTGATGGATATTGATTTTGATGGCTATGCGGTAGGTGGTCTGTCAGTAGGGGAGCCACCTGAAGATAGATGGCGTGTATTGGATTTTCTCGGTAACCGTCTGCCTGCGGATAGACCGCACTATCTCATGGGGGTGGGAACACCAGCGGATATTGTCGAGGCGGTGCAGCGCGGTATTGATATGTTCGATTGTGTCATGCCGACCCGCAATGCCCGTAATGGACATCTGTTCACGCATACGGGTATCGTGCGCATTCGCAACGCAATCCATAAATACAGTGATGAGCCGGTGGATGCCCGCTGTGATTGCTATACCTGTAAAAATTACAGCCGGAGCTACCTGCGGCATCTGGCCAAATGTAATGAGATTCTGGGTGCCAGGCTTAATACCATTCATAACCTCCACTACTATCAGACACTGATGCGGGGGTTGCGTCAGGCCATTGAAAACGGGCAGTTGGATGAGTTTGTGCGTGAGTTCTACGCCTTACGCAAGCCCTGATGTTCCATGAATTGCACCTATTCTCGCTTGTCTATTGATTTCACAAGAAATTTTCTTCAGTTACACATAATTCATGATATGTGACGCCTTCAGAAAATCCCTTGTGAAACCAATATCCTGCGCGATAATTATGCGAATTTATGAAACATCAGGGCTAATTGTGGCATAATCCGTCGCTTCGCGAATTCTTGAGTGTGGGAAAGTACCAATATGAGTTTTTTTATTTCTGATGCTATGGCTGAAGCAGCAGCCGCCGCGCCTCCTCCAGGTCAGATGGGGTTTGAGAGTCTAATATTTCCGCTTGGCCTGATTGCTTTATTGTATTTCTTTATGATTCGGCCACAGCTGAAGCGCCAAAAAGAGCACAAAAAGCTTGTGGATTCAATCAGTAAAGGCGATGAAGTGCAGACTGAGGGAGGCATGCTTGGCAAGGTAACCGCGATTGGTGATAACTATGCTCAGGTTGAGATCGCCAAGGGTGTTGAGGTTAAAATCCGGCGTCACTCCATCCTGGGGGTCATGCCGAAAGGCACCATAAAAGAGTTGTAGTCACTGGATCACCCGGAGGTTTGTGCCTCCGGGTGATCCAGGTTTTGAGTACCATAGGCTAAACAACAATAAACCAGTGGCAAGGGCCAAAGAGTTAATTTTTAGAAAACCATGAATCGATATCCAATCTGGAAGAACCTCCTGGTTCTTGTCGTTGTTCTGATAGGCATTCTCTATGCGATGCCCAATATGTTCGATCAAGACCCTGCAATGGAAGTTGCGGGCACACGGCGAGCAAAGGTAGATCAAGGCACAGTGGCAGCCGTACAGGATGCACTGAAAACAGCCGGCGTTGAGATTAAGTCGCTGGATTTTTCCGGTACTAATAAACTATTGCTTCGGTTTCATGATCCTGAGTCTCAGCTGAGGGCAAAGGATGTGCTGGGTGAATCGCTGGGTGATAACTTCAATCAGGCTTTGACGCTATCAACAGACCTGCCAGGTTGGCTTCGTTCCATCAATGCCATGCCAATGAATCTTGGACTGGATCTGCGTGGCGGTATCCATGTGCTGATCGATGTCGATATGGATGCGGCGGTAAAACAGGCTGTGGAGCGTTATGCAGGCGATATTCGTACACTGATGCGGAATGAAAAGCTGCGTTATGTGACGGTCTCAAAAGGCGATAGCTCTGTCAGCATTAAATTTCGTAATGCTACAGTGCGGGATAAGGCACTGAGCGAAATTTCCAATGAATTTCGTGATCTTACCGTTGCCACCAAGGATGATACGGATAGCTTTTTTGTGGTCGCTAAATTGGGCAAAACGGTACAGCAGGAGGTGCGTAAATTTGCTCTGGATCAGAATATCACCACCTTGCGAAACCGTGTAAATGCATTGGGTGTCTCTGAGCCGGTTATCCAGCAACAGGGGCAGCGTCGTATTGTGGTGCAGCTGCCAGGTGTGCAGGATCCTGCCCGTATCAAAGAGTTGTTGAGTGCAACAGCAACCCTGGAGTACCGGCTTGAGGATACCGAGCATAATGTTGAGGACGCTGTAAATGGACGGATACCACCGGGCGCACGGTTGTACCACACGCGTGACGGGCGTCCTGTGTTGCTCAAAAAACGTGTGATTGTCACGGGTGATCAGATCACCAATGCCTCATCTGGCCTGGATCAGCGTTCAGGCAGACCCGCAGTGTTTGTAAATCTTGATGGCCCTGGCGCACGACGCATGCGCAATGTGACCTCAGATAACGTCGGCAAGCCCATGGCGGTGGTCTTTATCGAAACAAGATATGAAAAATATCAGGACAAGGATGGCAAGACAGTCAAACGCAAGCGCAAGGTGGAAGAGGTCATCAGTATTGCCACCATCCAGGAGGCCTTCGGTAAACGCTTTCAAACCACAGGACTGGATAGCACAGAAGAGGCCCGTGATCTGGCCCTCTTGCTACGAGCGGGTGCCTTGGCTGCGCCGATTGAGATTGTGGAAGAGCGTACTATTGGCCCAAGCCTGGGTGCAGATAATATCGAGCAGGGATTTAACTCTGTCGTTATTGGCCTGATCCTCGTTATGATCTTTATGGCAATCTACTACCGGGCCTTTGGTTTGATTGCCGATATGGCATTGGTGCTGAACCTGGTATTAATTGTCGCGGTGCTCTCCATGCTGCAGGCTACCCTCACCCTGCCAGGCATCGCTGGTATCGTACTAACAGTGGGTATGGCAGTAGATGCCAATGTGCTTATTTTTGAACGTATTCGTGAAGAGATCCGTAATGGAAATACGCCACAGGCCAGTATTCATGCCGGTTACGAAAAGGCGCTTTCGACCATTACTGATGCCAATATCACAACCCTTATCGCAGCAGCGGTACTGTTCAGTTTTGGTACTGGGCCAATCAAAGGATTTGCTGTAACGCTGTTTATCGGCATTTTGTCCTCAATGTTTACTGCGATAATTGGTACACGCTCAGTGATTAACTTTATCTATGGCGGTAAACGGTTGAGCAAACTATCAATATAGTTATCAACGAAAACGTAATAATTTTTTGACATAGAAACTGAAAATAAAATCATGCAGCTATTTAAATTAAAACGTGCAATTGATTTCATGGGTATGCGCAAGCTTGCGATTGCACTATCAGCCACGGCCATCCTTATCGCGATTGCTTCAATGGCCATGCGTGGAATGGATCTTGGTATCGACTTCACTGGCGGAACCTTGATTGAGGTTGGCTATCAGCAGTCAGCTGACTTGAGTAAGGTGCGCGACTCCCTGGCAGAAGCTGGCTTTCAGGACGCAACGGCACAGCACTTTGGAACGACGAGAGAGGTGCTGGTCAATCTGGCTCCCCGTACAGATATGTCCAATGCAGCGCTGAGTGACCAGGCGTTCAGTGCGCTCAAACAGGCAACTGAAGGTGAAGCTGAGCTGCGCCGGGTAGAGTTTGTCGGCCCTCAGGTGGGTGATGAGCTGACAGAAGATGGCGGCCTGGCCATGCTCTATGCGCTGATCGGTATCCTGATCTATGTGGCCATGCGCTTTGAGTACCGGTTTGCGGTAGGCTCAATCGTTGCGCTGGTGCATGATGTTGTGATCACTATGGGTATCTTCTCTCTCTTTCAGATTGAATTTGATCTGCCGGTGCTGGCGGCAGTGCTGGCGGTGATCGGTTACTCTCTTAATGACACCATCGTGGTCTATGACCGCATTCGTGAAAACTTTCGCAAGATGCGAAAGGGAACGCCTGCCGAGATTGTCAATGCCTCTTTGAACCAGACATTGTCACGCACCATGATGACCTCGGTTACCACACTGTTGGTGCTAATTGCGCTGTTTATGCTGGGTGGGGAGATTATTCATGGCTTTGCACTGGCGCTGATAATCGGCGTGGTGGTTGGAACCTACTCATCCATCTATGTTGCTAGTACAGCTGTCTTGATGCTGGGCATCAGTAAAGCCGATATGATGCCGGTAAAGAGAGAGGGTGCAGACGTAGACGCTCATCCCTGAGACGGCGTTGTCAACCGTAACCCTGGCTCCTGGAAGGGAAGTTGAGTACCGCTGCATTTGAGGAGCCTTCCTCTTCTGTTGCGGTTGAGGTTCTCTCTGAGTTTCTTGGTGGGTGGATCTCAATGATCTCAAAATCAGCCTCTTTTGAATTTCTGTAAGCTGTTTCCAGCAGGCACTCTTGCATGCTGCTGAGTACGTCACGCATGATCATCTCTAGCGCACGGTCACTGAAGTCTGAAGTCTGTTTTCTGTTATTGGCCATGCAATCACCGCTGGTTCAGGATTAAGAAGGAAGAGCCAAATAACTCCAGATCCTTCTCTGAACTTAGCGGTAATTGCAGATAAAAATGAAGGGAAAACAGTTCCCAAGTACTAGAACTTGAGCTTTTCGTTAAGGTGGGGGCGAATTGCCTTGGTGATGGCGGCATGTGTTTTTAGGCCGCCAGCAATGGTGTTGCCACTCTCAAAGTGTCGGTTGCCACCGGCCAGGTCGGTGACTGTCCCGCCAGCTTCACGCACGATAAGCGCTCCTGCTGCAAAATCCCATTCAGCCAGTCCCAGTTCCCAGAAGCCATCCAGTCGACCCGCTGCAACATAGACAAAATCCAATGCGGCAGAGCCAGGGCGACGAATCCCGGCTGTCTCCTTTGATAGATCTTTGAACATGCCCAGATAGGCATCCATGTAGCGTTGGTCGCGGAATGGAAAACCTGTGCCAAGTAGGGCACCCCTTAAATCCGGGCGTGCTGTAACGCGAATGCGGTGGTCATTCAGATAGGCGCCGCTGCCTTTGCTGGCGGTAAACATCTCTTCACGGAGAGGGTCATAAACGACGCCATGCTCCAGTTCACCACGGTATCTCAGTGCAATTGATACAGAGAAGTGGGGTGAGCCGTGGAGGTAGTTTGTGGTTCCGTCGAGCGGGTCGATGACCCACTGGTAATCATTGCCTGGATGAGCGCCGCTCTCTTCTGCCAGAATGGCATGATCCGGGTATGATTTTTTCAGTACCTGGATAATGGCCTGCTCTGCGGAGCGATCCACCTCACTGACAAAGTCATTCAAGCCTTTGGAGGTTACGTTAAGGGTGTCAACCCGGTCAAAATTACGCAGTAAAATGCTGCCTGCGCTACGGGCTGCCCGGACGGCTATGTTTATCATTGGGTGTTTGTGCATGGGCGGCAAAGATACAGCAAGCTGTTCCCAGGATAAAGGGGATTTTCAATTGACCCGATTGCAACCTCTGCGTACTCTGCGGCTTTTCGTCAATTTTGCTTCCTGAAATAGTAGACAATTATGGGCTTAAACAACATTCGTATTGTGCTGATTGGTACAACTCATCCGGGAAATATTGGTGCAGTAGCCCGGGCGATGAAAAATATGTGTCTACATCAGCTCTATCTGGTTCAGCCAAAGGAGTTTCCCTGTGCTGAAGCTACGGCACGAGCCTCAGGCGCTGATGATCTGCTGTATAACGCCAAGGTTTGCAGTAGTCTGGATGAGGCGCTTGATGGATGCCATCTGGTGGTGGGTGCAAGTGCCAGATTGCGTCGCGTGGAGTGGCCCCAGTTTGCCCCCAGGGAGTGTGCAACACAGCTGTTAAGTGAGGCGCAGCAAGGGGCTGTGGCGCTTGTGTTTGGTCGTGAAAGCTCAGGGTTAAGTAATGCGGAGATGGATCGTTGTCAGTATTTGGTGAATATTCCGGCCAATGAGGAATACAGTTCCTTAAATCTCTCTATGGCAGTACAGGTGCTGGCCTATGAGTTGCGTATGACTTCACTGGAGGGCACCTCTCTGAAGGCGAAGTCTGATCGTATGGTTGCGACTGCTGATGAGATGGAGGGATTTATTCGGCATCTGGAGCAGACCATGCGGGATATTCAGTTCTCAGACCCACGTCAGTCCACCAAGCTCTTGCGAAGGTTACGACGTCTGTTCAACCGTGCTCAACCGGACAGTGATGAACTCAACATACTTCGTGGTATTTTAAGTGCGGCACAGGGCTGTGGACATCAAAATAAATAATGCGAATACGCATTTTATGCCGCTTGCCAACTTATTCATTTTAAGATGGCTTGGGTCGCATGTTGTAGTATAAAAATAACTTATCTATTTAAATCAACAGCATATAAATAACCAGTAAATTTGTAGGAAATTAATCGTACACATTTCATAATTATCGAGTAAAATAGTCGGAAATTATCTGGCGCTGTGGGTAAATGAATTAATGTTCTCTCACATTAGAGAAGACATTGGCTGTGTTTTTACGCGGGATCCTGCCGCACGCAATGTTTTTGAAGTCATAACGACTTACCCTGGAATCCATGCCGTGTTGTTCCATCGTCTTTCACACTGGCTATGGAAGCATAAGCTGTGTTGGGTTGCACGTGTGATATCAAACTTTGCGCGTTGGATGACAGGTATAGAGATACACCCTGGTGCAACAATTGGACGGCGTTTTTTCATCGACCATGGCATGGGCGTAGTGATTGGTGAGACGGCTGAGATCGGTGATGATTGCACGCTTTACCATGGAGTAACGCTGGGTGGTACCAGCTGGGATGCAGGCAAGCGCCACCCAACGCTTGGAAATAATGTTGTGGTGGGTGCTGGGGCCAAAGTGTTGGGGCCTATCAATCTGGGTGACGGCGCCCGGATTGGGTCAAATGCAGTAGTTGTTAAGCCTGTACCTGAGAATGCAACGGTTATTGGTGTTCCGGGACACTTGGTTGGTCTTCGGGCAGAAGTCTCAGCAGAGAGAGAAGCGATTGCCAAAAAGATAGGCTTTGATGCCTATGGCACCTCACAAGATATGCCTGACCCTGTTGCACATGCGATCAATCACATGCTGGATCATATTCATCTAATGGACAGCCGCATGGAGGCGTTATCAGAGAAGTTGCAGGATATGGGCGTGGAGAGTGCCCAGACAAAGATACCAGAGATGGAGGGCTGCGAGATTGTTTCAGAGGCGGAAGAGCTGGCAGAAATCCCATCGATTGGTGATGATGAATAAGCGCGTTGATACATAAGCGCAGAATGGCTGTAAGACGGTAATTTATCGAGATATATTTGAGGCACTGAATATGAGGCTGACAACAAAAGGTCGCTATGCTGTAACAGCAATGTTGGATTTGGCGCTGCATCATGAGAAAGGGCCAATTACGCTGGCAGATATTGCTGAGCGTCAAGGCATCTCCCTCTCCTATTTAGAGCAGCTGTTTTCCAGGATGCGTAAAAAAGGGCTGGTGTATAGTGTGCGTGGCCCTGGTGGTGGTTATAGTCCAGCACGCTCGACAGATAAGATATCCATCGCAGAGATCATTACTGCTGTAGATGAAAGTGTTGATACTACCCGCTGCAATGGGGCACACAATTGCCAGAATAATGAGGTTTGTTTGACCCATAACCTCTGGGAAGATCTGAGTAATCGTATCTACGACTATCTAAAAGAGGTTAGCCTGGAAAGTTTGATGGCCACTCAGGGGGTACAAAAAGTTTCACAGCGCCAGGATGGTGTCTGCAGTACCGATCTGGCGGTGGATCTACCTCCAAACCCTGAATCAGTCAGCTGAACCATAACATAATACAAGACACAGAAAGCAGTTAGTGGAGCAATAGATGAAGGCACCCATTTACATGGATTATTCAGCGACCACTCCGGTTGATCCACGCGTTGCCGAGGCAATGTGCAGGTATCTGACCCCGGATGGCGATTTTGGAAATCCAGCGTCCAGGTCACATCAGTATGGATGGAAAGCAGAAGAGGCAGTAGATAAGGCACGCCGTGATGTGGCTGCTCTTATCAATGCTGATCCCCGAGAAATTGTCTGGACCTCTGGCGCAACAGAGTCTGACAATCTTGCACTGAAAGGTGTTGCCCATTTTTACAGGAAAAGGGGCAAACACATCATCACCTGCAAAACAGAGCATAAGGCAGTACTGGATAGCTGTCGGCAGCTGGAGCGTGAAGGTTTTGAGATAACCTATTTAGATCCTGAGCCAAACGGCCTGATTGATCTCAACAAGTTAGAAAATGCCATGCGGGATGAGACGATTCTGGTCTCCATCATGCATGTCAATAATGAGATTGGCGTGATTCAGGATATTGCTGCGATAGGTGAAATGACCCGATCACGCAAGATCCTGTTTCATGTTGATGCTGCTCAGAGTGCAGGTAAGGTTCCGATTGATCTGGCAGAGATGAAAGTGGATCTGATGTCGCTCTCCGCACATAAAATATATGGCCCAAAAGGGATAGGCACCCTCTATGTGAGGCGCAAACCTCGTGTGCGTATAGAGGCTCAAATGCATGGTGGTGGTCATGAACGCGGCATGCGATCAGGTACTTTGGCTACGCACCAGATTGTGGGTATGGGTGAGGCATTCCGCATCGCTAAAGAGGAGATGGAGACATAAAATGCGCGCCTCCTGGCCTTGCGAAACCGCATGTGGGATGGCCTCAAAGAGATGGAAGAGGTCTATCTCAATGGAGATCTGGAACAACGAGTCGCTGGCAACCTCAATGTCAGCTTTAATTATGTTGAAGGTGAGTCACTGGTTATGGCGCTGAAAAACATGGCTGTTTCCTCGGGTTCTGCCTGTACCTCAGCCAGCCTGGAACCCAGCTATGTATTGAGGGCTATTGGTCGTGAAGATGAACTGGCACACAGCTCCATCCGTTTTACTATTGGTCGTTTCACAACGCAAGAAGAGGTGGATGAGGTGATTGCGGATGTCCGGAAGCAGGTTGCCCGGCTGCGTGAACTCTCACTGCTGTGGGAGATGTACAAAGATGGCATTGATCTAAAAGAGATTGACTGGGCGGCCCATTAAACCTAGAAAAATCAGTTAAACGTACGCACATGACGCAAGCTCTTGATCCGCCTAGCTATACAAAAAAGATCCTCATCACCCATAAGGTGACCGCGGACTTTTTTGTTACGCTAATCGAATCAATATCTTACGCCCTGCACGTACGCCCAACTGATCTTTCTAGGTTAAGCCTAGAAAAATTATCGCCATTGAGATCCTCAATCTTAAAATCAGGAACTCATGGCTTGAATTATCATCTAACCAATTGAACAAGAGATGCTCATTACGGTTGAATTGCTTTTGACTAAAAGGGCATAGGAGTTTGAATCATGGCATATAGTGAAAAAGTCCTGGATCATTATGAGAATCCACGTAACGTAGGTGCTTTAGACAAGGACGATGCCGATGTAGGTACCGGCATGGTGGGTGCTCCAGCCTGTGGCGATGTGATGCGTCTACAGATCAAGGTCAATGATGAGGGTGTCATTGAAGATGCTAAATTCAAGACCTACGGCTGTGGCTCTGCTATCGCCTCCAGCAGTCTCTTAACGGAGTGGGTAAAAGGCAAAACGCTGGAAGAGGCGACCCAGATTAAAAATGTTGATCTGGCTGAAGAGCTGGCGCTGCCGCCGGTAAAGATTCACTGCTCCGTGTTGGCAGAAGATGCTATCAAGGCAGCGATCAGTGATTACACTGCAAAGCAGGACAAGAAATAGTTATGGCGATTACACTGACTGAAGCGGCAGCAGCCCGCGTCAATAAGTTTATGACTAACCGGGGCAAAGGCGTCGGCGTTCGTTTGGGTGTGCGCACATCAGGCTGTTCCGGTATGGCTTATGTGCTGGAGTTTGTTGATGAAGTGGGTGAGGACGACTCCGTCTTCGAGGATAGAGGTATCAAGGTGTTGGTTGATGCTAAAAGCCTGCTCTATCTTGATGGCACCGAGCTGGACTTTGTGAAAGAGGGGTTAAGTGAAGGCTTTAAATTCAACAACCCTAACACTAAAGAGTCGTGCGGATGTGGCGAAAGCTTTTCTGTCTGATGGTTTCCTGTTGCAGTGATACAGAGCATTAGCTGAGCAGATTAGCTCAATCTTTCTCAGTATCTTTGTGGTAACTAACACTAGGCTGGTATTCTCCAGGCGTTCTTAATTCCGATAGCTTAAAAGATTATGTTGGATTTCTCGAAGAGTTACTTTGAGTTGTTTGGTCTTCCCGTTGGGTTTGAGGTGGATGGTAACAGGCTTGCTGATCGTTACAGAGATTTGCAACGTGCTGTTCATCCTGATCGCTATGCTAATGCGACCGAGCAGGAAAAACGACTCTCCATGCAGGCGGCAACGCGCCTCAATGATGCACTGAACACATTGAAGAAACCGCTGCTGCGTGCGCAATATTTGCTGGAACTGAAGGGTGTTGATCCAAGTGCAAATGCAGCCAGTATCACTGATGGTGATTTTCTGATGGAGCAGATGGAGCTGCGTGAAGAGTTAGCAGGGATCAAGGCACAAGCAGACCCCTATGATGCAGTTGCCAGCCTGATGAATCGTATTAAAATCTATATTCAGGATTTGCTCAGAGAGATAAGTGAACAGTTTGGGACTGATACGCCTCAAGCCTTGGAACAGGCTCAAGAGACAGTAAGCAAACTGCAATTTCTTTACAAACTTAGCACTCAGGTTGAAGAGCTTGAAGAAGAGCTTGATGAGGCGCTTTGAGTAAAACCTGAACCCATGGATTCAGGTAAAATCCAAATCCTGTAAGCCTGCATCCTGTTTCTGTATGAGGTTTACGGTGAATCTTTATTAATGGCTGATTGAATCTATGGCACTTTTACAACTCTCAGAACCCGGTCAATCACTTGCTCCACATCAACATAAGTTGGCGGCAGGCATCGATTTGGGTACCACTAATTCACTGGTTGCCACTGTCCGGAGTGGACAGACTGAGACGCTACCGGATGAAGATGATCGTCACCTGCTGCCCTCTGTCGTTCGCTACCTGGGTGAGACCGTCGAAGTGGGTTATGCGGCGCTGTCAGCGGCCACTACCGATCCGCTAAATACGATTGCATCTGTAAAGCGCCTGATGGGACGAAGTGTCGATGATATAAAAACCCTTGGCGACCGCCTGCCCTACGCGTTTCAGCAGCAGGATTCGGCCGTTCCCCGTATCCAAACTGTGGCTGGTAATGTCAGCCCCATTGAGGTCTCTGCAGAGATTCTCAAGGTATTGGCGGCACGTGCAGAGGCCAGCCTGGATGGTGAGCTTGATGGCGTGGTCATTACGGTTCCTGCCTATTTTGATGATGCTCAGCGCCAAGCGACCAAAGATGCTGCCCAGTTGGCGGGTCTCAATGTATTGCGGCTGCTCAATGAGCCGACGGCGGCAGCCGTAGCCTATGGTCTTGATCGCGCTAAGGACGGCGTGCATGCCATCTATGATCTGGGCGGCGGTACCTTCGATATATCTATCCTGCGGCTGAATCAAGGCGTATTTGAAGTACTCTCTACGGGTGGCGATTCTGCCCTGGGTGGCGATGATCTTGACCGTGTTGTGGCAGGTTGGATTATGCAGCAGGCTGGCATTGAAGATGATGCGGGTCATGCCATGTTGCGCAGGCTGATGCGGGATGCCTGTGCAGCAAAAGAGGCGCTGACCGATGCAGAAAACACCCGGCTGGATATCGAGCTTGAGGATGGTAGCCATTGGCATGGCGAACTGGATCGCACCACCTTCAACCAGTTGATCGAACCGCTGATCCGCAAGACCTTGGCACCCTGTCGCCGTGCCCTGCGTGATGCGGGTCTGGCTGCTGATGAGGTTGAAGATGTGGTCATGGTCGGTGGTTCAACGCGCGTGCCACGGGTGCGAGAGATGGTAGGGGAGTTCTTTGGCGCCCCGCCATTGGTGGATATTGACCCAGACAAGGTGGTCGCTCTGGGTGCGGCGATTCAGGCGGATATCCTGGTGGGTAATAAGCCAGAAGATGATATGTTGCTGCTGGATGTCAATCCGCTCTCTCTGGGTATTGAAACTATGGGTGGCCTGGTAGAGAAGATCATCCCCCGAAATACCACCATCCCTGTGGCCCGTGCCCAAGAGTTCACCACCTTTAAGGATGGACAGACAGCCATGGCTATCCATGTCTTGCAGGGTGAGCGCGAGCTGGTTGCCGATTGTAGATCCCTGGCTCGCTTTGAACTGCGTAAAATCCCCGCTATGGTGGCAGGAGCTGCCCACATCCTGGTTACCTTTGAGGTGGATGCGGATGGTCTGCTTCATGTGAGTGCAAAAGAGCAGAGCAGTGGTGTAGAGACCAGTATTGAGGTCAAGCCCTCTTACGGTCTTACTGATAATGAGATCGAGGATATGCTGCGCTCCTCTATGGCTCACGCCCAGGATGATATGGATGCACGTCGTCTGCGTGAACAGCAGGTGGAGGCCAAGCGCGTTATTGAGGCCCTGGCTTCTGCACTGGCTGCCGATGGCGAACAACTGTTGACGAAAGAGGAGCAAGAGCCTATAAAAAAGGCATTTCAGCACCTCGTTGTACTCAGTGAATCAGATGATCATGAGGCGATTAAACAGGCGATTGAAGCGCTTGAAAAGAGCTGTGAGTTTTATGTTGAACGACGCATGAATGCCAATATTCACAAGGCAATGGCGGTACAAAAGGTGGATGACTTCAATGACTAAAATTGTATTTCTGCCGCATGAAGAGCTCTGCCCGGAAGGGGCAGTGATTGACGCGGAACCCGGTGTCAGCATCTGTGAAACGGCCCTGAAGAACGGTATCGAGATTGAGCATGCCTGCGAGATGTCCTGCGCCTGCACCACCTGCCATGTCATTATCCGCGAAGGTTTTGACTCGCTGGAAGAGTCGGATGAATTTGAAGATGACATGCTGGACAAGGCGTGGGGGCTGGAACCAGAATCACGCCTCAGTTGCCAGGCCGTCGTGGGTGATGAAGATCTGGTTGTAGAGATCCCCAAATACACCATCAATATGGTGGCGGAAAACCATTAGGAGCTGAGCCATGAGCCTTAAGTGGACCGATTCGCTGGACCTCGCTATTGCATTGGATGAAGCCCATCCTGATGTAGATCCCAATCACCTCAACTTTGTTGATCTAAGAAACATGATTATGGCGCTGGATGAATTTGATGATGATCCGGCACACTGCGGTGAACGCATTCTGGAAGGCGTCACCCTGGCCTGGATTGATGAGAAAGATTAAATCATAAAAATAACTAATCGACGCATAGGCGTAGAGTACACGGGAGATGTTATCTCTATGTGCTCTGCGTCTTTTTAGGTTCTGTAGACGATTAATCTGAAATAGAGATTGCCAACAATGGGCCGATACCGTCCGCCGCAACCGCGATCTTCGTTATATATTACTGTGGAAGGTTATGCATGCCTGCAAGCTGAGTTGGAGGCGCTGTGGGTGCGACGCGCTGAGGTGACTAAGGCACTGGCTGCGGCTGCAGCAGAGGGTGATCGCTCTGAGAATGCGGAGTATATCTACCGTAAGAAAGAGTTGGGTGGAATTGATCGTCGCATTCGCTACCTGCAAAAAAGGGTGCCTGACCTGGAGGTGGTGATAGATCCACCAAGTGACCCTTCCCGCATCTTCTTTGGTGCCTGGGTCAGGCTGGAAGATGAGGCGGGGGATGAGGTGGTCTACCGTATTGTCGGTCCCGATGAGTTTGATTTTGAAAAAGGCTTTATCAGTATGGATTCACCCATGGCCAAGGCGCTGATAAAAAAAGGTATTGATGATGAAGTGGAGGTGCCGATACCGGCAGGAAAGGCGCGCTACTATGTGCTGGATGTTAGTTATCAGCCCATGCCGTGATGTGATTTGCACCACTGCTGCAGCTTTGAAACAATGCGCCAAGTCTAGGAGTCTGTCGGGTTTAACTGTCTGACGCAGAAATACTCTGTGTCGGTTCGATACCCGCCTCCAAAATTTTGGTTCGGGAAATTACATTTTCTGCTGAGATGCAGGCCTTTTCTCCAGGTATATTGCTCCTTGTTC
>JAJRZI010000047.1 GCA_024275295.1 Gammaproteobacteria bacterium | reverse complement strand
TCAAAGGGGCAGTCGAAAACGCATTGGCCGCAGCCATTACAGTGTTCCAGATTGACAACGGCAGGGGTGCCCTCATTCTTCTTTGGCAACCAGGGCATAAAGAGCATAAAGGTGGTGACACCAGCGACCAGTAGCCAGATCTCACCAGGAGACCAATACTGCAAAAGAGGAAAAATATTCAGATAAAACCAGTCCAGATGGATCTCAGTGGGTACCTTTGAAAGGTTGACTGGAGCATGGCTCTGGGCAGGCATATAGATGGAGAGAGCTGTCAGCGCAATAAGGCAGCCGATGGCCAGCCCTTTTGGGGCGCTGACCTCAACGTGAGTCAGGCGTTTGACGTGGAACCAGAGCATGAATATTAAAAACATGGGCTGCCCAAGCAGGTGCAGGAAGGCCAGCAGTGTGGAGAAGCGGTCGCTCAGGTTGCCAGGTAAGAAGTTTCGAGCCATTGAGTCAGAGAAGATAGGCAGGGCATCCAGCAGGTGAGAGGCGCTCATGGAGACGTAGAGTGCCAGCTCATCCCATACCATCCAGTATCCCGTTATGCCAAGCAGTACAACCATCCAGAGTGTGGGGATGCCCGTGAACCAGGAGTACCAGCGTGTACCTCGATAGCGATCCTGTGAGAACTCCCTGAAAATATGCAGCAGGATGGTTATGATGGCTGCATCAGAAGCATATCGATGCAGACTGCGCATAAGGCTGCCAATTCCGAGCACATGGTCATTAACAATGGTTTCCAGTGATGCGTGAGCATGTTCAACGGTAGTGTTGAAGAAGATGTAGAGATAGAGGCCAGATATGAGTGCTATCCAAAAGAAAAAGAAGGTGAGGGGCCCAAGGTGGTAGAGAGGGTTCCACTCTTTGCCAAAGGAGAGGTTAAACCACTCTTCCAGATGGAGGTAGACGCGTTTAATGGGGTTGACACTTGATTTCAATTGTCTGATCCTCGCGGTATCGGTACAAGATAGTGGACAGATAAGCCGCTGAATTAATGTTGACCAATTCGGTTGGGTTTAGTATTGGCTATATTACCATTCACTGATGAATTCGTCATTGATTTCTGTTTGGTTAACGCAGGCAGCTGGTGTGTTGGCCGTGTGTGCGTCTTCAAATTGGAAAGCATGGTTTGGGTTGTTGCCCAGATGTTCTATCGGTTCGTGTGATTGTTTCGTAGGATATTGGCTAATAATCGCGTTGTGATGCATAAGCACGCAATGTGCGGGCATATATGACGGATTTTGTGGGAGAACGGTGGCTTTTTTTGACCACAGTGTACCGCCTTATCGTGCGGTGCGTTTCCATCCACGCACAATGAAGATCAGCATGGGGATGAGTACAGACAAACCAACAAAAATCCCAACAAATAGGGAGTAGTCAAAAATATAGGCGTCTCGAACCGGGTCATATGTGGTGCAAAATAGCTTTACCCGGTTCACTAGATCGTCGATGAGGGTGTGCGTCGATGAGGTGCGCCCAAATACAAGATCTTTTAGGGGCTCTACGAGAAGCGGCGTATCAAATACCTCCCCATATACCTGCCGATAGACAATTCCGTCAGCATCGACCACTGTGGCTTGCACCAGATGATCAAATCCACGTATTGATGGGAAATAGATGAACCCCAGCTCTTTGATGAGTAGGTCTCTGGTCGCCTGATCGGTGCTGAGCAGCTTCCACCCATCATCATTAATATCATTTTGGCGTCCAAAATAGCGCATTGCGCTAGGGGTGTCATTCTTGACATCAAAACCAATCAGGGCAACGTTAAAGGACTGATTGCCCAAGGCATCCCTGGCTTTTTTGACCACCTTGGCCAGATGGCGAGTGGTCATGGGGCAGGTGTGGAAGCAGCTGGTGTAGACCATGCTGATGACGAGAGGCTTGCCTTGCAGCTCCTGCAGGAACAGTACACCCTCCGTGCTGGACATGAACCTGTGATTGCTGAGTTTGTTGCCAATGGCCTGCTGGCTGGTCTTCAATGATTCTTTATAGTCAAACTCGGGAGTGGTTGAGCTTGAGATGTCGGGTTGTGGGGTGATCGTAGGCGGCTCTGCCTGTGCAGAGTCTAAAAGACTCAGGGCAAGAAAGAGTGCGCCAGTGATTAGTTTAATAGATTGCATGGATTTAGGGCTGAGGCAGAAAGTAAAGTATCAGTCCCGTGCAGTGAGGGCGTTTTGCCCCCACCCATCAGGTTTCAACCGAGCAGGCTGACATCAACTGTAGCACAGACCAGTAAGAGACCCAGTTGTACAAGGGATGCAAAGAAGCTATTCATGGCCACTTTGCGTGATGGGTCATTTACAAGCTGTATATTGCGATAGATGAAATAGCCACCACCTGTTACGGCGCCAAAAAGATAGATCCAGCTCAGCCCAAAGAAGAAGGGCAGAATGGATACGGTTACCAAGGCGAGCGTATTAAAAAGCACGGCCTTGGCAGCGGTTTGGTCGCCAACCACAACCGGCAGCATAGGCACGCCGGCAGCAGCGTAATCGTCATGCTGGGCGATGGCCAAACTCCAAAAATGTGAGGGTGTCCAAAGAAAAAGGACAACGGCGAGCAGCGCCGGAATGGGGCCGATGCCACTTGGGTCGGCTACGGCTGCTCCAGCCAGTACAGCAAAGCTTCCGGACGCGCCACCGATAACGATGTTGAGCCATGTCCGACGCTTGAGTAAGACGGTATAAACAATGGCGTAAAAGAAGGCGCCAAGAAAGATGAACAGGGCGGTTAAGCCGTTTAGCGCAAAACCTGCACCTGCTACTCCGGCCAGTACCAGGCCAGAGATAAAAAACAGCCAGAGGCGGTTATGCTGAAAATCTCCGTTGATGAATGGGCGCCCTCGCGTCCGCTTCATCTTAATATCGAGGTCAACCTCATAATACTGATTGAATGCACCGGCTCCGCCAGCGGCAATAAGGACAGTCAATGCGAGGATCACCACTTCCCAGCCTGCCACAGGCTGACCAGGAGTGACGGTCATTGCAACAACGGCAGTAACGGACATTACAATGCCGATACGTAGTTTTAATAGATTAATAAGTTGCTTGACCATCTTGGAATCTGAAATGCTGCCGTTTACAGGGGTTGATTTACTGCTTCTGTGCAGCGTCGGTAATTGTACTGCTTTAGCTGAACGTCTGCGCTAAAAAATCTGAAAGAAACGAGGCGAATCCAAGCTGGATCCGCCCCGTTTGCAGGGTCGCTTAAGAGATACCCCAAACTTCAGATAGATACTTCCAGTTAATGAAGTAGTAAATCACGAAGCTTACCAGCAGAACCATAGCCAGGATAAAGGTTCCTGGAGCCTCAAAGCCGGATTCACCGTGATCCGCCTCTACAGCCTCAGCTGGAGCCATAGGCAGGCGAGCAGGTTTCTCGTTTGTGTAGGCTGAATCTGCAAGAGGAACGCCAAAGCTCTGCAGAAGGCCGGCCTCTTTCTGTAGCTTCTCGCCAAATACCAG
>JAJRZI010000046.1 GCA_024275295.1 Gammaproteobacteria bacterium | reverse complement strand
GTCTCGCCAACGTCCATAGACCCGCTATTCCACCACCAAAAATGACAACATCGACTGAAATTGGAGCGCTCATTTCACTCTACTATTACATGCCAAAAAAGGCAGTTGCACTTACCAAATCCGCTGAATAGCATATTGGTCAAAGAGCTTTTCATTGCTGATAAGTGATATGTTCTCTGCATGAGCTTGTGCAATCAGCATCCTGTCAAAGGGATCTTTGTGAAGGCCTGGCAGTGCACCCGCTCTCTGTGCATGATTGACCGTTATGGGCAGTTCGGTAAAACCCTGCTGAAGAAGGGAGTTCGCCAGATTATCAGCCACCTCTATAGCACCGGGCAACTTTCCAATACGCACCTTGGTTGTAATTTCCCAGGCAGAAGCAGCACTGAAAAGTATAATATTACGCTCATCAGCAATCAGGTCGCGTGCTGTAAGAGAAAGACGCTCATCCCCATCCAGCCACCAGAGAAAGGCATGCGTATCCAGCAACGCACGCATTATTGACTCCAGCCTTCCAGTTCATCATCAGGCAATGGTTCAAAAAAGGCATCATCAACAGTTGCCCGGCCACGCATCGCCCCGAAGACTCGCCGCCCCTGAGGCATAATCGGAACCAAACGGACAACAGGTTGCTTTCCCCGGGAGATCACAATCTCTTCACCTTCACAGGCTTGCTTGATCAAGCGTGAAAGGTGGGTCTTGGCAGAGTGAATAGTAACTTGCATTATCGCGGCCTTGTCATTAGCTAACTAACATGACTAAGTATAACCCATCTAACAAATTCAACAATCCACGGACCTGTCTCTGGCACGAATCTCTGTGATCAGGCCGGTCGTTGAACAGTTATCAACATACTCCATCACCAATACCTGCCCACCCGCCTCTCTTACACAGCGGGCACCGGGAATATCATCCGGGTTATTGTCGCCCCCTTTGATCAGGTAGTCCGGCAGCAGTTTGCAGATCAGCCGCTCTGGCGTCTCTTCCGAGAAGGGCACCACCCAATCAACACAGGCCAGGGCAGCCAGCACAATCATGCGTCTTGCCAGGATATTAACCGGACGGTCTGCCCCTTTGAGGGCACGCACGGTCTCATCCACATTCACCGCAACAATCAGGCGATCACCCATGCGGCTGGCCTGCTCCAGATAGGTAACATGTCCTGCATGCAGGATATCAAAGCAGCCATTGGTGAAGACGATGCGCTCACCACGCGCCTGGCAGGTTGCCATCGCCTCGACCAGTTGCTCCTCTGTGACGACACCACGATGCACCACCTGATGCTCATGCAGCGCCCATTTGAGTTCATCGACAGTGACGGATGCAGTACCCAGTTTGCCCACCACGATGCCCGCCGCCAGATTGGAGAGCTGGGTGGCCGACTCAAGCGGCAGACCCGCAGCCAAACCAGCCGCCAGCGCCGAGATCACCGTATCCCCTGCACCGGTCACATCAAAGACCTCACGCGCATGGGTGGGAAGATGCCGTGGCTCAACCTGGCGCTGAAGCAGCGTCATCCCTTTTTCACCCCGGGTGATCAGTAGCGCCTGCAGATCATGCTGTTCCAGCAAGGTCTGCCCTCGCTCAACCAACTCATCATCGTTCTCGCAATGGCCAACAACCGCCTCAAATTCATGCAGGTTGGGGGTGATCAGGGTGGCACCCCGATAGTGGGAAAATACTTTGAGTTTGGGGTCAACCAGCACAGGCTTTCCGGCAGCTCGGGCACGTTGGATGTAGTCCCCAATATTTCGTAGCGTACCCTTGCCATAATCGGAGAGCACCACTAGATCATGAACAGCCAGCTGCTGTTCAAACTCAGCCAGCAGTGCGCTGGAATCAACCCCTGGAAAACCATCCTCAAAATCCATCCGAATCAGCTGCTGATGGCGGCTGACCACTCTCAGTTTGGTGATGGTAGGAAACTGTTGCAGTCGCTCCAGGCAGCAGTCCACTCCCGCTTTGTGCAAGGCGTTATTCAGCGCACGGCCAGGCTCATCATCACCGACAAGCCCCATCAGGGTCACTTGCCCACCCAGCACGGCAATATTGAGCGCCACGTTGCCCGCACCACCCGGGCGCTCCTCATTTTTACCGACATGCACCACCGGCACCGGCGCTTCGGGGGAGATGCGATCGGTGCTGCCATGCCAGTAGCGGTCGAGCATTACATCGCCAACCACCAGGATACGCGCCTGATCAAATTTGGGAATATTAACTGCCATAATTGTTCTTTAGCCTGGATTAATCGGTTGATGCGGAACGGGTTGCCCGATCATGTCCACTCTCTGGTTGAAACTGGTTGCGGTAGAGTTTGCTGTATTCACCCGCTACCGCCAACAGCTCTGCATGTCTGCCCTGCTCAACAATCTGTCCCTCTTTGACCACCAGAATCAGGTCGGCATGCTCAATGGTTGAGAGCCGGTGCGCAATAACAAGTGTTGTCCGATTCGCGGTCAGACTGCGCAGTGCGGCCTGCACATGGCGCTCGGATTCGGTATCCAGCGCTGAGGTAGCCTCATCCAGAATCAATACCGGCGCATCCTTGAGCAGGGCGCGTGCAATCGCAATACGTTGACGCTGCCCACCCGAGAGGCGCACCCCATCCTCACCCACCGGCGTATCGAACCCCTGAGGTAAACCCCGGATAAACTCCAGTGCATGGGCGGACTTGGCAATCTCTTCCAACTCTTGTTGCTCCAGCTCCCGCTTCTGCCCAAAGGCGATATTGGCGGCAATGGTGTCATTGAAGAGCGTAGGGTCCTGGCCAACATAGGAGAGATGGCTGCGCAGATTGGTCAGCAACAGCTCCTGGATATCAATGCCATCCAGCAATATCCGCCCCTGCGACGGGATGTAAAAACGGGGAATCAGGTTGGCAATCGTGGTCTTGCCACCACCTGACGGGCCGACCAGCGCCACGGTGGTTCCCGGCTCTACGGTGAAGCTGACATGGGTTAGTGCATCTTTGCAGGCCTGCTCATAACGGAAGGTGACGGCATCAAATTCAAGCCTGCCGACAGCGCGCTCGATCTGCTGTCTACCGCTCTCCTGTTCTGTCGGCTCGTCAATCAGCCCAAACACCGACTCAGCAGCGGCAAGCCCTTGTTGCAGAGGGTGATTGATGCCCGTGACCCGTTTTATCGGCGGAAACAGCAGCCCCATCGCAGTCAGAAACGAGACAAAGGCGCCCACCGTCATCTCGTCTGCCGAGGCGATCAGGATGGTCAGCATCAAAGCCCCAACGGCTTCAACCGCAGGCGTATTGGCCGAGCCTGCAACCTTTGCCTTCAGGTTGTAACGCCGCACCCAGTTGGCCAATTTGTTAAAGCGCTGCTTTTCAGCCTCCTGGCCGCCGAATACCTTGATCACCTTGTGACCACGCGAACCCTCTTCCAGGGCGTGTGTCATCTCGCCCATGGTGCTCTGCAGCTTGCGGCTGATCTTGCGCAGCCGTACCGCCAGCACCCTCACCATCAGGGCAATAGCCGGTATCAGGATGAATATCGTCAGGGTCAGCTGCCAATTCAGGTAGAGCATCCAGCCGATCAGGCCAATAATTGCAATGCTGTCCTTCACCAGGATGACCAACACCCGGGTCGCCGCCGTTGTGACCTGATTGACGTTGAAGGTGGCCTTGTTGACGATGTTGCCGGTGGAGTTGCCATCGAAATAGGCGGTGGGGAAGCTGAGAATCCGGTCAAACATCAAGCGGCGCAGGTCATAGACCAGCTTGCCTGATACCCACTCGAACGCCACACTGCTACAAAAGCCCATTACGCCGCGTATCAGAAACAGGGCAACCAACGCGATGGGGGTCCAGAACATATAGTCCGGATCTCTATCGACAAAGGTTCCATCCAGCAGGGGTTTGAGCAGCGCCGGGATGGCCGGCTCGGTCAGTGCCATGATGACCGTGGCCAGGATTGCGCTGCCAAACTGTCGCCAGTAGGGTTTTACATGGCTCAACAGCCGGAAGTAGAGTTCCCGGCTGGAGATTGTGGCTGGCTCGGACATCGTGGCATCAGAAATCAAGAAAAGGGGCGATTATACAGCAAGCGCCATGTTAAATGTTGTCATACGGCGTGGGATCATCCCTGGAGGGGCGCGACCGAAAACGCCGGTGAATCCAGAGGTATTGGGCCGGATGTTCTCTAACCCAGCCTTCGATGATGTCATTGATCCGCTGGGTATCGGCCTCCAGATCACCGGAGGGATAGTCGGTCAATGCCGGCTCCAGCGTCACATCATAGCCGCTGCCATCCTCACGCCTCACGACATAGTAAGGCACCACCGCAGCTCCGGTCAGCTTTGCCATGCGGGCTGTGGCGGTATTGGTTGCAGCAACCTGGCCAAAAAACCTCACAAATACCGCAACCTTGCGCTGGGTATTCTGATCGGGCGCATACCAGACGGCATGCTTTCCTCTAAGACTGCGGATCATCCCCCGCACATCATCCTTGGGGATCGCCTTCTCTACCCGTTTTGTCCGACTGGCAGCCATGATCTTCTCCACTACGGGATTGTTATGGCGACGGTACATCACATGAAAGGGGGTATAAAATGAGAGCAACCGCCCGCCAAGATCCAGTGAGGTAAAGTGGGCAGAGAGCAGGATCACGCCCTTGCCCGCTTGCAGTGCCTTTTCCAGATGCGCCACCCCCTCGATATGCACCAGGCGGCGCAGCCGATAGGCGGGCGCCCACCAACCCAGTGGGATCTCAAACAACCCCATGCCCAACGCCTCAAAATGCTCCTTTATCATCTGTTGCCGCTTACGCTCATCCCACTCAGGAAAACAGAGCTGGAGGTTGATGTCGGCAATACGTCGCCGCTTTTTGGCAAACCGGAGAGCCAACCGCCCAACCGCACGACCCAGCGCCATCACCCAGCTATAGGGCAACAGCGCGATCAGCCACAGCAGGAAGATGCCCAGCCAGGTCGGCCAGTATCGAGGCGCCAATAACGATAGGCCTGATGGCCGTTCTTTTTGTTTTCCCATCTGGATTCAGCCGGTTTGGTTAATACGGTTTTCAGGCACAAGTTTTTGCAACTGCTGCATCAGGCAGGCCTCATCAAACTGATCGCAGGCCCGCTGCACATCCACCATTGAGGTACTCAGCAACCCCCAATCCACCTTGCGATGCCGCGCCAGCAGAATCTTATCATGGCCTGTCGATTGTAGTTTTTCCTGCTCGTGGAACAGCTCTTCATAGAGCTTTTCACCGGGCCGCAGCCCGATATATCTGATCTCAATATCCTCTCCCGGCATCTTTCCCGACAACCGGATCATCTGCTCTGCCAGATAGCTGATCTTTACCGGATCATTCATATCCAGTACAAATATCTCGCCTCCATCGCCAATAACCGCCGCCTGCATAATGAGCCGGGATGCCTCAGGTATGGTCATAAAGTAGCGCTCCATATCCGGGTGGGTGACAGTCACCGGGCCACCCGACTTGATCTGTTCACGAAACAGGGGGACGACGCTGCCCGCAGAATCCAGCACATTACCAAAGCGCACCGTTATAAAGCGTGTGGCTGAACGAGCATCCAGATTCTGACAGAAAAGCTCAGCCAGACGTTTGGTAGATCCCATCACGTTTGCCGGATTTACCGCTTTATCAGTGGAGATAAGCACAAATTCAGCACACCCATGCCGATCCGCGGCCTCCGCCACATTGCATGTTCCAAGCACATTGTTGTTGACCGCTTCGCGCACCTGATGCTCAAGCAGCGGGACATGCTTATAGGCTGCCGCATGGAATACGATATCAGGGGTATGGCTGGCAAACAGCCGTTCAACTGTCGTCTGATCCGCCACATCACCGATATAGGTATGCAGCTTCAGCATTGGAAACTGCGCCCTCAATTCCATCTCAATGGCGTAGAGATTGAATTCACACTGATCCAATAGCAGCAGATTTGCCGGCTCCAGACGGGCAATCTGTCGGCACAATTCAGAACCAATGGAGCCGCCTCCACCCGTAACCAGTATGGTTTTACCCGCCAGCCCACTGCGAATACCCTCCCAATCAAGTGAGACCGGGTCGCGCCCCAGCAGATCCTCAATCGAGACCTCACGCAGCTGATTGATGCTCACCCGGCCCGACATCAGTGCATCCAGCTCAGGAACCGTGCGAAAAGGGACGCCACTCTGCTCACACAGCTCTACCAAATGGCGCATTTGGACTGGCTTTGCTGAGGGTACGGCCAGCATTACAAAATCGATGGCATACTTTTCCACAACCTGGGGAATAGCATCACAATGATCAACAATAGGCACCCCGCGCACCTCTTGCCCCTGTCGCCGTTTTTTATTATCCACAAAGGCCACCGGCAGATAGGAGTGGCCACTCTTGCGCAACAGATCCCGCACCAGCATCTCACCGGCCTTACCGGCCCCTACAATCAAGACCCGCTCCCCAGTCCGCAGGTCAATGTGGTGATCCTTAAGCCAGCGATAGATAAAACGGGGTCCCGTAAGCAACATCACCAGCAGAATACCAAAGAGTATAGGGACTGAACGCTGGATGTCTTCCAGTCGAAATAACAGGAACAACAGGGCAAAATCAATGGCAAGGGCAGCGGCAACAGCTTTCAGGATACGAATCAGATCCTGGATAGAGGCAAAACGCCACACCCCACGATAGAGACCAAAGAACCAGTGTACTGCGGCCTGGACAATGATGAGCAACGGCAGCACCTCAAGCGCACGATCCGAAAATGCCCCCGAGATAAGACCCAAATTGAAGCGCAGCCAATAGGCGCCAAGCCAGGCCGCAGGCACCATGATCAGGTCATGTGTAAAAGCCGCCCCCTGAGAGCGGAGTTTTTGTAGAGACTTTGTGAGATCCATCTTTAGCTAGATTAGGAATGATATGATTAATAATCTGGTATCATATCATTAGTGTTTCTTAAATAGATCAACAGAATCTATCCCCCTGTTTGAAATCAGGAAGAGGGATGGAGTTGGCAAGTGCTTTACCTGTACGATGACGCAGACAACATGACTATATCGGCAATACATCAGCATTTGGAGACTCAGGCCGACCTTGAATTGGCGGTACTTGTCGGGAGCCGGGCAGACGGCCGAGCCAAACCCGAAAGCGACTGGGATATCGCCATTCAATGGAGACGTGAAATTACTAAACTCGATAATCTGGCCAACACAGAAACACTACGGCGAGGCCTGGCGTCAGTGTTAGGGGTTGGAGAAGACCGCATTGATTTGATCGACCTGCCTCGTGCAGGGCTTGCAATGCGGGCACTGGTAGCTGAGGAAGGAGTACCCTTGAAAGGGGAAGAAAGCATGGCATGGAACCGTTTCCTGGCACGGACATGGCATGAACTGGAAGCCTACGAATGGGAAAAGCAGCATGCGGCTTGATCTCTACCAGGCAGAAACAGCGCACATCGCGAGGGAACAGAGTTCCCTGCTTGATGACGCTCGCCAGCAATTGTCAGCTGGGGGCACACTTTCGCGCTTGGAACAGAATGGCGTGTTGCACGCTCTGCAAGTGCTGATTGAGAACGCCATAGGCAAGACCAGGCAGATACTCAAGGCGAAGGGCGAGCCGGTACCGGTATCCGCCTACGATGCGCTCAATTCGTTGGCGCGCCTAGTACACCGTCCAGGTTATATTGACATGGAACTTGTACTTGAGCTCGTTCGTGAGGATCAGCACCGGTTTGCCTACAGGGATTGTAGGTAAGGGGCGTGAGCCGGGAGCGGAAGCTTCGTAATCGAATTCCTACTGGCGCCAATAAACGACAGCTAAGCAAGGTGGCACTAACCTGTCATTCCTGCGCAGACTGGAATGACGATATCCTAAGATGCTTTAAGCGAGCTGCAGAGAATTAGGGCTCTCAGAGATTAAATAATCAGTATGCGAAAAATATGCGCAGTAGTCGTAACCGGTGGGGCTGGCTTTATCGGTTCAGCAGTTATAAGGCCGTTCATTAACGAAACAGATATTACGGTTGTTAATGTCCTTTAGCCCCAGGAGCTTGGTACGTGAAATGCAGCCACATCTCATTCAGCGGCCATGCCGTGAAGCGTATGTTCCAGCGGGGCATCAAACGGCTGGAGGTAACAGAGATCATTACAACAGGTGAAATCATTGCCAGCTACCCGGACGATCAACCACATCCCAGCTTTCTGCTGCTTGGCTTTGTCGGCGTGACACCTGTTCATGTGGTGGTTGCGCAAAATCAGCAAGACCATGACTGCGTAGTTAGGCTTATGAAAAATAACGAGTTTTATATTCTCCCTTGAAAGATTTAACAAATACGTTAATATGTATAGATGGACTGGAATATCATCTACTACAGCGAGGCGCTCCAAGAAGAGATTGTGAATCTACCTGCGGGAATTCAAGCAAGGTATATCCATCTCACAAAGCGGATGCGTGTTCACGGAGCTAATCTTGTAATGCCTCACACGAAGCCAATGAAAGATGGGCTGTTTGAGCTGAGAATGAAATCAAAGGAAGGTATTGGAAGAGTTTTTTACTGCACCTTGGTGAACAAACAAATTGCAATGCTGCATTGTTTCATCAAAAAAACGCAGAAAACACCTCCAAGTGATCTCAAGCTAGCCATATCAAGAATGAAAGAGGTGAAAGCAAATGCTGACACATGAAGAACTCACAAAGAAAATGTTGAGTAACCCTGAAGTTAAGGCTGAATATGATTTACTAGAAGAAGAGTTTTCGCTTTTTGATGAATTACTAAAAGCGAGAATGAAAGCGGGGCTTACGCAGTCAGATGTAGCAAATCGTATGGGTACTAAAACACCAGCGGTAGCGAGGCTGGAAGCTGGAGGAGGGAATAAACAGCATTCTCCTTCAATATCTACGCTTCGTAAATATGCCTCGGCAGTGGGGTGTCATTTGGAAATAAAGCTTGTACAAAACTAGAAAAAGCCATACAAAAGCAATCAACACGGTGGTGATCAAAGGTGTGCCTGCTGATGTGTGCGAAAATTGTGGTGAATAAGAACTGATTGAGACCATCTATGATAGGGCAAAAAAGGTTGCAACCAGGGGGGAAAGATGACCTGCACCTCATTAACATCAAGGGCATTCCTTTTACCAACAACCAGGGTAAGAACAATCTGCATATGACTAAAGTGCAGCAGAAGATCTCCAGCTATTTCTGCTCAATGGAGGGGGCAGCGATTTTTTAGAACGGAAGGGGCTCCCCCTTTACTTGCCTTAACTTATTCTAAAATATACCGTCTTTAGAGACACAAACATTGATAAAGGCCTTATGGATAATTTAAAAATAGCCAGGAATCCTGAAAATAAAGTTCCTTATACACCCCCCCCGCCATAGTAGAAGATGAAATAAGCCTGATAGACCTCTGGCTCATTCTTGTTCGCCGGTCGCGATAGGAATGCCGGTTACCCGGCACCCCTCGCACAGATCCCAGCGTGCACTACTAATGCACTGGGCTCCTGCATCAGGTTCTGGCGGCGAAGCGGTGCAAAGGATAGTCATGGAGTATACGAATCGGTGGGGTG